>JAIXPL010000059.1 GCA_027486255.1 Comamonadaceae bacterium
CAAAGCATCACCTTGGGCGTGCCCGCCACCGAGCCAGTGGCCGTGAACCTGGCAGCCTACCGTGCCCGGGGCGGCTACGCCCTGGCCGCGCGCATCGCGTCGGGCGACATGCCTGCCGAGGCTCTGATCCGGGCCATGGAAGACTCTGGCCTGCGCGGCCTGGGCGGCGCGGGTTTTCCGGCCGGCCGCAAGTGGCGCATCGTGCGCGGGCAAGCTGCGCCGCGATTGATGGCCGTGAACATCGACGAAGGCGAGCCCGGCACCTTCAAGGACCGCACCTACCTTGAGCGCGACCCGCACCGTTTCCTGGAGGGCATGCTGATCGCCGCCACCGTGGTGGGCTGCGAGGCGGTCTACATCTACCTGCGCGACGAGTACCACGACGCGCGCCGCCTCTTGGCCGCCGAGCTGGCCAAGTTGCAGGCCGACCCGCCCTGTGCGCTGCCGCGCATCGAATTGCGGCGCGGCGCCGGCGCCTACATCTGCGGTGAAGAGTCGGCCATGATCGAGAGCATCGAGGGCAAGCGCGGCGAGCCCCGCATGCGCCCGCCCTACATTGCCGAGGTCGGCCTCTTCGGCCGCCCGACGCTGGAGCACAACTTCGAGACGCTGTACTGGGTGCGCGACATCGTCGAGCGCGGCGCGCAGTGGTTTGCCTCTTTTGGTGCGAACGGCCGCCAAGGCCTGCGCTCCTTCAGTGTGAGCGGGCGCGTGCGGCAGCCCGGCGTCAAGTTGGCGCCAGCCGGCATCACGCTGCGCGAGCTGGTGGCGCAGTACTGCGGCGGCATGGCCGAGGGCCATGAGCTCTACGCCTACCTGCCTGGGGGCGCCTCGGGGGGCATCTTGCCCGCCGCGATGGCGGACATTCCGCTGGATTTCGACACCCTGCAGCCGCACGGCTGCTTCATTGGCTCAGCGGCGGTCATCGTGCTCAGCCAGCAAGACCGGGCACGGGACGCCGCCTTGAACATGATGAAGTTTTTTGCGCACGAGAGCTGCGGCCAGTGCACCCCTTGCCGCGTGGGCACGGCCAAGGCCGCCCAGCTCATGGCCGCGCCCGGCTGGGATGCCGCCACGCTGGAAGACCTCAGCCAGGTGATGGGCGATGCGTCCATCTGCGGCCTGGGCCAGGCTGCGCCCAACCCGGTGCGCAGCGTGCTCAAGCACTTCAGCCACGAGATCGGAGTTGCCCCATGAACGCCCCTCTGGACACCTCCCGCCTGCGGCCCCAGGCCATCGAGTTCAAGCTCGACGGCCAGCCCGTCCAGGCCTTTGAAGGCGAGACCATCCTCACTGCCGCCCAGCGTGCGGGCGTGGCCATTCCCCACCTGTGCTTCACCGAAGGCCTGCGGCCCGACGGCAATTGCCGCGCCTGTGTGGTCGAGATTGCGGGCGAACGCACGCTGGCCCCCAGCTGCTGCCGCGCGGTGAAGCCGGGCATGGAGGTGCAGGCCACGAGCGAACGTGCCCGCAAGAGCCAGAAGATGGTGCTGGAGATGCTGCTCTCGGACATGCCCGAGCAGGGCTACCGCTGGCTCGAGCGCGACGAATCCCTGCAGCACGGCGAGCTCAGCGACTGGGCCGACCGCCTGGGCGTGCAGGCGCGCCCCGAGCTTCAGGCCCTTCGGCGCGAGCAGCCGGCGCCCGATCTCTCGCACCCGGCCATGGCGGTGAACCTCGACGCCTGCATCCAGTGCAATCGATGCGTGCGCGCCTGCCGTGAAGAGCAGGTCAATGACGTGATCGGCTACGCCCTGCGGGGGGCGCACAGCCAGATCGTGTTCGACCTGGCCGACCCCATGGGCCAGAGTTCCTGCGTGGCCTGCGGCGAATGCGTGCAGGCCTGCCCCACGGGGGCGCTGATGCCCAAAACCCAGATCGGCTCGCAGCGGGTCGACAAGAAAGTCGACTCGGTCTGCCCCTTCTGCGGCGTGGGCTGCCAGCTGACCTACCAGATCAAGGACAAGCGGATCGTGAGCGTGGAAGGCCGCGACGGCCCGGCCAACCATGGGCGCCTGTGCGTGAAAGGGCGCTTCGGCTTTGACTACGCGCACCACCCGCAGCGCCTGACACAGCCCCTGGTGCGCCGCGACGGCGTGGCCAAGGACCCGGCTCTTCTCGAGCGCCTGAGCCGAGGCGAGGCCGACTGGACGCAGGTGTTCCGCGAGGCCTCTTGGGAGGAGGCCCTGGACTTGGCCGGCGGAGGCCTCAAGCGACTGCGCGATGCGCATGGCCCCAAGGCCCTGGCTGGCTTTGGCTCGGCCAAGGGCACGAACGAGGAGGCCTACCTTTTTCAGAAGTTGGTGCGCACCGGCTTTGGCAGCAACAACGTGGACCATTGCACCCGCCTGTGCCACGCCTCCAGCGTGGCGGCCCTGCTCGAAGGCGTGGGTTCGGGGGCGGTGAGCAACCAGGTGAGCGACGTCGCGCACAGTGAGCTCATCTTGGTTATCGGCTCCAACCCCACGGCCAACCACCCGGTGGCGGCCACCTGGATGAAAAACGCCACCCAGGCCGGCAAGAAGCTGGTGCTGGCCGACCCCCGCATCACCGACATCGGCCGCCAGGCTTGGCGCACGCTGCAGTTCAAGCCCGACACCGATGTGGCCATGCTCAACGCCCTGATCCACACCGTGATCGAGGAGGGCCTGACCGACCCCGACTTCATTGCCCGCCGCGCGGCCAACTTCGAGGTCTTGCGCGAGCGCGTGAAGGCCTACAGCCCCGAGGCCATGGCGCCCATCTGCGGCATCCCGGCCCCGACCCTGCGCGAGGTGGCGCGTGCCTTTGCCACCGCCAAGTCCGCCATGATTCTTTGGGGCATGGGCGTGAGCCAGCACATCCATGGCACCGACAACGTGCGCTGCCTCATTGCCCTGGTCACCGTCACGGGCCAGATCGGCAAGCCCGGCTCGGGCCTGCATCCGCTGCGCGGCCAGAACAATGTGCAGGGCGCCAGCGACGCCGGGCTGATTCCCATGATGTTCCCCAACTACCAGCGGGTGAACAACGCCCAGGCGCATGCCTGGTTCGAGGACTTCTGGGGCCAGCGGCTCGATGCCACGCCGGGCTACACCGTCACCGAGATCATGGACAAGGCGCTGGCCGAAGGCAGCGACCCGCACAAGGTGCGGGGGCTGTATGTCATGGGTGAGAATCCGGCCATGAGCGACCCGGACCTTCACCACGCACGCCAGGCCCTGGCCAGCCTGGAACACCTGGTGGTGCAGGACATCTTCCTCACCGAGACGGCCTGGCTGGCCGACGTGGTGCTGCCCGCCACCGCCTGGCCCGAGAAGACCGGCACCGTCACCAACACCGACCGCATGGTGCAGCTGGGCCGCCAAGCCCTGGAGGCGCCGGGCGATGCGCGGGCCGACCTCTGGATCATCCAGCAAATGGCTCAGCAGATGGGTTTGAGCTGGACCTACACCGGCGAGCACCATGGCGTGGCCCAGGTCTACGAGGAAATGCGCCAGGCCATGCACAGCAGCATCGCGGGCATCAGCTGGGCGCGCCTGGAGCGCGAGTCCAGCGTCACCTACCCCTGCCTGTCCGAGGATGACCCGGGCCAGCCCATCGTTTTCACCGAGCATTTCGACACGTCCGATGGCCGTGTGCACCTGGTGCCGGCCGACTTCATTCACGCCGACGAGCTGCCCGACCAGGACTACCCGCTGGTGCTGATCACCGGCCGCCAGCTCGAGCACTGGCACACCGGCAGCATGACCCGCCGCGCCAGCGTGCTCGATGCGATCGAGCCTGAAGCCACCTGCTCGCTCAACAGCCGCGAGATGGCCCGCCTGGGTTTGCAGCCGGGCCAGCAAGTGAGCCTGTCCACGCGCCGCGGGCAGGTGCAGTGCCCTGTGCGCCGGGACGATGGCACACCCGACGGTGCGGTGTTCATGCCCTTTGCCTATGCCGAGGCGGCGGCCAACCTGCTCACGAATTCCGCGCTCGACCCCTTCGGCAAGATTCCCGAGTTCAAGTTCTGCGCGGCGAGGATCACGCCATGACGCGGCCGAGCGTGCAGGTGGCGGTGGTGATGCGCCGGGACGTGCTGGACAACCCCTGGCAGTCGCACCGCTGGAGCCTGCATGCGGTCGAGATCGATGACGCCCCGGGCGCCAGCCCCACGCTGCTGCAGGACGATGGCCACACCCAGCTCTGGCGGTATGCGGGCTTGAAGGTCGAGCTCTACAGCCACGACGCCGAGGGCTACTACCTCAACATCACCACCCCCGCGCCTTGCTGGTTCGTGATGTGGCGCATGGAGGAGGAGCCTGGGGTGGCCGATGAGCCGCTGGCGCGGCCCGAGATCGTCACCCTCAGTTACCACGACGCCGGCCGCTGGCTCGACGCCCAGGAAATGGTCGAGCAGGTGCCCGCTCCGGACGAGGTGGTGGCCTGGATGCGGGCCTTCGCCGAGGCCCACTACGTGCCCGAGGAGAAAAAGCGCAAGCGCCCGGTGAGCTTCCAGCCGCTGCAGGACCGCTTTGGCCAGCCGGCCTCCGTCTCCACCGACAAGCCCCACAAGGGTGGTGGCCATGGCTGACGGTTTCCTGGGCCGCTGGTCGCAGCGCAAGCTCGATGTGCAGGCCGGCCGGCCGGTGGTCGAGCCGCCGCCGCCCCCGCCCGCCCCGGACCTGCCTGCGCCCGTGCCGGCGGTACAAGCCGCCGAGCCGCAGGAGCCCCAGCCTGCAGCCCCGCCGCCCACCCTGGAGGAGGTGGCCGAGCTCACGCCCGATTCGGACTTCAGCCGCTTTGCGGCCAGCGATGTGGCGCCCGAGGTACGCAACGCCGCCATGAAGAAGTTGTTCGCGGACCCGCACTTCAATGTGATGGACGGCCTGGACATCTACATCGACGACTACGGCCTGCCCGACCCGCTGCCCGAGCGCATGCTGCGCTCCTTGGCCAGTGCCGAATTCCTGGGCCTGTTTCCCAAAGACGACAAGGACAAGTCCCAAGCTGAGCAGGACGCTGGGAAAAAGATCGTTCTTTCCGACCCGGCTGCAGAATCCGTGGCACAGTGGCGACCCGATGCCGAACCGGCACCTGAACCAAATTGTCCTGATGCCGACCCTGATCTGCGATTGCAACAAGACCCTGCCCCTGGACCCCAAGGCCCTGGGGACGGCGCTCGATGAGCCGCTGAAGGCCCACACCAGCCTGTGCCGGCGCGAGGCCGGCGCCTTCCAGCAGGCCCTGCAGCAAGGCCAGTCCCTGGTAGTGGCCTGCACCCAAGAGCAGGCCTTGTTCACCGAACTGGCCGATCAGACCGAGCGGCCCTCCGGCGGCGGTTCCTGGGCACCGATGCGCTTTGTCAACATCCGCGAGACCGCCGGCTGGAGCCGCGAGGGCCGCGCCGCCACGCCCAAGATGGCGGCCCTGCTGGCCGCCGCCCGCCTGCCCGAACCCGAACCCGTGGCCACTGTGAGCTACCAGAGCCAGGGTCGGCTGCTGGTGATCGGCGGCCTGGACGAGGCCGAGCGCCTGGCAGCCAGCCTGGGCGATGTGCTGCAGGTCACGCTTTTTGCACAGGGCGGCGCGGGGGCGCAGGCCCGCCGGCATCCGGTGCTGGCCGGGCGCATCGATCGCTTGAGCGGCTGGCTGGGCGCCTTCGAGCTGGCCTGGAGCCAGGACAACCCCATCGACCTGGACCTCTGCACCCGCTGCAATGCCTGCATTGCCGCCTGCCCGGAAGGCGCCATTGGCTTTGATTACCAGGTCAACCTGGAGGCCTGCCGCGGTCACCGCGCCTGCGTGAAGGCCTGCGATGCGGCCGGGGCCATCGACTTCGCCCGCTCGCCAGTTTCCTCCAAGGAGAGCTTTGACCTGGTGCTGGACCTGCGCGAGCAGCCCGCCTTCCTGCAGCACGCCAAGCCCCAGGGCTACCTGCACCTGCCGCCCGGGGCCTCGGCCGAGGCGCGCTTGGACACCGTGATCAAGCTGCGTGGCCTGGTGGGCGAATTCGAAAAACCCAAGTTCTTTGCCTACAAGTCCAAGCTCTGCGCGCACAGCCGCAACCAGACCGTGGGCTGCAGCGCCTGCATCGACATTTGCTCGGCCGAGGCCGTGAGTTCGGACAAAGCGCGCCAGCAGATCGTGGTCAATCCCAAGCTGTGCGTGGGCTGCGGCGCCTGCACCACGGCCTGCCCCACCGGCGCGCTGACCTACGCCTACCCCGCACCCGATGAGCAGGGCCGCAAAATCAAGACTCTGCTGGGCGCCTATGCGCGCGCCGGTGGCCGCGATGCGGTGCTCTTGCTGCACTCGCAGGAGCGGGGTCAGGCCCTGATTGAGGAACTCGGCCGCGCTGCCCGCGTGGGCGCAGCCCAGGGTGTGCCGGCCCAGGTGATTCCGGTGGCCCTGTGGCACACCGCCAGCACCGGCATGGACCTGTGGCTCTCGGCCGTGGCCGGCGGGGCGCGTCACGTGGCCGTGCTGTCCACTGACGAGGAGGCCCCGCAGTACCTGGAGGCGCTGCAGCAGCAAATGGATGTGGCCCAGGCCATCCTGACCGGCCTGGGCTATGAAGGCGTGCATTTGAGCCTGCTGCGCGCCAGCCACCCCACCGACTTGGACCAACACCTGGCTCTGTTGCCCAAGCGCCTGGGTGCCGTGCCGGACCTGGCGGCGCGCTTTGCGGTGCTGCCCGACAAGCGCCCCACGCTGGAGCTGGCCCTGGACCACCTGATCGAGCAGGCCCGCCTGCGCCCCGAGGTGATCAACCTGCCGCCAGGCTCGCCCCTGGGCAGCATCGCTGTGAACGCCGAGAAGTGCACCCTGTGCCTGTCCTGCGTTGGCGCCTGCCCGGCCAGTGCGCTGCAGGACAACACCGAGCGGCCGCAGCTGCGCTTTATCGAGAAGAACTGCGTGCAGTGTGGCCTGTGTGTCAGCACCTGCCCCGAACAGGCGATCAGCCTGCAGCCTCGCCTGTCGCTGGCGCCCGAGCGCAGGCAGGCCCGCGTCCTGCATGAGACCGAGCCTTTCGGGTGCATCCGCTGCGGCAAGCCCTTTGGCACCCTGCAAGGCATCGAGGCCATGCTCGGCCGGCTGGGCGGCCACCCGATGTTCCAGGGCAAAGCCCTGGAGCGCCTGAAGATGTGTGGGGATTGCCGAGTGATCGACGTCTACACCGCCGACAACGAAACCCGGATCACCGACCTATGACCGAGCTTTCAGGCTCCTCTTCCGCTCTGGATGAGGAAACCGCCCGCGCTGACCTGTACGGTTTGCTGGCCCAGCTGTACTACGCTCCGCCGGCGCCCGATTTCCTGGCCTCCCTGCGCGCCGCACCCACGGATGCGCCCACGGCCGGGGGCTTTCTGGAGGCGCCCTGGCGCGAGTTGGTGAGCACCTGCCAGGCTCTTTCCGACGCGGAGATCGCCGCCGAGCATGAAGCCCTGTTTGGCGGGCTGGGCAAGCCCGAGATTTACCTTTTTGGATCCCATTACCTCAGCGGCTTTCTCAACGAGCGGCCCCTGGTCCAGCTGCGCGAAGACCTGGCCGCCCTGGGCTTGGCCCGCGACGAGTTGCTGCCGGAAACCGAGGATCACTTCGCCTGCGTCTGCGAGGTCATGCGCTACCTGATCGCCGGCGACGACGTGGCTGTCGCCAACTTGACTCGGCAGCGCGAGTTCTACGCTCGCCATGTGCAGCCCTGGGCCCAGGACATGTGTGATGCCCTGGCTGCCCACCCCAGAGCCCGCTTCTACGCCAGTCTGGCTGCCTTCACCCTGGCTTTCCTGGCGGTGGAGCAGCAGGGCTTTGACATGCTCGATTGATGAAAGTGCAAAGACCTCGTCAATTTTTTTCAATTGGCTGAGCCAGACCTGTTTCCCATGCGACTTTCCCTAGTTGTATACCCATGAAGGGATGGGGTACATTGTGTTCGCTAAGAGACCGTCTCCGTTTTCAGGAATACCCATGAAACACACTTCTTCCTCCCTTTCCAGGCGCGCCGTGTTTGCCGGTGCGGGCACTGCCGGCGCGCTGGCCGCCGTGGCCAGCCTGCTGCCCGCCGCACGTCAAGCCTCGCCGGCCGCCCCGGTGATCGCTCCTCCGGAGAAGGGTGGCGGCTACCACTTGAGCGAGCACGTCCAGCGCTACCTCAAGACCACCCGCATCTGATCCCTGGTCCTCGGAGAACCCTATGTTGTTGACCAAGAAATCCAGCGCTGCCTCCGGCGGCTCTTCATCGCACCTCGTGCAACGCTTGCAGCGGGGCCTGGCGCACGCCGTGCCCACCATGGATCGCCGTGGCTTCCTGCGCCGCTCCGGCCTGGGCGTGGGTGCCGGCCTGGCGGCCACGTCCCTGACTCTGGTCAAGAAGGCCGAAGCCGGCTCCGGCGCAGCCCTTGAAGGCAAGGGCAAGATCGAGGTCAAGCGCACCGTCTGCACCCACTGCTCGGTGGGCTGCGCGATCGACGCGGTGGTCGAGAACGGCGTCTGGGTCCGCCAGGAGCCCGTGTTCGACTCCCCGATCAACC
Organism: Comamonadaceae bacterium; assembly: GCA_027486255.1. Classification (GTDB taxonomy): domain Bacteria; phylum Pseudomonadota; class Gammaproteobacteria; order Burkholderiales; family Burkholderiaceae_C; genus Polaromonas. The sequence goes on from JAIXPL010000059.1 coordinate 8,496, forward strand.
TGGGTTCGCATTGCGCCAAGGGCGCAGCGGTGCGCGACAACGCGCACGGCGAATACCGCCTGAAGTACCCCATGAAGCTTGTCAACGGCCAGTACCAGCGCATCAGCTGGG
>JAIXPL010000075.1 GCA_027486255.1 Comamonadaceae bacterium
CAAGCTGGCTTACTCCTCGCGCAACCGCTCGGCATCGATCCGCATCCCCTATGTGGCCAACCCCAAGGGCCGCCGCATCGAGGCACGCTTCCCCGATCCTTCGGCCAACCCCTACCTGTGCTTCTCGGCACTGATGATGGCGGGTCTGGACGGCGTGGAGAACAAGATCCACCCGGGCGAGGCCGCCACCAAGGACCTGTATCACCTGCCCCCGGAAGAGGACAAGTTGGTGCCGACCGTCTGCCACAGCCTGGACCAGGCCCTGGAGTACCTCGACAAAGACCGCGCCTTCCTCACCAAGGGTGGTGTGTTCACCGACTCCATGCTCGATGCCTACATCGAGCTGAAGATGGGCGAAGTCACGCGTTTCCGCATGGCTCCGCACCCGGTCGAGTACGACATGTACTACTCGCTGTAATCAGCCTGCAGTGCGCCTTCTTCGGAAGGCACCCCAAAAAGGACGGCTTGCCGTCCTTTTTTTTGGGCTCGGACGCAATTGCTCACGCTTGAAGCCCCTGCCGCGCTTGGGTTTGGATGCGTGCGGCGCCATACTGCCTGATGTGCTGTGGCTCCCCATTCTCCAGTCCCGTGTGTTCCCGTCCTGTCTGCGAGCATTAAGCCTGCTGACCGGCCTGGGGCTGGCGGTCTGGCCCGTCTGGGGGCAGGCCACCGTGTTCCGCTGCGGCAATGAGTACACCAACGACGCCCGCCTGGCCCAGGGGCGCGATTGCCAGGCGCTCGACCTGCCCGCCGTGACCGTGCTGCCTGCCGCGCAAGGAACGCGCAGGCAGGCCCCGCCTCCACCTGCTGTGCGCATGGAGGGCCGATCTGCCGGGGAGGGCCGTCCAGACAGCCGCATTGACGCGGCTCAGCAGCGTGCCCGAGACACCGATGCCCGGGCCATCCTGGAGGCCGAGTTGCGCAAGGCCGAGACACGCCTGGCCCAACTGCAGGCCGAGTTCAAGCAAGGCGAGCCTGACAAGCAAGGCATCGAGGGGCGCAACCATCAGCGCTACCTCGACCGTGTGCAGGCGATGAGGGAAGAACTGGTTCGCCAGCAAAGTGACGTGGCCAGTCTGCGTCGGGAACTGGCTCGCCTGGCCCCAGCGGCTCTGGCCGCCACCCCCTGAGACCCCTGAGCCCAGTCCCCAGCTTGGCGTGGCCCTTGCAAAGCTCAAGGCCAAGGATCAGTCAAAATGGCTCGCTTGAGCTCCAAGACTTTGCCCCCCATCCCGCCTGTTCGCTTTCAGGCCTTTGACCTGCTGGCCACGCTGGTGGCCGTGGTCCGCCTGGATGGCACGGTCGTCTTCGCCAACTCGGCACTGGAAGATGCGCTGGGCATGTCCCGGCGCATGATTGAAGGCCAGCCGCTGTCCGACTGTTTCACCGAGCCGCACATCCTGCAGGGTGCGCTTGAAGGGGCGGGCAGCAATGAATTTGCCGCCCTGCGCTACGACGCCTGGCTCAAGCGCGTGAGCTATGAGCCTTTGCCGGTGCACGTGGTGGTGGCCCAGACCGATGTGCCCGGTGAGGTGGTGGTCGAATTGCTGCCGCTGGAGCAGCAGGCCAAGCAGGACCGCGAGGAACGGCTGGTCGACCAGGCCCAGGCCAACAAGGAATTGATTCGTAACCTGGCCCATGAGATCAAAAACCCTCTGGGTGGCATCCGCGGCGCCGCGCAGCTGCTGCAGATGGAGATCGACTCGCGCGAGCTGATCGAGTACACGCAGGTCATCATTCACGAGGCCGACCGGCTTCAGTCGTTGGTGGACCGCCTGTTGGCCCCGCATCGCCGCCCGCACCTGGTGGGCGACGTGAACATCCATGAGGTCTGCGAGCGCGTGCGCAGCCTGATCCTGGCCGAGTTTCCGCGGGGGCTGAAGGTGGTGCGCGACTACGACACCTCCATTCCTGAATTCCGCGGCGACCGCGAGCAACTCATCCAGGCGGTGCTCAACATCGCGCACAACGCCGCCCAGGCCCTGGCCGAACAGGTGGCCGCAGGCAGTGCCGAGATCACCTTTCTCAGCCGCATCGCCCGGCAGGTGACCTTTGGTAAGCAGCGCTATCGCTTGGCACTGGAATTGCATGTCATCGACAACGGGCCGGGCGTGCCCGACTCGATCAAGGACCGCATCTTCTATCCCCTGGTATCAGGACGAGACGGTGGGTCTGGCCTGGGGCTGACGCTGGCGCAAACCTTCGTGCAGCAACACCATGGCCTGATCGAATGCGAGAGCGTCCCGGGCCGCACGGATTTCAAGATTCTGATTCCATTGCCTTGAAGTTCTCCCTTTGCCAGCCACGCCCCAAGAGAGATAGGACCCCAGCCGCATGAAGCCCATCTGGATCGTGGACGATGACCAGTCCATCCGCTTTGTCCTGGAAAAGGCCTTGCTGCGCGAGGGCTTGCCCACGCGCAGTTTCACCAACCCGCGGGAGGTGCTCTCTGCGCTCGATGCCGCCTCCGACGAGGATGCACCTCAGGTGCTGGTGAGCGACATCCGCATGCCTGGCGGCTCGGGCCTGGAGCTGCTGGAGAAGGTCAAGTCGCGCTTGCCGGGCCTGCCCGTCATCATCATGACGGCGTTTTCCGACCTCGACAGCGCGGTGTCTGCCTTCCAGGGCGGTGCCTTCGAGTACCTGCCCAAGCCCTTCGATTTGCCCCGTGCGGTGGAGCTCATTCGCCGTGCGGTGGAGGAAAGCCAGCGCGAGCAGGTGGCTGTGGAGCGCATGGCAGAAGCCCCGGAGATGCTCGGCCAAGCGCCTGCCATGCAGGACGTGTTCCGCGCCATCGGGCGGCTTTCGCAGAGCAATGTCACCGTGATGATCACGGGCGAGTCCGGCTCCGGCAAGGAATTGGTTGCGCGCGCGCTGCACAAGCATTCACCGCGTGCGTCCGGACCCTTCATCGCCATCAACACCGCGGCCATCCCGAAGGACCTGCTGGAGTCCGAGCTCTTCGGCCATGAGCGTGGCGCCTTCACCGGCGCGCAGACCATGCGCCGAGGCCGCTTCGAGCAGGCCGAGGGCGGGACACTGTTCCTCGATGAGATCGGGGACATGCCCTTTGATCTGCAGACCCGCCTGCTGCGTGTGCTCTCGGATGGGCACTTCTACCGCGTGGGCGGACACAGTGCCATCAAGGCCAATGTGCGCGTCATTGCCGCCACGCACCAGGACTTGGAGCAGCGCGTCAAGGACGGTGGCTTTCGCGAGGACCTGTTCCATCGCCTTAATGTCATCCGTCTGCGCCTGCCGGCGCTGCGCGAGCGCCGCGAAGATGTGCCCGGCCTGACCCGCCATTTCCTGCAGCAAAGCGCCCAGCAACTGGGGGTGGAGCCCAAGCGCATCGCCGATGCGGCCTTGCACCAGCTGTGCCTGTTCGATTTTCCGGGCAACGTGCGCCAGCTCGAGAACATCTGCCACTGGCTCACCGTCATGGCACCTGCCCAGGTGATCGATGCCAAGGACCTGCCGCCCGAGGTCTTGGGCGCGTCCGAAATCCATGCGCAGCCCGTGGCTGAGCTGGCCGTCGAGGCTGCTGCCTCACACGAGGCCGGGCCGTTGTTGGTACCGGCTGCAGCGCCGTCTGCTGCTGCGTCGGTGCATGCGGCGTCTGCCATGCCCCTGGTCGGTGCATCCAGCACCGCCTGGTCGGCGGTGGCCGCGGTGGGCCATGGTTGGGAAAACGGGCTGGAGGCCGAGGCTTTGTCCTTGCTGGCCTCGGGTCAGACCGATGTGTGGGACGTGCTGACACGCCGCTTTGAGTCCAAGCTGATCCAGACCGCACTGGTCAACACGCGGGGCCGCCGCATCGAGGCGGCCATGAAGCTGGGCATCGGCCGCAACACCATCACGCGCAAGATCCAGGAACTCGGGCTCGAGTAATCCTCAGTACAGGTCCAGCTCCACCACCACAGGGGTGTGGTCGCTGGGCCGCTCGTTCTTGCGGGGTGCGCGGTCGATCACGCAGCTGCGCACGCGGGGCTGCAGCGCCTGGCTCACCAGGATGTGGTCGATCCGAAGGCCCTTGTTGCGCCTGAAAGCCATCTCACGGTAATCCCACCAGGAGTAGCTTTTCTCAGGCTGCTCGAACAGCCGGAAGGCATCGACCAGGCCCAGCGAGAGCAGGGCCTGGAACTGCTCGCGTTCCTCGCTGGTGTGGTGGATGGTCTCGCGCAGGCCCTCGGGATCGTGCGTGTCGCGGTCATCGGCCGTGATGTTGAAGTCGCCCACCAGCACCAGCGGCGCGCCCAGGGTCATCTCTTGGCCCAGCCACTGGCGCAGCCCGTCCAGCCAGCGCATCTTGTAGGCGAACTTGTCGCTGCCCGGCGCCTGGCCGTTGACGAAGTAGCCATTGACCACCCGCAGCGGCCCGGCCGGTGTGTGCACCGTGGCGGCCACCACACGGGCCTGCTCGTCCTCGAAGCCTGCGATGTTGCGGTGCACGTTCTCCAGCGGATGCCGGCTGAGAATGGCCACGCCGTTGTAGGTCTTCTGGCCAAACACGGCGCAATGGCCGTAGCCTGCAGCCTGCAAGGCTTCGAGCGGGAACTTGTCCTCAGTGAGTTTGAGCTCTTGCAGGCACAACAGGTCCACCGGGTGGGCAGACAGCCATTCCACCACCTGAGGCAGGCGGATGGCCAGTGAGTTGACGTTCCAGGTAGCGATCTTCATGCGGTGAGGTGAACACTTCAAACGTAAAGGGCTTGCATTGTCAAACGATCAAGCAGCTCCGACTGTGGCAAGCCAGGCTGCGCTGATGCGGGCTGCGGCTCGATGAACCCGCTCGACAGCGTAGGCCGTCAACCACCGCAATGCTGCCCTTCTTGACCCCCGCCCCCTGGCCGCTTTGATGCCCGCTGCGACTCAGGGGGTCAGGCGAGCTGTCAGTCCAGCTGCAGGTTCAGCGATTTACTGACGGCGCTCCAGCGCCGGTCTTCTGTCTGCAAGAAGGAGGCAAAAGAGGCAGGGGTGTGCGGGTCGGGAATCACGCCGAGCTTCTCAAACTTGGCAATCACCTCCGGGTCGCGCAGTGCATCGGTGGTGGCCTTGTTCAAGGCCTCCACCACCCTGGGCGGCAGATTGGCCGGTCCGAACAGCCCGAACCAGCCCTGGGCACTGAACCCGGGATAGCCTGATTCGGCCACGGTCGGCACGTTCGGCACGGCCGGCGAACGCTGCGGGCCCGTGATGGCCAGAATCTTGAGTCGCCCGCTGGAGAGGTTGCTCACGGCCGACACCAAAGAGGTTTCAAACGACAGGTTGATGTGGTTGGCCATCAGGTCCTGCATGGCCGGCGCTGCACCCCGGTAGGGAACATGCAACAGGTTCACGCCAGCCTGCTGCGCAAACATTTCCGCCGTCAGGTGTGGGATGGAGCCGTTGCCGACGCTGGCGTAGTTGACCTTGCCAGGATTTTCTTTGGCAAAGCGCACCAATTCCTGCACCGTGTTGAAGGGCGTGCCGGTGTTCGCGACGATGGCGCCGTCGGTGCGCACGACGTTGGTGATGGGTGTGAAATCCTTGCTCGGGCTGAAGCCCAGGTTCTTGGTGATGTGCGGTGCGATGGACATGGCACTCACCGTGAGGATGCCCAAGGTATAGCCGTCGGGCTGAGCGCGCGCCAGGGCCTGTGTGCCGATGTTGCCGCTGGCCCCTGCGCGGTTCTCGATCACCACCGACTGCTTGAGGTACTTGGTGAGGTTGCGTCCTACCTCTCGGCCCACCACGTCGGTCACACCGCCGGGCGGAAAGGGGATGATGAGGGTGATGGGCTTGTTCGGATAGTCCGCTTGCGCCAGGGCGCCCATGTGAACGCTCATGAAGGCCACAAGTGCGCCCAAGGTTAGTCGCCGATAGTTCATGTTGTCTCCTGTTGGTGGGGTTGCTCGAAAAAATTCAGATCTGGCAAGCGCTTAAGGGATGAGCACGATCTTCCCAAAGTGCTGCGCCTCTTCCATGTATTGGTGAGCCAGTGCGGCCTCGCTCAGGGAGAAGGTCTTGTCCATCATCGGACTGATGCCTCCGCTGCGCAGGTGCTCCAGCCAGCGATCGCAGAAGCGGGTGCTCATGCGCCTTTTTTCCGCCAGCGTGACTGACTTCATCACGGTGCCTTCGATGCGCAGTCGGCGTTGCAGCAAGAGGTCAACCGGCAGTTCGCCCTTGCCCCCGCCCTGCACGCCAATCTGAATCAGCCGACCGCCAGGGCGCAGGCAGCGGACATTGCGGTCCAGGTTGGGGCCGCCGACGACATCCACGATGACATCAACCGCCCCGCCTGCTACCTCGCTGGAAACCACTTCAAGGAAATCTTGGCTGGCGTAGTCAATGGCCAAGTGCACGCCCATCTTCTGCAGCCGCTCGCGCTTGCCGGCGCTGCTGGTGGTGATCAGCATGCCCGCCTGGGCGAGCAGGGCCAGTTGCACCAGCGCCGTACCAACGCCACCGCCGGCACCGTGCACCAGCACAGTCTCACCCGGTGCGAGTTGTCCCAGGTGGAGGAGCGCCTGATGCGCGGTGACAAAGGCTTCAGGCACGCAAGCGGCATCAACATCCGTCATCGATTCAGGCACCGGCATGGCCATGCCAGCGTCCATGCGCGCGTACTGGGCATAGGCGCCGCCGCCCACGATGCCCATGACCCTGTCGCCGAGCTTGAAGCCGTTTACCTCAGGACCCAGGCGCACCACGATGCCGGCGATCTCCAGGCCCAGGAGATGAGAGTCGCCGAAGTCCGGGTTCTTGCCATAGCGACCTTGGCGGTGGTTGAGGTCGGCGCGGTTCACGCCGATGGCCTTGACCTCCACCAGCAGGTCGTTCGGACGAACTTCCGGGATGGGTTCATGGATGGGCGTGAGCACCGAGGGAGGGCCGAAGTTCTCGAAGCCCACCGCACGCATCAGCTGGGGAATCGCCATCGCGGGCTCAGACCTGGCTGATGAATTTGGTCGTGAGGTAGCTCTGAATGCCTTCTGCGCCGCCCTCCGAGCCTTGGCCGCTGTCTTTGATACCGCCAAACGGGAGCTCGCACACGATCATCTGTGTGTGGTTGATACCGATCATGCCGGCCTCCAGTTCATTGCCCAGGCGCACAGCGATGCGGGCCGACTCGGTGAAACCGTAGGCCGCCAAGCCATAAGGCAGTCGGTTCGCTTCTTGGATGGCATCGTCGATGGTGTCGAAGGGCATCACCACGGCGATGGGGCCGAAGGGTTCTTCATGCATGACCAGTGCATCTGCAGGCACGTCGGCCAAGATGGTGGGCTGCCAGAACAGCCCGGGGCAGGCCACGCGTTCGCCGCCGGTCATCACCCGCGCGCCCCTGTCTCGCGCATCGGCCACCATCTCGGCGATGGCCTTGATGCGGCGCTCATTGGACAAGGGGCCGACCCGGGTCTCTGCTTCGAGGCCGTTACCGACCTTCAAGGCCTGCGTGGCTTTCACAAAGTGGGCGAGAAAAGCCTCTTGGACACTGCGCTGCACCATGATGCGGGTGGGGGACAGGCAAATCTGGCCCGTGCCCCTGAATTTGCCAGCCGCCAGGATCTGTGCCGTTTTCTCAAGATCAGCGTCCTCGCAGACGATGACCGGCGCGTGGCCACCCAACTCCAGGGTGATGGGCTTGAGCGCTTGCCCCGCCATCGCGGACAGGTGGCGTCCCACCGGCACCGAGCCTGTGAATGACACCTTGCGGGTCACCGGTGAGTTGATCAGGAACTCTGAAATCTCGGCCGGTTCACCGAAGAGGACGTTGAGCACCCCCGGTGGCAGGCCCGCGTCCTGCAGAGCACGGGCAATCTGTACCGCGGTGGCCGGGCATTCCTCGCCTGGCTTGATGATGATGGAGCAGCCCGCGGCGAGCGCCGCGCCAATTTTTCGCGATGGCGTGATGGCTGGGAAATTCCAAGGCGCAAAAGCCGCCACCGGACCAATGGGCTCCTTCTTGACCAGCTGCTGCACGGCGGAGTTTCGTGAGGGAATGACGCGACCGTAAACGCGGCGTCCTTCCTCGGCGAACCACTCAAAGTAATCGGCCGAGCTGCCGAGTTCATAGCGGGCCTCAAAGAGCGGCTTGCCTTGCTCCGTCGTCAGGATGCGGGCGATGTCTTCACTGCGCTCGCGCAGCAGCTGGGCGGCCTTGCGAAGCACCTTGGCACGCTCGTAAGCGGAGGTGTTGCGCCAGACCTCAAAGCCTCGCTGAGTCGATTCAATGGCCCGCTCCATGTCCGCGCGCGTGGCATGGGGAACGCGCCCAATCTCAAGGCCCGTGGCTGGGTTGACGACGGCAGAAGAAGCCCGGTCACGGGCAGAAATCCATTCGCCATCGATCAGCAGAAGAATGTCAGCGTACGGGGTGGTCATCAATGTCCTTTGCTCTAAACGCTAAAAATTTTAAAGTGCCATGCTAGTTTGCTAGAGCCACAGCGCGCAAGTCAGAGTTTGCGCAAAACACTTTTGCGTGGGACGCAAATAGGGCGTCGCGACTGCTTGAGAATCTCGAATTCTTTGTGGACACGGTGCGGGCCGGTACTTTCTCCGCCGTGGCGCGGCGGCGGCATCCCTTTGCACTGGACGAGTTGTATCGCCACCAGCTGATGGTCCTGGCCTTCGCGGTCTTGCATGAACGGCACGGTCTGCCGTTCCGGTCTGCTGTTCATGGGGCGCCTGCACCCCGTGGGGCCGGTGACCTGAAGTCCAGCGCCTGCAGCAGCTGCACCGTCTCACGCCGCAATCGCGTGTGGGGTCCGGCCTTGGGGGTGGCCAGCACCAGCCGGCTCAAGATGGCTGGCGGCCCGATGGGGCAGTGCCGCACGCTGGCCGGGTCGTCCAGCAGGGCCAGCGAACTCGCCGGCACGATGGTGCAGCCCACCCCCTGCGCCACCAGCGTCAGCACGGTCTTGACGGCGCCCACTTCCGCCAGCACCGTGACCTCCACATGCCGGGCCTTGAGTGCGGCATCCACCAGGCTGCGGATGGCATTGGGTGGGCTGGGAAGCACCAGCGGATAGCGCGGCAAGGCCGCCAGGCTCAGCCGCTCCGGCAGCCTTGCTCCCCGCGCCGGTGCCACCAGGATCAGGGGCTCCTGCATCAGGGTCTGGTAACGGAGCAGGGGCGAGGAGGGCGGGTCGAACAGCAGGGCCATGTCCAGCCGACCGGCCACGAGTTGTTCATGCAGCTGGATGCTCAAGGCCTCGGACACCGACACCACCGCCCGCGGCAGGCGCTGGCGAAAGGCCTGGATCAGGGGGGCGCTCAGGCCCAGGGCCACGCGCGGCGGCATGCCCACGGTGATGCGCCCCGAGGGGCTGTCATCCATCTCTTGCAATTCATCGCGGGCCCTGCGGGCGATGTCCAGCATCTGCCGGGCATGGGGCAGCAGGGCCAGGCCGGCCTCGGTGGGGGTGGCGCCGCGCCCCGTGCGCACCAGCAGGCGCTGGCCCAGCTCGGTTTCCAGCAAGGCGATTTGGCGGCTCAGCGAGGACTGCGCCAGTTGCAGTGCCGTGGCGCCAGCGCTGAAGCCGCCGGCTTCGACCACCGCCAGGAAATACTGCAATTGCTTGAGGTCCATGGCGTGGGTCCTTTATGCGCTGGGCTGGCGGGCCAGTAAAGAGAGCGGATTAACCATAGGAAAAAAGCATAGCTGATATCGAAGCCATGCTCATATGGCAAGCGCGTGTCCCTCAATAATCCGGCCATTACAGGCCGTGCCTGGCCCCGACAGACGGACCACAACAGATGACACAGCAAAAGACAGGACGACTCGCAGGCAAGGTGGTGCTGGTCACCGGGGCGGGCTCGGTCGGGCCGGGCTGGGGCAATGGCCGGGCGATTGCGGTGCGCTTTGCCCAGGAGGGCGCACGCCTGATGGGGCTGGACCGTGACCTTGAGCGCATGCGCGAGACCGCCGATCTGGTGGCCCAGGCCGGCGGCGAGTTCGAGGCCCGGGTCTGCGACGTGACGGACAGCGACCAGGTCGCGCAAGCGGTGGCAGCCTGCGTCGCGCGCTTTGGCCGCCTGGATATTTTGGTGAACAACGTGGGCGGCTCGGCCAAGGGCGGGCCGGTGGAGATGAGCGAAGAGGTCTGGGATGCCCAGATCGACCACAACCTCAAGAGCGTGTTCCTCAGCTGCAAGCATGCCGTGCCCCTCATGCTGGCCCAGGGCGGCGGCTGCATCGTGAATGTTTCCTCGACCTCGGGTCTGCGCTGGACGGGCGCCGCGCAGATTGCCTATGCCGCCACCAAGGCCGCGGTGATCCAGTTCTCTCGGGTGCTCGCCGTGCAGTACGCCAAGGAGGGTTTGCGCGTGAACACCGTGGTGCCCGGCCAGTTGCACACGCCCATGGTGGAGCATCGGCTGGCCGGTCAGCGCGCCGGCGGTGACGTCGAAGCCCTGCTGGCGCAGCGCCAGTCCCGCATTCCGCTGCCCTTCATGGGCGATGGCCGCGACACCGCCAACGCCGCGCTCTACCTGGCCTCGGACGAGGCGCGCTTTGTCACCGGCACCGAGATCGTGGTCGACGGCGGCATGTCCGTGCGCTGCGACTGAGCCCCTTCATTTTTTTAACGAGGAGACACCCATGAACGCTTTTTCAAGGTCCCGCCGCACCCTGGCCCTGGCCGCTGCCGGCCTGGTGCTGAGCGCCTCTGCCCTGGCCCAGACCAAGTCGACCCGCATCCTGGTGGCCTTTCCGCCGGGCGGGCCGGTCGACTTCGTGGCCCGCACCCTGGCCGAGGGCCTGGCCAAGGAGCTGGGCCACTCGGTCGTCATCGAGAACAGGGCCGGCGGCAACGGCGCCGTGGCTGCCGATGCAGTCATCCGGGCACCGGCCGACGGCAGCACCCTGTGGCTGACCAGCGTGGGCGCGGTGGCCATCAACCCGGCCCTGTACGACAAGCTGGCCTACGACCCGCAGCGTGACTTGGCGCCGGTGTCCCTGGTGGTCAACAACGTGGAGGTGCTGGTGGTCAACCCCAAGTCGCCTTGGACCACCGGTGCCGAGTTCGTGGCGGGCGCCCGCGCCAACCCCAACAAGCCGATGACCATGGCCTCTTCCGGCACCGGCAGCGTGCCGCACCTGGCGGCCGAGCAGCTCAACGATGCTGCCCGCATCAACCTGCTGCACGTGCCCTACAAGGGCGCGGCACCGGCTCTTAACGATGTGATTGCCGGCCACGTCGATGGCTTCTTTGGCGATATTCCTGGCCTCATTGGCTTCGTGCGCTCGGGCCAACTGCGCCCCATCGGCATCGCCGCAGCCAAGCGCCATCCCCTGCTGCCGGAGGTGCGCACCTTCGAGGAAATGGGCATCAAGGGCATGGACTCTGACAACTGGTATGCGCTCTTCACCTCGCGTGCCACGCCCGCGGCCGAGATCGAGCGCATCAACAAGGCCGTGCGGGCGGCACTGGCCAGCGAGGCCGTGCGCACCAAGCTGTCGAATTCGGGTGCCCAGCCGGCGCCCTCTTCGCCGGCGGAACTGGCGGCTCTGCTCAAGTCCGATTCGGACAAGTGGGCCCGCATGGTGCGCAGCAAGAACATCAAGCCGGACTGAAGCCATGCGCCTGCCCCTCATCACACCGGGCACGCGCCCTGAACTGGTCGAACTTGAGGCCCGAATCCTGGCCGAGCGCGGCCGCATTTCACCGCTGTACCAGGTGCTGCTCAACAGCCCGCCGATTGCGCAGGGCTGGGAGCAGATGCTCTCGGCGATTCGCAACCGCAACAGCCTGCCGGCGAGCCTGCGCGAGCTGGTGATCCTGCGCGTGGCGGTGCTCAACCGCGCACCCTATGAGTTCGATGCGCATGCGCCCATTGCGCTGGCCGCCGGCGTCTCGCCCGAGGCTGTGGAGGCTCTGCGCCAGGTGCCGTTGGGCGAGGAGGCGCCGCTGTCATCCAGCGAGCGCCTGGCCATCGAGCTGGCCGATGCCATGACGCAGTCCATCGAAGTGCCCGATGCCTTGTACGCACAGGTGCAGGCGGCCTTTGGTGCCCAGGCGCAGCTGGACCTGGTGGCCACCGTGGCGGCCTACAACATGGTCTCCCGCCTGCTTGTGGCCCTGCACATTGGACATTGACGATGGCGCTCACCCATTACCTTCTCCTTGAATGCGAGGCCGCGCCTGGTCCCCTGTCGGCAGTGCCCTCTGCGCTGGCTGCCTTGTGCCAGTCCAGCCCGGTGCCTCTGGCGCTTGAACGCCTGGCCCGCCAGGCCCAGGGCCCCATGGTCTTGGCCTACCTGCGCCTGCAGCAGCCCGAGCCGCTGGCCGATCAGGCGCTGTTGGACCTGCGGGCCCGCTGGGCCCAGGCTGGCGGACCGCCGCTGGCGCAACTGAGCCGGCTTGAGCTGGTTTACGAGGCCGCAGGGTTTTCCCATGCGCAAACCCCGGTGCTGCATTACGTGGTGGAAACCGACCCGGAAGACGGCTGGGAGGCTGAGATCTTCCGCTGGTACGACGAGGAGCACATGCCGGGCCTGGCTGCCGTGCCGGGCTGCACCCTGGCCCAGCGCTTGATCAACCACGACGCCGGTCCCCGCTCGCATGCCTGCTACGGCCTGCTCAGCGAGGACACGCTGGGCTCGCCCCCCTGGCTGGCCGTGCGCCACACCGACTGGAGCAGCCGCTGCCGGCCGCACTTCACCAACACCCGGCGCACCATGCTCGAGCTGGTGTCGCCTTGATGCATCCCGCCATGACCGATCCCCTCGTCGCTCTTGTCCAGACCTATCGGGTGCAGCCTTCGAAGCCCGCGCTGACATTGCCGGCCCTGGCCTGCGATGCGCACGTCCATGTGTTCGGTCCGGCGAGCCGTTTTCCCTTCTCTGAATCGCGGAACTTCACGCCGGTGGATGCGCCCAAGGAGACGCTGTTTGCCCTGCACAGGCACCTGGGCATTTCGCGTTGCGTGATCGTGCAGTCGGTCATCCACGGCCATGACAACCGCGCGGTGGAGGACGCCATGGCGGCAGGGCAGGGGCGCTACCTCGGGGTGGCGCTGGTGCCTCTGAACGTGGCCGATGCCGAACTTAGGCGCCTTGCCGGCGCGGGCTTTCGCGGTGTGCGTTTTAACTTCATGAAGCACCTGGCCGGTGCCGTCGATGCCAGCCAGCTGGTGGACCTGACACACCGGCTCAAGGCCGCAGGCATGCACCTGCAGGTGCACTTTGAAAGCAGCCTGGTGCACATGCTCGCCCCGGTGCTCAGGCGCAGCGCCGTGCCCGTGATGGTGGACCACATGGGCCGTGTTGATGCGAGCCTGGGCCCTGCAGGCGCCGACTTCGAAGGCCTGATGGCGCTGCTCAAGGCGCCGCATGTGCATGTCAAGGTCAGCGGCATCGACCGCATTGACAGCCCAGAGAACGCTTCGCTTGGCTATCCCCTGGGCGTGGCGCTGGCGCGCCACCTGCTCGAGCAGTTCCCGCACCAGTGCGTGTGGGGCACCGACTGGCCCCATCCGAACCACCACCACATTCCAGACGATGGTGCCCTTGTGAATGCGCTCTCGCGGATCGCGCCCACCCAGGCGCTGCTCGAGCAGCTGCTGGTGGACAACCCCGGGGCGTTTTACGGCTTTGCGGCCTGAGCCGGCCCTGCGTCAGGGCCTGGCGCTCTGCCGCTGAGGGCCGCTTACTGAGCCGCCCAGCCGCCGTCCATGTTCCAGGCGGCGCCGCGCACATTGTTGCCAGCGGCTGAGCACAGGAACACGGCCAGCGCCCCCAGCTCCTGCGGGGTGGTGAACTGCATGGAAGGCTCTTTCTCGCCCAGCAGCAGCCGGGTGGCCTCCTCATTGGTGAGCTTGAGCGCGGCGGCCTTGGCATCCACCTGTTTTTGCACCAAGGGCGTGAGCACCCAGCCCGGGCAGATGGCGTTGCAGGTCACGCCCGTGGTGGCGTTTTCCAGGGCTGTCACCTTGGTCAGGCCCACGATGCCGTGCTTGGCCGCCACGTAGGCCGACTTTTCGGCCGAGGCCACCAGGCCGTGCACCGAGGCGATGTTGATCACGCGCCCCCAGTTGGCCGCCTTCATGGCCGGCAGGGCCAGGCGTGTGGCGTGGAAGGCGCTGGAGAGGTTGATGGCGATGATGGCGTCCCACTTCTCGACTGGGAAGTCCTCGACCTTGGCCACGTGCTGGATGCCGGCGTTGTTCACCAGGATGTCCACGCGGCCGAAGCGGGCGGCGGCAAACTTCATCATGTCCTCGATCTCCGAGGGTTTGCTCATGTCCGCGCCGTGGTAGGCCACCTGCACCCCCAGCGCGGCGATCTCGGCCTGGGGCGCCACCGTGTCCCCGAAGCCGTTGAGCACCACATTGGCGCCTTGCTCGGCCAGGGCCTTGGCAATGCCCAGACCGATGCCGCTGGTTGAACCTGTCACGAGTGCCGTCTTGCCTTTGAGCATGGATTCCTCCCTGTGGATTGGGGCGACAATGAATGAAGCTTTTGCTTGCCACCGCGGATGGAAAGCGCTGTTGGCAATTATCCAGCCTGTGCCCTTCTGCTTCCTTTCATGAATCAGCCCCAACTGAACCACGTCCAGTGTCCCGCCGCAGGTGGTGGCCTTCGCATGGCTTACTGGCAATGGGGGGCGTCCGAGAGCAGTCACGTGGTCTTGTGTGTCCACGGCCTGACCCGCCAGGGCCGTGATTTCGATGTGCTGGCCCAGGCTCTGGTGGCGCAGGCTCAGGCACAGGGGCGCAGCGTGCGGGTGGTGTGCCCCGATGTGGTGGGCCGGGGCCAGAGCGACTGGCTGAGCGATGCATCGCTCTACCAGCCTCTGACCTACGTGGCCCACCTGCACGTGCTGCTTGCGCACCTGCACACCGAAGCCCCCGTGCACCTCCTCGATTGGGTGGGCACCAGCATGGGCGGCCTCATCGGCATGCTGGCCGCCGTCCAGCCCCAGGCTTGGCCCTCACCCATTCGGCGGCTGGTGCTCAACGATGTCGGTCCCGCGCTGGAGTGGGCCGGTCTGGAGCGCATTCGTGGCTACGTGGGACAGGGCGGCAGCCATGCCAGCCTGGCCGAGGGTGCCGAGGCACTGCGGCGCGTGTTGGTGGGCTTCGGACCGCACACCGAGGCGCAGTGGCTGGCCCTGAGCGAGCCCATGTTCAAAGCCGGGGTCGATGGCCGCCTGGTGCCGCATTACGACCCGGCGATTGCGCACAACATTCGGACTCTCACGCCCGAGCTGCATGCCCAGTCGAGCGACTTCATGCGGACGGTCTACGAACAGATCCGCTGCGAGGTGCTGCTGCTGCGCGGTGCGCAATCGGAGCTGCTCAGCCACGAGGCGGCGCTGGCCATGGGCCAGTGCGGCCCCCGTGCCCGCCTGGTCGAGATTCCCGGCGTGGGCCATGCCCCCACCTTGGTGGCCGACGATCAGGTGCAGCCGGTGCGCGATTTCATTTTCCAGCCCTGAGCCTTCCATGAAGAGCACCGTGCCGACAGCGGCTGACGCGCCCACCACGTCCATCGTCGCGGCGACGGCGGGCAGCTTGCCTGAGCAGCCCGAGGCCCTGGCCCGCGCGCGCGCCTTTGCCGAGCCTTTGCTGGCTGGCCGGCTGCTGGACACCGGCGAGCCCGTGCTGGCGCATGCCGATGCGGTGGCCGCCATCCTGCGCGGTATCGGTGGCTCCGAGGCCATGCAGGCAGCCAGCTACCTGGTGTATTCCTGCGAGCACCTGAACAAGCCGGCCGACGTGATTGCCGCGGCCTTCGGCCAGAGCTATGCCGCACTGGCCGTGGAGACCACCAAGCTGGTGAATGTGCAACGTCAGGCCCGTGTGGCTCAGGCCAAGGCACAGCTGCTGGACGACCCGGCCGCGCAGGCCGAGAACGTGCGCAAGATGCTGCTGGCTTTCTCGCGCGATCTGCGCGTGGTCATGCTGCGCCTAGCCTCGCGCCTGCAGACCCTGCGCTTTCATGCGGCCAGCAAGCAGCCGCCGCCCGAGGCGCTGGCGCGCGAATCCCTGCAGGTGTTCGCGCCGCTGGCCAACCGCCTGGGCATCTGGCAGATCAAGTGGGAGATGGAGGACCTGGCTTTCCGTTTCACCGAGCCCGACACCTACCGCCAAGTGGCCCGCCTGCTCGATGAAAAGCGCGTTCAGCGCGAGGGCTACATGGAGGCGCTGCGCGCCGAACTCGAACAGGGCCTGCAAGGCCAGGGCCTGGCCGTGCAGGTTCAGGGGCGACCGAAGCACATCTACAGCATCGTCAAGAAGATGCGCGGCAAGTCCTTGGGCTTCAACCAGGTCTTCGACGTGCGGGCCCTGCGCGTGCTCGCGGCCGACGTGAAGGCCTGCTATGAAGTGCTGGCCTATGTGCACGCGCAGTTCACCCAGGTCGAGGGCGAGTTCGACGACTACATCGCCCGGCCCAAGCCCAACGGCTACCAGTCGCTGCACACCGTGGTGCGCGATGCAGAGGGCAGGGCCATCGAGATCCAGATTCGCACCCAGGCCATGCACGAGCATGCCGAGAGCGGCGTGGCCGCCCATTGGGCCTACAAGGAGGCCGGTGCCAAGGGTTATTCGGGTGTGTCGGCCAGCAGTGAGTACGACACCAAGATCGCCGTGCTGCGCCAGCTGCTGGCCTGGGAGCGGGACCTGTCTGGCCCCGTGGCCGCGCAGGCCCAGGGCAGTTCCCGAGGTTTATTCGAGGACCGCATCTACGTTCTCACGCCCGAGGCGGCCATTGTGGAGCTGCCCCAGGGCGCCACCGCGGTCGACTTTGCCTACAGCGTGCACACCAACCTGGGCCACCGATGCCGGGGGGCGCGCATCGACGGTGCCATGGTGCCGCTGAACACCCCCTTGCAGAACGGTCAGACTGTTGAAGTCATCACCGTCAAGGAGGGCGGCCCCTCGCGGGACTGGCTCAACCCCGAGCTGGGGTTTCTAGCCAGCCACCGCGCCCGCGCCAAGGTGCGGGCCTGGTTCAATGCACTGGCCCTGCAGGAGACCATGGCGCGCGGTCGCGAGGCGGTGGAAAAGCTCCTGCAGCGCGAAGGCAAGACGGCCCTCAAGCTCGACGACCTGGCGGTCCAGCTGGGCTTCAAAAGTGCGGAGGATCTGTTCGAGGTGGTGGGCAAGGACGAGTTCTCGCTGCGCACCATCGAGAACATGCTGCGCCCGCCCGAGCCGGCACTCACGCCCGACGACTATGTGCTGGCCAAGCGCCGGCCCGCAGGCGACCGCAGCGGCAAGGGTGGCGTGCTGGTGGTGGGTATCGATTCGCTGCTCACCCAACTGGCCAAGTGCTGCAAGCCTGCGCCGCCCGATGCCATTCGCGGCTTCGTCACGCGTGGCAAGGGCGTGAGCATCCACCGAAGCGACTGCAGCAATTTCCGCAACATGGCCACCGGCAGCCCCGAGCGCGTGATCGAGGTCAAGTGGAGCGGGGCCCCGGCGCGATTGCCGGCCCTCTACCCGGTGGACGTGGCCGTGGAGGCAGCCGACCGCCAGGGCTTGCTGCGCGACATTTCCGAGGTGTTCGCCCGCGAGAAGATGAACGTGATTGGCGTGCAGACCCAGTCCGTCAAGGACAACCGTGGTGGCACCGCCTGGATGACCTTCACGGTGGAGGTGGCCGATGCCGCGCGGGTGCAGCAGGTGCTGGCCGCTGTGGCCGAGGTGCCGGGCGTGCGCTCTGCCCGCCGCCGCTGAGTGCCGCCAGGATGAGTGGCCTGGAGTCCCTGCTACAATCTTCGCTTCTGACGATTTCAGGCGCATAGCTCAGCTGGTTAGAGCACCACCTTGACATGGTGGGGGTCGTTGGTTCGAGTCCAATTGCGCCTACCAAAATTCCCAAGGGAATCAAAGGCCTGGCATCACTGCCAGGCCTTTGTTGTTTCTAGGTAGGCATAGGTCGAGACTTTGGGTCTCAAACATAGGGCTTATTTCCGTAGCGATAGGGCCAGCGCCTTTGCCAGCTTCTGAGTGACCTTGGCATCGGCGGCAGCGGCATCAGCGCCTACGAGCCGGTCCAGACCGTCCACCCGGTCGGAGGATCGAGTTTCGCTGTGGATGCGCCGGTGGCTGAGTGCGGCCTCGGTCGTATCCAGCGTTTGGATCAGGCTGGCAGGGGCCCTTCGATCGCGTGATTGAGGTTTCATCGGGCCTTCATTGACCCACCCGAGCGGAGCAACAGATTATTTTCTGGAGAGTGACCGATCAGGTCAGTTGCCAGAATGTGGTCACGTTAATAGATCAGTGAGGTACATCTGTGATTCATGCGGGACACCCTGTCCATGCATCGCGATCTCCCTGACTGGTTCGGTTTATTTCAGGCGCTCCACCGCATCAGCGTTACCAGCAGTACCAGCACTCCCAAGGTCAGGTTGACCGAAACCCAGATCCGTATCTGCGCCAGCGCGGCGCCGCCGGCGGCCCATTCTGCGGCCGACACGGCCCGACTTAGCCGCTTGAAAAGCGCAAACCTGATGTGCATGAAGATGGCGATCATGGCCACACCAAGAACCGCCATGACGGTCCAGGCCAGTGGCATTTGAAACTGGCCCCCTGACTGCACCACTTGTTTGGCTACCCGCCCCAGCATCCACAGGCCTGTGGCCAGCGCCAGCAGCGAGGCTGCAAACACAGCTTTGAAGAAGCGTCCGAGCACGTCTTGCATCAGGCGCAGGCGCAGCGGAGCCTCCAGTTGAGCAACCGCCGGTCTAAGAAAAAAGTGGGCAAACACCATGCCACCGATCCAAACCACAATGGCCAACACATGAAGCGTCTTAAGGGTCGCGTAAAGCATCCAAGAGTCCTGTTCCGATGATGTTCTGCCTAGGCACTGCCAGTGGTGGTGGGGGTCTTTGGTTCGAGTCCAATTGCCCCTAGCAAAATTCCAAAGGCAATCAAAGGCCTGGCATTGCTGCCAGGCCTTTGATGTTTCCGGACGCCTACTTCACGCCCGGGGTGGGGCCTTTTCAAGCCACCTGTTGTTTCCTCGCTGCCAACAGACGCTCCGGGGTGAAGGGCACGCTTCTCAGGCGCACGCCAGTGGCGTCGTAAATCGCGTTGGCCAGTGCGGGGAAAATCGGAGAGGCCGCACCTTCACCCGCACCCACGGCCCGTACGGTGGGCCGGTCGATCAACTCAATGTTGATCTCGCTGGGCAGTTCCGAGAAACGCATGATGGGGTAGCTCACCCAGTCCACGCTGGTGATTTCCTTGCGTGTGGTCTGCACCTCTTCCAGCAGGGCTCGGCTGAGGGTCTGGATCACATTGCCCTCGACCTGGCTGCGCACACCGTCGGGGTTGACGATCATCCCGCAATCATGGGCCACGCACACCTTCTCGACCTTGACCTTGCCGGTCTTGTCGTCCACCTGCACATGCATGCTGACGGCCACATAGGTGGAGTTGTTGTTGTACTGCACAAAAGCCACGCCGCGCCCCGTGCCTTTGTTGCGCTGGCCACTCGGACGCTTGTCCCAGGTGGCGAGTTTTTCAACCGCACGCAGCACGGCAATGGCGCGTTCGTCTTTGAGGTGTTGAACCCGGAAATCGATCGCATCGGCACCGGCCAACACGGCCATCTCGTCAATGAATGACTCGTTGGCAAAGGTGTTTTGGGGAGAGCCCAAGCCGCGCAAAGACGATGAGCGCAGGGGCGAGCGCTCAAGCAGGTTCAATACCACCCGGCTGTTGGCAAAGGCGTAGGAGGGTCTGGCGTCGCGGTCGGCACCGGCTTGCAGGTAGCGCGCTGGCATGCCCAGGGCCTCACCGGCCAGCATGTTGCCTGCCATGTCGTAGAAAGGGCGCAAGGCATGGTTGGGGCTCCAGACGGCGTAATCCCAACCGACGATCTGGCCCTTGGCATCCAGCCCTGCCTTGACCGACATGGACATGGCCGCGCCCTTGGGCTCCCATTGGTG
>JAIXPL010000053.1 GCA_027486255.1 Comamonadaceae bacterium
CAAGCTGATCCATAACTTACAGACAGAGTGCAAACCCTTATTTCCCTTTTCTTTATATGGGAAATGGCCCATCCATAGGGCCTGCTTTCACTCTTAAGTACCAGAGATGCGCGCCTTCAGACTAGGGAAAGTCCTAGGTTAAAAAGATGTGTCGGACCGCGTCAAGACCCCAGTCCAGCCCTTTAGCGACCTTGCTGCGTGCATGGGCACTGGTGGAATCCCCGTGCAGTGTTTGCCCTAGGCGGCGGACCTGAATAGCCCCGCTGTAAGTTTCGAGTCAGAGCCTATTTCGACAGTCGATCAACCCATCCGTTCGCCTGCCCTCAGGCGGCTGGAGAACCCCTGCGAAAGACCCTGTGTGATCACGTTTCTCAACGTTGCCCAACTGCTTTTTTATATTGGCCTGCTGGCCCTGGCCGGCCAGGGCTTGCTCTATGTGCTCGCCGGCCAGAAGCGAGACAGCAACCTGTTCTACCAGCTGTTCCAGGTGCTCAACAAGCCCTGGATGGCGCTGGCACGGCTGGTGTCTCCGGCCCGCGTGGCCGAGCGCCACCGCGGCTGGGTGGCCTTCTTCATCACGGCCGTGCTCTACATCGCAGTCACGCTGGCCAAGATCGAGCATTGCATCAGCGCCGAGATGGTGGGGTGCCGATGATGAGCCTTTCGCACCTCTTCAAGAAATGGCGCATGCAGGCACAGCTGCTGCTGGGCCAACGCGATGCGGCCCTGCGCACCCTTGATGACATGCTGGCCAGCCAGCCCTCAGACAGGCATGCGCGCGCCAGCCGCGCGCACATCCGGGCCCAGGCGGGCGATTCGGCCGGGGCTCTGGCCGACTACGCACACTTGACCGCCCAAGCTGACGCCACGGCGGCACACTGGTTCAACCAGGGCTTCCTGCAGGAGGCCAGTGGCCTTGTGCAAGAGGCCGAGCAGAGTTTCCGGCGTGCGCTGGACCTCGATGGCCAACTTGACCGCGCCTGGTTCGGCCTGGGCCTGGTGCTCATCCGCCTGGGCCGGCTGGACGACGCCATTGCAGCCCTCGAGCGCAACACCCAATTGCAACCCATGAGTCCTCACGCCTGGTATGAGCTGGCGCGGATTCATGAACGTCGAAGCAACCCTGAAGAGGTGGTGCGGATCATCCGGCACCTCCAGGGCTTCGAGCCCAGCTTTGCCTCCCGCCTCGCGCGTGAGACAGGGGTGGACTTGAAGGCATCGGCGTCTTAGAGCGATCCTGTTGCAAGTGCAGGCACATAACAAGTACATCCCTGCCGGATCGCCCAGACAAGTGGGCCGTAGCGGCCGCTAAAACCAGGAGACCTCCGTCATGCAATTGACAGAATCACATCGTCAGTATTGGCGCAAAAACCTCAACATCACGGCGTGGCTGCTCGCGCTGTGGTTTGTGGTGACTTTCGTCATCACTTTCTTCGCTCGAGATTTGAGCTTTAACTTCTTTGGCTGGCCCTTCAGCTTTTGGGTGGCCTCCCAAGGATCCCTGCTGGTTTACCTGTTCGTGATTTGGTACTACGCCCATGTCATGAACAAGCTTGACCAAGAACACGGCGTTGCTGAAGCGGAGGTGGATTAATCATGGCTGGAATGACACCTGAAGCAGACGGCGGCGTGTTCAGCGCTGACAGTCAAACTGCTTTCAAGAAACAACTGAACAAGGTTTACGCCTGGTACACGGGCGGCTTCTTCGTGTTCGTGGTGGCCCTGGCCATCCTCGAGCAGATGGGCCTGCCCCGCAACTGGATCGGCTACATCTTCCTGGCCGCCACCGTGCTCCTGTACGGCGGCATCGGCGTGATGAGCCGCACCAACGATGCGTCGGAGTACTACGTCGCCGGTCGGCGCGTACCCGCCATGTACAACGGCATGGCCACCGGCGCTGACTGGATGTCGGCCGCGTCCTTTATCGGCATGGCCGGTACGCTCTACCTCACCGGCTACGGCGGCCTGGCCTTCATCATGGGCTGGACGGGTGGCTACTGCCTGGTGGCGCTGTTCCTGGCGCCCTATCTGCGCAAGTTCGGGCAATTCACCATTCCCGACTTTCTGGGCGCACGCTATGAGGGCAATATTGACCGCCTGGTGGGCATAATCATCGCCATCTTCGTGTCCTTTGTGTACGTGGTGGCGCAGATCTACGGCGTGGGCCTGATCACCACCCGCCTGACGGGCGTGGCCTTCGAGCTGGGCATTTTCCTGGGTCTGGCCGGTATTCTGGTGTGCTCGTTCCTGGGTGGCATGCGCGCCGTGACCTGGACCCAGGTGGCGCAGTACATCATCCTGATCATTGCCTACCTGATCCCCGTGATCTGGCTGTCGGTCAAGCAGACCGGCGTGCCCGTGCCGCAGGCCGTCTACGGCTACCAGCTGCAGAAGGTCACCGAGAAGGAAAAAGTCCTGATCGACGACGCCAAAGAGAAGGAAGTCATTGCCGTCTTCAAGCAGCGCTCGGACGACCTGGCCGCCAAGCTCAAAGACCCCAAGGCTGCACTGGAGGCCGACAAGGCCGCCGCCGCCAAGAAGGTTGAAGACCTGAAGGCCGCCAACGCACCGACCGCTGAGCTGGCCGCCGCCGAGAAGGCCCTGGCCGCTTTGCCGAAGAACGAGGAAGAGGCCAAGAAGGCCTGGACCACGGCCAAGGCTGCCGCCGACGCACGTGCCCGTCCGCTGGGTGGCATGCCGCGCCATGCGCAGCAGTTCGCTGGCGACCCCAAAGGCGATGCCAAGGCCCAGGAAACTTACGACACCTCGCGTCGCAACTTCCTGGCACTGGTGTTCTGCTTGATGCTGGGTACGGCCGCGCTGCCGCACATCCTGATGCGCTACTACACCACGCCGTCCGTCAAGGAAGCACGCAGCTCGGTGACCTGGTCGCTGTTCTTCATCTTCCTGCTGTACTTCACGGCGCCTGCCCTGGCCGTGCTGGTCAAGTACGAGGTCTTCTCCGTGCTGGTGGGCACCCCGTTTGACAAGCTGCCGGTCTGGGTCAGTCAGTGGGCTGCAGTGGATCCCGCACTGCTGTCGGTGAGCGACGTCAACAAGGACGGCATCCTGCAGCTGGGTGAAATGCGCATCGGTGGCGACATCGTGGTGCTGGCAACCCCAGAAATCGCGGGCCTGCCCTACGTGGTCTCCGGCATGGTGGCTGCAGGTGGCTTGGCTGCGGCGCTGTCCACGGCCGATGGCCTGCTGCTGACGATTGCCAACGCGCTGTCGCACGACCTGTACTACAAGATGATCGACCCCAACGCGTCCACCTCGCGCCGCGTGGCGATTTCCAAGTCGCTGCTGCTGGTGGTGGCCTTGGCTGCAGCCTACGTGGCGGCCCAGAAGCCGGCGGACATCTTGTTCCTGGTCTCTGCCGCCTTCTCGCTGGCTGCTGCGGGCTTCTTCCCGGCGCTGACCCTGGGCATCTTCTGGAAGCGCGCCACCAAGTGGGGCGCCGTCCTGGGCATGTCTTCGGGCTTCCTGGTGACCTTCTACTACATGGTCAGCAACCAGCCCTGGCTGCGCAGCGTCTTCGGCGTGACCGATCCGGTCCAGCTGTGGTGGGGCATCCAGCCCATCTCGGCCGGCGTGTTCGGTGTGCCAGTGGGCTTTGCGGTGATCATCATCGTCAGCCTGCTGACCCCCGCGCCCAAGCGCGAGATCCAGGAGCTGGTGGAGCACGTGCGCTACCCCAGCCTGACGAACTAAAGCGCCGCAAACGCTTGTGCTGCCCTGGCCGTCCCAACGGCCGGCCAGGGTCGAGTCAAAGCCCCTCTTCGGAGGGGCTTTTTTGTGTCTGCACGCAAGGCAGGGGCTGTGGCTCGGCCCATCGCCCAGGGACTGGGCTCCTACGGGGTCCGGGTGAGCGCTGTAGGAGCCGAGTCTTCTCGGCGATCTCAGCCCTGGCGGCGGATGCCCACCGGCACCTGGGTCGCGGCGTCCCAGTCGGAACCGTCAAACCAGGCGCCGCCCTCCAGATAGTCGCGCAGCATGGGCAGGGCATCGAGGCCCCAGAACAGCTTGCCGTCCACCGCCATCGTGGGCACGCCGAAGGCGCCTTGCGCCAAGGCCTCCTCGGAGTTGGCCTTGAGCCTGGCCTTGACCGCCTCGTGCGCCGGGTCATCGGCCGGCTGCAGCTGCGCCCGCAGCGCGGCCAGGCGCTCGGGGTCGGTGGGTGAGCCGCCTTGCGCCCACACATGGCGGAAGATGGTTTCGCACACCCAGCGGTTGGGTTGGCCGCGCGCCTCACAGGCCACGGCCAGGCGCAAGAGTTCCAGCGGGTTGAAGGGGTGGGCGGCTGGCATGGCCATGGGCGTGCCCTGAGCCTGCGCCAACCACAGCACATGGCGGTAGGTCCAGTCGCGCTTGGCCGCCAGCTCGGCCGGGCCGATGTTGCCGTGCGCCTTGAGCAGGCTGGCAAAGAGCACCGGCTTGTAGCTCACGCTGTAACTCAAGCCTTGCAGCACCTGCGGCAGCTTCTCGAAGGCCAGGTAGGCGTAGGGCGAGATGAAGTCCAGGTAGAAGGTGAGGTGTTTCATGGCGGGAGCTCCAGGGTGAGATGTCATGGGGCTGCGCGCTCGGCAATGGTGGCCCAGACCGCGCGCTTGGTCGCTGGCGTGCGGGCGCTCCAGTCGATGATCTCGTCGATGCGGCGCAGGCAGCCCTGGCACAGGCCCGTGTCGGTGTTCATGCGGCAGACCGAGATGCAGGGCGAGGGCACCTCCTCGCCGGCCTGAGCGGCCACCACGGCAGCATGGGCCCGCAGCAGGGCATGCTCGGTGGGCTCGCCCTGCGCCACATCCACCAGGCGGGCGCCCGTGAGCTGCGCCAGCTGCACTGGCGTGGCCGGAAACACACCGTGCGGGTGACCGGCGGCCGCCCACACCTGCTCAAAGCGGAACAGGCTCGCGTCGAGCACCTGCAGCAGGGGCGTGGCATGGGCCACGGGCGAGACGCCACCGATGGAAAAGCCCGTGCGGGCCTTCACGAAGTCAGCGTCAGCCCGACCCAGCTTCTGGCCTGGCCCGCAGACCAGGGAGCTGAGTTTTTTCTCGTCCACGCGCTGGTCGCCCGAAGTGACGACCATCACCGCCACCTCATCGGGCAGGCGCTTGAAAATGATGCTCTTGGCAATCTGACCGATGGCCACACCCAAGGCATCGGCCGCCTCCTGCGCGCTGCGGGCCGCATCGGCCAGCATGCGCGGGGCATGCGCATGGCCGCGCTCGGCCAGGCAGGCCGCCACCCGCTGAACGCCTTCTGGAAGCGCCTCGTTCATGCGCTGCGCTTGGTGAACAGCGCCTTGCCGGCGCGCGAGTTCGTGGGGCGACCCAGGAAGTCGCTGATGAACTGGCCGGCGTCGATCAACTTATCAAGGTCGATGTCCGTGGTGATGCCCATGCCGTGCAGCATGTAGACCAGGTCTTCGGTGGCCACATTGCCGGTGGCGCCCTTGGCATAGGGGCAGCCGCCCAGCCCGGCCACCGAGGACTGGTAATTCCACACGCCCATCTCAAGCGCAGCCAGGGTGTTGGCCAGGGCCTGGCCGTAGGTGTCGTGGAAGTGGCCGCAGATCTGGTCGATGCTGAAATGGGGCAGTGTGGCCTCGATGGCGCGCTGGACCTTCAGGGGCGTGGCCACGCCGATGGTGTCGGCCAAGTCCACGCGCTGCACGCCGATCTGCTTCATGAGGCCGGCGAGGTAGTTCACGCGCTCGGCCGGCACCTCGCCCTCGTAGGGACAGCCCAGGGCGCAGCTCATGGCGCCGCGCACCGCAATACCAGCCTGGAGCGCCCTCTCCACCACGGGCGCAAAACGCTCCATGCTTTCGGCGATGGAGCAGTTGATGTTCTTCTGGCTAAAGGCCTCGCTGGCAGCGCCAAAGACCACCACCTCATCGGGCCAGTGCGCGCGGTCCAGCGCCATCGCGCCCTCCAGGCCCTTCATATTGGGCGTGAGCACCGAATAGCGCACGCCGGCGCGGCGGCGGATGCCAGTCATCACCTCGGCGTTGTCGCCCATCTGCGGCACCCACTTGGGGCTGACAAAGCTGGTGGCCTCAATCTCTTGGAGGCCCGCGTCCTGCAGGCGGTGCACCAGTTCAATCTTCACGGCAGCGGGCACCAGGCCCTTTTCGTTTTGCAGGCCGTCGCGCGGGCCCACGTCAATCAGTGCGACTTTGGATGGCAAGCTCATGGGGTCTCCAGGGGAAGAGTCAGTATCCTACGTGCGCTTGCACCAGGCCGCCCAGGCGCTCGGGAGCCGACCCTGCTTCCAAAGCGCGAATCTTGGCCACGATCTGCCCCAGGCTCTCCTCGCGCAGGGTGCGCGCCGAGGTGTGGGGCGTGACCGTGATGCGTGGCTCGCGCCAGAAAGCATGCTCAGGCGGCAAGGGCTCCTGGCGAAACACATCGAGTGTGGCACCCGCCAGATGCCCGCTGTCCAGCAGGGCCAGCAGGTCGTCGTCGACCAGGTGCCGGCCACGCGCCACATTGATCAGATAGCCGCCAGGCTGCAACTGGCCCAGGGTGCGGCGATTGAGCAGGTTCTCGGTCTCAGGCGTGAGGGGCAGCAGGTTCACCAGCACGCGGGTGGCTGAGAGGAAATCACCCAAGCCCTCAGGCCCCGCCCAGGTGGCCACGCCCTCGATGCGCTGCGGCGTGCGGCTCCAGCCGCGCAAGGGGAACTCGAAGGCCGCGAGTGCCTGCAGCACACGCCGGCCGAGCACACCCAGGCCCATCACGCCCACTGCGCAGTCCTGGCGCGCGCGCGGCGTGCGCTGCTGCCAGCGGCCGGCGCGGCTGTCTTGCTCCAGGGCGGGCAATTCTCGGAAATGTCGGATCACAGCCTGACTCACGTACTCGGCCATCTGCACCGCCATACCCGCATCATCAAGGCGGAACACCGGCACGCCAGGCGGCAGACGCAGCTTCAGCAGCGCATCCACCCCGGCTGCGATATTGAACAAGGCCTTGAGCTGCCGCTGCTCGTCCAGCAGCTGCTGGGGCGGCGCCCAGACCAGGGCGTAGTCGGCCGGGGCCGCGCCGGGCTGCCAGAGCGCGATGTCGGCGCCCGGCAAAGCCTCGCGCAGAAAAGCCAGCCAAGGCTCCGGTGAAACGGTGAGGTCGTGGAAAAGAATGCGCATGGGATTTGTCTCCCTCGCCCCTCTGGGGAGAGGGTCGGGGTGAGGGGCACGCACGAGGATATGGCCGTGGCACGCGCTGCCCTCACCCTGACCCTCTCCCAGAGGGAGAGGGAAGAAAGCGTTAGCCTGCCATCTTAAGCAGCTCCGCGCCTTCTGCCACCTGCTCGCCCGGGGCGTAGAGCAGCTCGCCCACCTCGCCCTCGGCTGGTGCGGCGATGGTGTGCTCCATCTTCATGGCCTCCATCACGGCCAGGGGCTGGCCCTTGGCGACCTTCTCGCCGGGCTTGACCAAGAAGGCAATGATCTTGCCGGGCATGGGGGCCGTGAGCCGCCCGCCCTCGTGCGCGGCCTCACCGGCATGGGCCAGTGCATCGATGCGCGTGATGCGCGTGGCGCCCTGGGGCGTGAACACATGCGCCACGTCACCCTGCCAATACAGGCGCGTGCGCACCGACTGGCCGCCCCAGTGCAGCACCTGCTCGCTGCCCCGGCGTTCCAGCTTCAGGGGCTGGGCAGCCTCCTCGCCCAGGGCCAGCTGCAGGCCATCGCGGCCGTAGGTGAGCTGCGCGCACAGCGCCTGGCCGGCGAATTCAAAGTCAAAGCGCCGCTGTGCCAGGCCGTGTGAACGCCAGCCGTCGCGCGCACTGAATGGGTCATTCCCGGCGAGCGCCTGTTCGGCCTCCACCCCATGCGCCACCACCGCCGCCACGGCCAGGGGCGCACCCACCTTCTCCTGGTGAAAGAGCCGATCGGCCTCACGCGGAATGAGCGCGGTGTCCAGCCGCGCCTGCGCAAAGGACTCGGTGGCCAGCACATGGCGCAGGAACTGCACATTGGTGGCCAGGCCCACGATGTGCAGCTCGCTCAGGGCCTGGTCCAGCCGGGCCAGGGCCTGTTCGCGCGTGTCGCCGTGCACGATGAGCTTGGCAACCATGGAGTCGTAGAAGGGGCTGATGGCATCGCCCTCGCGCACGCCGTCGTCGATGCGCACCACGCCCAAGCCAAAGGCGCTGCAGGCCGGCTTGGCATACACCTGCAGCGTGCCGGTGGCAGGGAGGAACTGCTTGTCGGGGTTTTCGGCGCAGATGCGCGCCTCGATGGCATGGCCGCGCAGGGGGATCTGCTCTTGCGCCAGCGGCAGCGGCTCGCCCGAGGCCACACGCAGCTGCCACTCCACCAGGTCGAGACCCGTGATCGCTTCCGTCACCGGGTGTTCCACCTGCAGGCGCGTGTTCATCTCCATAAAGTAGAAATGGGCTCCCCCCACGCTGTGCCGCTGGTGCGGCTCGCGCGCCCCTGCAGGGGCGGCCCCGCCTTGGGGCGGCCCGGCGGCGGGACCTTCAGCGCCGTCCAGTCCCTCGACGATGAACTCCACCGTGCCGGCGCCCACATAGCCCACGGCCTGTGCGGCAGACACGGCGGCCTCGCCCATGCGCCTGCGCAGGTGCTCGCTCATGCCGGGGGCGGGGGCTTCTTCCAGCACCTTCTGGTGGCGGCGCTGCACCGAGCAGTCGCGCTCGTGCAGGTACACGCAGTTGCCGTGTGCATCGGCAAACACCTGGATCTCGATGTGGCGCGGGCGCTGCACGTACTTCTCGATGAGCACTGCGTCGTCGCCAAAGCTGCTCGCGGCTTCGCGCTGGCAGCTGGCCAGGGCTTCGGCGAAGTCGTCGGCCTTCTCGACCGCGCGCATGCCCTTGCCACCGCCGCCGGCGCTGGCCTTGATGAGCACCGGGTAACCGATGCGATCGGCCTCGTGCCTGAGCATGGCGGGGTTCTGGTCGGCGCCGTGGTAACCGGGCACCAGGGGCACGCCGGCTTTTTCCATGAGCTGCTTGGACTCGGCCTTCAGGCCCATGGCCTGAATGGCCGAGGGCGGCGGGCCGATGAACACCAGACCCGCATCAGCGCAGGCCTGGGCGAACTCTTCGTTCTCGCTGAGAAAACCGTAGCCCGGATGAATGGCCTGGGCCCCAGTGGCACGGGCCGCCTCGATGATGCGCTCCCAGCGCAGGTAGCTGTCCTTGGGGGCACTGCCGCCGATGTGCACCGCCTGGTCGCAGGCCGCCACGTGCTTGGCTTGCGCGTCGGCATCGGAATACACGGCCACGGTGCGCACCCCCAGGCGCTGGGCGGTGGCAGCGACACGGCACGCGATTTCGCCACGGTTGGCAATCAGGATCTTTTTAAACATGGCTGGCTCCCGTGTCGAAATCGCCTCGGACCGCTTCGCTTTCCTGGCAATTTAGCTTCGCTGCTGCGCGGCTTCGCCGCTGGTCACCACGGTTGGCAATCAGGATCTTCTTGAACATGTTTTTTCCCTTCAAACCAGCCAGTTCGGTGAGCGCTTGCCCAGAAAGGACTGCAGGCCTTCCTTGCCTTCGTCGCTGGCGCGGATGTCGGCAATCCGGCGGGCCGTCTCGGTGCGCAAGGCCTCGGTGAGCGGCTGGCCGGCTACGTCGCGCACGAGCTGCTTGCAGGCTTTCACGGCGGCGGGGCCATTGGCCACCAGCGTGGCCACGAGCTCGGCGACCTGGGCATCCAGCGCCTCGGGTTCGCACAGCTCGTGCACCAGCCCAAGGGCCTGGGCTTGCGCGGCAGAAAAGCGCTCGGCGGTGACGAAGTAACGGCGCGAAGCCTGCACGCCCAGGGCCCGCAGCACATAGGGGCTGATGGTGGCGGGCAGCAGGCCCAGGCGGGCCTCGGAGAGGCAGAAAGTGGCCTGGCTGGAAGCCAGCACCACATCGCAGATGGCGGCCAAGCCCATGCCACCGGCATAGCAGTCGCCCTGGATGCGGCCCACCACAGGCACGGGGCATTGGTCCAGCGTCCAGAGCATGTCGGCCAGGCGCTGCGCGTCCTCGCGGTTTTGGTCCCAGCTGTAGTCGGCCATGGCGCGCATCCAGTTCAGGTCAGCGCCAGCGCAAAAAGCCTTGCCGTGCGCGGCCAGCAGCACCACCCGCAATTCGGTGTCGGGGGACAGCTCGGCAAAGGTGCGTGTGAGCGCGGCGATCACCTCGTCATTGAAGGCGTTGCGCACCTCCGGGCGGTTCAGCCAGACCTCGGCCACCTGGGGGGAGGGGCGGCGCAGTTCGATGGTGTTCATGGGCTTTCTCTTCGTTCTCAATCACTTGTAGGAGCCCAGCCCTCTGGGCGATCTCATCTCTGTAGGAGCCCAGCCCCCTGGGCGATTTGTGGCGCCAGGCAAGGTCTGCGGGACGCCAAAAATCGCCCAGAGGGCTGGGCTCCTACGGTTCACGGGGAGGCGGAGTCAGTAGCGTTTGGCGACCTCTTCGAGCATGACCTCGGTGGCGCCGCCGCCGATGGCCAGGATGCGTGCGTCGCGCCAGAGGCGCTCGATGGCGGTCTCACGCATGTAGCCCATGCCGCCGTGGAACTGTTGGCAGGTCTGCACCACCTCATTGACCAGCTCGCCTGTGAGCGCCTTGAGCATGGAGACCTCTTGCACGATGTCATGGCCCTGCGTGACCGACCAGGCGCAGTGGTACATGAACTGGCGCGCCGCGCGGGTCTTGGCGTCCAGCATCGAGAGGCGCTGGCGAATGGTCTGCTGGTCCCAGAGCGTGCCGCCGAAGGCCTGGCGCTGGCGCACATGCTCGAGCGTGAGCCTGAGCGCCTGCTGGCAGTGCCCCACCGCCATGGCGCCCAGGGCAATGCGCTCGGTCTGGAAGTTCTTCATGACCGAGTAAAAGCCCTTGTGCTCCTCGCCCAGCAGGTTGGCCGCCGGGATGCGCACGTTCTCCAGCACCAGCTCGGCGGTGTCGGAGGACAGCCAGCCGGTTTTCTTGAGTGCCCGGCCCACTGAGAAGCCGGGCGTGCCTTTGTCGACGATGAAGATGGACATGTCGCGCTTGCCCGGGCCGGTCTTGGCGGCCACGAAGTACACATCGGCATGCACGCCATTGGTGATGAACATCTTGGTGCCATTGAGCACCCATTCGCCGCCTTCGCGGCGCGCACTGGTGCGGATGCCAGCCACATCCGACCCGGCACCCGGCTCGGTGATGGCCACGGCCGCAATGCACTCGCCCGCGGTGATGCGCGGCATGTAGCGCGCCTTCTGCTCGGGCGTGCCGGCGTGGTGCAGGTGCGGGCTGGCCATGTCGGTGTGCACCAGCACGGTGATGACGAAGCCGGCAAAGGTGGACTGCGACAGGGCTTCTGCAAACACCAGGTTGCTCAGCGCATCGGCCTCGCCACCGCCATATTGGCTGTCGTACATCAGACCCAACAGGCCCGCGCGGCCCATGCGCTGGAGCACCTCGCGCGGCACCATGCCCTGCTCTTCCCAGGCCTGGCCATGGGCTTCGACCTCCTTGGCAATAAAGCGGGCCACCTGATCGCGCAGCAGTTCATGCTCGGGGGTGTCGTAGATGGTGGTGCTGTTCATGTTGACTCCTGGGTTGGTCATTACATGCGGAAGACGCCGAACTTGGGCTCACCAATCGGCGCATTGAGCGCCGCCGACAAGCCCAGGGCCAGCACCCGGCGGGTGTCGGCCGGGTCGATCACGCCGTCGTCCCATAGGCGCGCACTCGCATAGTAGGGATGCGACTGGTGGGCGAACTGGTCGAGCAGCGGCTGCTTGAAGCCGGCCTCCTCCTCGGCACTCCACTGGCCGCCCTTGGCCTCAATGCCGTCGCGCTTGACGGTGGCGAGCACGCTGGCGGCCTGCTCGCCGCCCATGACCGAGATGCGCGCGTTCGGCCACATCCACAAAAAGCGCGGCGAGTAGGCGCGGCCGCACATGCCGTAGTTGCCTGCGCCGTAGCTGCCGCCAATGATGATGGTGAACTTCGGGACACTCGCGGTGGCCACGGCCGTGACCATCTTGGCGCCGTGGCGGGCGATGCCTTCGCTCTCGTACTTGCGACCCACCATGAAGCCGGTGATGTTCTGCAGGAACACCAGCGGTGTCTTGCGCTGGCAGCACAGCTCGATGAAGTGTGCGCCCTTCTGCGCGGATTCGGAAAACAGCACACCGTTGTTGGCAATGATGCCCACGGGCATGCCCTCGATGTGGGCGAAGCCGCAGACCAGCGTGGCGCCAAAGCGGGCCTTGAACTCATGAAACTCGCTGCCATCGACGATGCGGGCAATCACCTCGCGCACGTCATAGGGCTTGCGTGTGTCGGTGGGGATCACGCCGTAGATTTCTTTGGCGTCGTAGAGCGGCGCGGCCGGCGGGCGCAGCGGCACGGGCGGGTTTTTGCTGCGGTTGAGCGTGGCCACGGCCTGGCGGGCCAGGGCCAGGGCGTGCGCATCGTTTTGCGCCAGGTGGTCGGCCACGCCTGAGAGGCGCGTGTGCACGTCGCCGCCGCCCAAGTCTTCGGCCGAGACGATCTCGCCGATGGCCGCCTTCACCAAGGGCGGGCCACCAAGGAAGATGGTGCCCTGGTTCTTGACGATGATGGTCTCGTCGCTCATGGCCGGCACGTAGGCGCCACCGGCCGTGCACGAGCCCATGACCACGGCGATTTGCGCGATGCCCTGCGCGCTCATGTTGGCCTGGTTGTAGAAGATGCGGCCGAAGTGCTCGCGGTCGGGGAAGACCTCGTCCTGGTTGGGCAGGTTGGCGCCACCCGAGTCCACCAGATAGATGCAGGGCAAGTGGTTCTGCATGGCCACTTCCTGGGCCCGCAGGTGCTTTTTCACCGTCATGGGGTAGTAGGTGCCGCCCTTGACGGTGGCGTCATTGCAGACGATCAGGCAGTCCACGCCGCTGACGCGGCCGATGCCGGCAATCACCCCGGCGCAGGGCGCATCGCCGTTGTACATGGCGTGCGCGGCCAGCGGCGCCAGCTCCAGAAAGGGGGTGCCGGGGTCCAGCAGCATTTGCACGCGTTCGCGCGGTAGCAGCTTGCCGCGCGCCACGTGCTTGGCCCGCGCCGCCTCGCCACCGCCGGCGGCCGCCTTGGCGATCTGCAGGTGCAGGTCGTCCACGGCCGCCTGCATCTGCGCGGCATTGGCCTGGAACTCGGCCGAGCGGGGTTGGAGTTGGGACGTGAGCACGGGCATGGATCGGGTCCTTCTTCGTCAAAGCACGGGGGGCACCGGTGCGAGCATACGGCCGCAGGGGCAGGTACGGGCCGCGCTGAGGTTGCAAATCGTGCCAGTGAGTCCACAAAATCCATGCCAATCTCGGGCACACTGCGGGCATGCCTTCCCGCCCACCGCCCGCCACCGCCAAGGCCAGCGCCCCGCCGGCTCTGACGCCCATGGCTTTTGTGCGGCCCATCCTGGCCGCCTACGCGCGCCGAGGCCAGAACCCAGCCGGGGCGCTGGCGGCGGCACAAATCACGCCAGCACAGGTGCGCCAGGCGCGCAGCCGCATCACGGCAGCCCAGATGGAGCTTCTCTCGGGCCACGCCATGCAGGAGCTGGACGACGAGTCACTGGGCTGGAGCCACAGGCGCCTGCCCTGGGGCAGCTACGGCATGCTGATCCGGGCCTCGCTGAGCGCGCCCACCCTGGGCGTGGCGCTCAAGCGCTGGTGCCGGCACCACGGTCTGGTCTGCGATACGGTGGCCCTGCGGGTGGAAATCGGACCGGGCCCAGACGAGGAGGCCACCATCGTGCTGGAGGAACGCGAGCCCCTGGGGGAAGGACGGGAGTTCTGCATGGTCTCGCTGCTGCGCAACCTGCACGGCGTGGCCTGCTGGCTGATTGATTCACGCCTGGGCCTGCAGGCGGCCGAGTTTCCCTACGCGGCACCGCCCCATGCCGACGTCTACCCACTCCTCTTTCCGGGCCCTATCGTGTTCGCGCCGCCCCCGGACCCTGCGGTCCCCACCCAGGCGCGCTTGCGGCTGGACCGGCGCTACCTGGAGCTGCCCATCCGCCGCGATGAAAAGGCGCTGCGCCAGATGCTGCAACGCGCCCTGCCCCTGACGGTGCTGCCCTACCGGCGCGACCGCCTGCTGGTGCGCCAGGTCCGCCAGACATTGCTGCACCAGCCCGAGGCGGCACACAACGCCGCCGCCCTGGCGCGGCTGCTGCATCTGTCTGAGCGCACCCTGCATCGGCAGCTCAAGGAGGAAGGGACGTCCCTGCAGGCGCTCAAGGACGAGGTGCGGCGGGAGCACGCCGTGGACTTGCTGCACCGCAGCCGCCAGCCCATCAAGCAGGTGGCGGCGGCGGTGGGCTTCCTGAATGAAAAAAGCTTCATCCGGGCGTTCAAGGGATGGACGGGGCAAACCCCCGCGGCCATGCGCGAAGGACCAGGCTTTACAGCATGTCCATTGGAAAACGGCGGTGCAGGTCCTCACGGAACTGACGCACCACGCCCAGGGCGTCCTTGAGCAGGTCGCGCTCCAGGGTCGATAAACGCGTCGGCATCACCATGCCGCTGACAGGCTGGCCGCGCGCGAGCTCGTCCAGACCCGCCTGCAGCTTCAGCCCCATGAGGAAGTGAAGGCATTGCGTCCATTCCTCGGCCTGCCGGGACGTGACCACGCCGCGCGCAGCCAGGGCCTGCAAGCGCGCGGCCGTGCCGAGCTCGGACAGTCCTGCCTGCAGCGCCAGCGCGCGCGTGCCATGCACCATGATGAAGATGCCCGCCTTCTTGAGGTTCAGTCCCTCCGAGCTTGACGTCCAGGCGCCAAGGTGACCCAGGTGCCCCAAGGGAAAGAGCCGACCCCACCAGCCCTGCGGTGGGCCGGAGGCATCCACGGCGCAGGCAAAGCGCGCCAGGAAGGCATCGCTGTGCCACTGGCTCTGCCGGGCTTCGCCCTGCACCTGGGCCAGGAGCGTGGGGTCGCCCGCCACCGCCTGCGCATCGAGCAGGATGGCCAGCTGCATCAGGGATTGGGCACTGGGCTGGCTCAGCCACTGATGCACGCGCTGCCTGAACTGCGCCACGGTGCCGCGCCAGGCCGGCCGGCTGATCATGACGCCGCCCGGACAAGGCGGATAACCGAAATCGGCCAATGCGTGCGAGAAGGCCTCGCAGACGGCGGGCAGATCGGCCGGCGGCTCGTAACCGTCCTGCAGCAAGAGGCCGTTGTCCTGGTCGGTCTTGAGCAACTGCTCGCCACGGCCCTCGCTGCCCATCACGAAGAGGCAGCTGTGGGCCAGCAGCTCAGGAGGGGCGATCAGCTGCCAGGCCCGCTCAAACAGGCGCGCCTGCAGCACGTGCACCAGGCGGGCGATCAGGGCCACGCGGGTGCCGCTGCGGTAAAGACGCTCCACCATGCGGGTGATCTGCGCCGAGGCCAGGGCAAGCGCCGCGATCGATTCCGCCAACTCGATTTGGAGGGCGATCTGCTGCGAGTGGTTGGCCAGGAAGCTGAACAGATCCAGGGCTTCCAGGAAGCCCCGAACCGCCTGTCCCTCGGCCACCACCAGGCGGTGGATGCGGTGGCGCACCAGGAGCGCCAGGGCCTCGCCCAGGGTGTCCTCAGGGCGCACCGTGACCAACGGGAAGCGGCTGAACTCACGCACCGCCATGGCAGGCAGGGGCCGACCGTCGAGCACCGCGCGCTGCACCGTGGAGCCAGCAAAGAGCCCCAGGCGCGGCGGGTTGGTGGAACGGTCGCGCACCAGCAGGGCCCGGGCAGCATGCGTGTGCAGCAGGCGCACGGCCGAGAGCACATCGGCATCGGCATCGATCTCTGGAGCCGGGCGCAGAAAGGCCTCGTCCACCCGCGAGAGCGTGAGCGACTGCATGTCGTGGGCGCTGACGCGTTCATCGAGCGCACTGAGCTTGGCGCTGAAGTCGGCAAACAGCAGTGCGCCGAAGGTGGCGTTTTCGGCGATAAGACTCATCACCAGCTCGCGCGGCACCTGGTAGGCGATCACGTCCTCGGTGGCCACGAAACGGTGGCTGGTGCGGCCAGCCACCAGAGCGCGGCCGTCCCACACGTCCTGGGGGCCCAGGTGGCCCACCTGAACGCTGTCCTCGTATTCGGCCACATGGCCCTTGAGATTGACCCACAGGTACGCAGGCGAGGCACCGGCTTCCAGGATGACCTGGCCTGGACGGTAGTCAGCCAGCTCGAGCGCCGCGCGCACGCGGTGCTGCTGCGCCAGGCTCAGGGCGTCAAAAGGCGAGATGGAAAAGTCAAAGGCGCTGGGCATGGGCGTGCGGCATACAAGCCCCATTGAAGCCCAGTGGGCTTCCCCGCAGCTAGCTCAGCCAGCGCGAATTGAGCAAAGCTTGACTTAGGTCAGCCGCAGCTCGTCCATGTGGGCAAACACCCGCCGTGCACCAGCCTCACGCAAGGGGGCAGGATCGGCCCCCTCGGGCGCGTAGGCCCAGACGGAGGCACCCGCCGCCACGCCTGCGGTGATGCCCACGGTGGTGTCTTCCACCACCAGGCAGTGCAGCGGATCCACGCCCAGGTGGGCGGCGGCGGCCAGGTACACATCGGGATGCGGCTTGCTGCGCGGCATCTCGTGGCCGCTGAAGATGCGGCCGTCAAAGAAATCATGCAGACCCACCTGCTTGAGCATCATCTCGACCTTGAATCGGTCGGCCCCCGAGGCGACGGCGATGCGGCCTTGGGTATGAACATGCAGATGCTCGACGGCCTGATGGATGCCGTCGATGGCCGTGATGTGCTGCGCCAGGCGCTCGTTGCGGCGATGGAAGAATTCCTCGAGCCAGGCGTCGGTAAGCGGTGTGCCGGTGTTCGCCTCGATCAGGGTGCGCTGGCTGCGCACGGTGTGGCCCACAAAGCGCTGCATGCATTCGGCCAGGCTCATGCGCCAGCCCTGCTCCTCGAACATGTCGCGCAGCACGCCGCAGGTGAGGGATTCGCTGTCGACGAGCACGCCGTCGCAGTCAAACAAGATGGCTTGAAAGGTCATGGGGCGCTCATTGTAGAAAGCTCAACGCGGGCGCTGCACCGCAGCACCCTGCCCCCTCCTAGGCCCACAGGCCCGCCAGCGCAGACCACGCCCAGCCCCCAGCCATGAACAGAAAGACCAGCCCCGCCAGCCCCACCGCCAGTGAGCAGAGCAGCATCAGGCCGTCGCGCGTGAGCAGCCCCAGGCCGAACAGCAACAGGGCGACCGCCGGAAAGATGTTTCCAAGGGGGATGGGCAGAAAGATGATGAAGGCCATCAGCCAGACCCAGGCCGCCCAGGCCCAGCGCAGGCGCGCATCCTGCAGCCAGGGCCAGCGAGGCCGCAGCCGCTTCTGGGCAAAGGAGTAGATCCAGGCCAGCGCGCGCAAGACCCGGTAGGCGGCCCGGGGGTTGAGCTGCAAGGAGCGCAGGCGCGCCAGCTGCGGGGCTTCCTGCTGCCGGACCCAGCGCCAGGCCCAGGCCATGATGCCCAGGCTGAACAACATGCCCGCGCCCGCCACCGGCACGGTGGTAATCAGCGAGAGCAAGATGAGAAGCACAGCCATGGTGCCCTGGCCGTGCATGGCCAGCAGCTGCTGCAAGGTCAGCGGCTCGCCCTGCTCGCCGCAGGCCAGGGCCTGGCGGCGGCGGCGCGCTTCGCGCACAAAGCGCCGGATGAAGGCGGCATCGAACAGGCTGCTCGGTGGTGGAAGGGGTGCGGTCACAGTAGGCTCATGGCGCTGCACCACCCGACAAGGCATCGCCATCCACGTAGAACC
Organism: Comamonadaceae bacterium; assembly: GCA_027486255.1. GTDB lineage: Bacteria > Pseudomonadota > Gammaproteobacteria > Burkholderiales > Burkholderiaceae_C > Polaromonas. Next base: position 17,739 of record JAIXPL010000053.1, read on the forward strand.
AGCGGCCGTCTTCGCGCACAAAGCGGCTGCGCTCGTGCTGACGCACGGCCCGGCCGGCCACGCGACAGCGCGCCACAAATTCGACCTCGGCGGTCTGCGCTCCCGTCGTGTAGTGACGGCGCACTTCCAGCCCCAGCCAGCGGGCACCGGGCTCGAGGCTGAGCTCGGCCGGCCGGGTGCTGGCGTGCCAGCTGGCCCGCAGGTAAGGCACATCGCCGAGCACAAAGGCGCTGTAGCGCGAGCGCATGAGCTGCTCGGCGCTGGGGGCGGGCTCGCCAGCCAGCAGCGGGCCGCAGCAGTGCGCCAGAGGCAGCAGCCGGCCACGGGCATCGCTGCGGCCGCACGGGCAGGTCGGCGAGTCAGTGGTGGCCATGCCTCAGCCCTTGCGGGCAGCGCTTTCTTGCTTGTGCTCCTCCAGCGTGACCACAGGCGCGCTGCCTTTCTTCCAGGCGGCAAAGCCGCCATCAATGTGGGCCACGTTGCTCATGCCCATGTCGCGCAATGTCTTGGTGGCCAGCGCGCTGCGCCAGCCGGCGCCACAAAAGAGGATGAACTCCTTGGACTCGTCAGCGAACACCGGTTTGAAATAGGGCGAGGCTGGGTCGACCCAGAACTCGAGCATGCCGCGCGGCGCCAGCAAGGCGCCGGGCACCGTGCCTTCGCGCTCGAGCTCACGTGGGTCGCGGATGTCGACGATCTGCGTCTTACCGTCATTCAAGCGGGCCTGTACGTCGCTCACGCTGTAAGTGGTGACCTGGGCCATGGCCTCGTCAACGAGCTGCTGGAAACCTTTGGTGATGGGCATGGTTGTCTCCTGGAGGTGCGGGAAAGGGGCTCAGGCCAGCGCGCGCTGGATGAGGATTTTCTGGATGTCGCTGGTGCCTTCGTAAATTTGGCATACGCGCACGTCGCGGTAGATGCGCTCCACGGGAAAGTCGCTCACGTAGCCATAGCCGCCCAGCGTTTGCAGGGCAGCGCTGCACACGCGCTCGGCCATCTCGCTGGCAAAGAGCTTGGCCATGGCCGCTTCCTTCAGGCAGGGCAGGCCCGCATCGCGCAGGGCGGCGGCATGCCAGGTGAGCTGGCGTGCAGCTTCGAGCTGCGTGGCGCAGTCGGCCAGGCGAAAGCCCACCGCCTGGTGGTTCATGAGCGCGGTGCCAAAGCTCTCGCGCTGGCGGGCGTAGTCCAGGGCGCAGTCCAGCGCGCTGCGGGCCATGCCCAGGCTTTGCGCGGCAATGCCGATGCGCCCGCCTTCGAGTGCCGATAGCGCGATCTTGTAGCCCTCGCCTTCTGCGCCGATGAGGTGCTCGGCCGGAATGCGGCAGCCGTCGAAGTTGATCTGCGCCGTGTCGCTGGATCGCTGGCCGAGCTTGTCTTCCAGGCGTGCGACCTGGTAGCCGGGCGTGCTGGTGGGCACGAGGAAGGCGCTCAGGCCTTTCTTGCCGGCCGCCTTGTCGGTGGCGGCGATCACGATGGCCAGCTGGCCGTTCTGGCCGCTGGTGATGAACTGCTTGACACCGTTGAGCACATAGTCGCCCCCTTGCCGAGTGGCGGTGGTGCGCAGGGCCGAGGCGTCGCTGCCGGCCTGCGGCTCAGTCAGGCAAAAGGCCCCCAGCAACTGACCCTGGGCCAGCGGCGTGAGCCATTGGCGCTTTTGGGCCTCGGAGCCGTAGCGCATGAGGATGGCATTAACCGGGCAGTTGGTCACTGAAATAGCGGTGCTGGTGCCACCGTCGCCGGCGGCAATTTCTTCCAGCACCACGGCCAGCGTGAGGTAGTCGAGCTGGGCGCCGCCGTATTCCTCCGGCACGCAGATGCCGTAGGCGCCCAGGGCGGCCAGGCCTTGGTGCACGCCCTTGGGGAAGTAGTGGGTCTTGTCCCACTCGGCGGCATGAGGCCAGAGTTCACGCTGCGCAAACTCGCGAACCGCGTCGCGCACCATGGCCTGTTCGGCGTTGAGCAACATGCAAAAGTCTCCTTGGGCTGGGGTTCACCAGGGCAGCGGTGTGCCGTCGTGGTTGAGAAAGGCGCCGCGCTGGGCAGGCGTGAGGCCGGCCAGGGTGCCGCGCATGCTGGCCACGCTCTGGGCCACCGTGAGCGGGGCGTGCGCGCCGCCCATGTCGGTCTGCACCCAGCCGGGGCTGAGCGCGAGCAGCAGGCGATCGGGGTGGTCCTGCTGCGCCGCATGCACCGCCATATTGAGCGCCGCCTTGCTGGTGCGGTAGAGCCAGGCGCTGCTGCCCTGGCACTCGGTGATGCTGCCCATCAGGCTGCTGATGAAGGCCAGGGCCGCGCCCGGCCTGAGCAAGGGCGCCACCTGGGGCAGCGCCTGCATGGCGCCCAGCACATTGGTGCGCATCACGCGGTCGAACTCAGGCTGGGTGGGCGGTGTGTCGGCACCGGGCCGGGCCATCACGCCGGCGACGAACAGCGCCAGATCCAGCTCCTCGCCGTCGAGCTGCCAGGCCAGGCCGCTCACGCTGGCGGGCTCGGCCACGTCCAGGCGCAGGGCCTCGCAGCCCAGGGCCTTGAGGCGCTCCAGCCCGGCGTCATCGCGGGCGGTGGCGATCACGCGCCAGTGCTCGGCCGCGTACTGCCGGGCGAATTCCAGGCCGATGCCCCGGGAGGCCCCCATCACAAGCACGGTGGGCATGGCTCAGACCAGTTCCAGTGCGACGGCCGTGCCTTCGCCGCCGCCAATGCACAGCGTGGCCAGGCCCTTTTTAAGACCGCGGGCCTGCAGTGCGTGGATGAGCGTGACCATGATGCGTGCGCCCGAGGCGCCGATGGGGTGGCCCAGGGCACAGGCACCGCCGTTCACATTGACCTTCTCGTGCGGCAGCTTGAGCTCGTGCATCAAGGCCATGGGCACCACGGCAAAGGCCTCGTTGATCTCCCACAGGTCTACATCGCCCACCTGCCAGCCGGCCTTTTCAAGCGCCTTCTGCGAGGCGCCCACAGGCGCGGTGGAGAACCACTCGGGCGCCTGCGCATGCGTGGCATGGCTGACGATGCGCGCCACAGGCGCACAGCCCAGGCGGGCGGCTGTGCTCTGGCGCATGAGCACCATGGCCGCGGCGCCGTCGTTGATGGAGGAGCTGGCGGCGGCGGTGATGGTGCCGTCTTTCTTGAAGGCGGGCCGCAGCGTGGGAATCTTGTCGACCTTGATCTTGCCCGGGCCTTCGTCGATGCTCACCACCGTCTCGCCAGCGCGGGTCTTGACGGTGACCGGGGCGATCTCCTTGGCAAAGCCCCCATTGGCAATGGCCTGCTGCGCGCGCGTGACCGAGGCCATGGCAAAGGCGTCCTGCTGCTCGCGCGTGAAGCTGTACTTGGCGGCGCAGTCCTCGCCAAAGGTGCCCATGCTGCGGCCGGGCTGGTAGGCGTCTTCCAGGCCGTCGAGCATCATGTGGTCGAACAGGCGGTCGTGGCCCATGCGGTAGCCGCTGCGGCCCTTGAGCATGAGGTAGGGCGCGTTGGTCATGCTCTCCATGCCGCCGGCCACCAGCACCTCGTGGCTGCCGGCCATCAGCATGTCGTGCGCGAACATGGCCGCGCGCATGCCCGAGCCGCACATCTTGGAGAGCGTGACGGCGCCGGCACTGGCCGGCAGGCCGCCCTTGAAGGCCGCCTGGCGGGCAGGCGCCTGACCCTGACCGGCCATGAGGCAGTTGCCGAACAGCACCTCGCTGACCAGCTCGGGGGCCATACCGGCGCGCTGCACGGCCGCCGCAATGGCCACACCGCCCAGGTCGTGGGCGGCCAGAGATGAAAAGTCGCCCTGAAAGCTGCCCATGGGCGTGCGGGCAGCGCTGACGATGACGATGGGATCGGACATGGTGGAGCTCCTTAGGGGAACAAACAGGGATGGGGCTGCTCAGGCTTCGGTGGGCAAGCGTGCGCCTGCCTGGACCGCCTGAGCGTAGGTGGACTCGATGTCCTGGGGTCCGTCCAGAGAGATGCGCAGGTCCTTGAGCAGGCCATCGGACAGGCCGTAGACCCAACCGTGCAGGGTGAGCGTCTGACCGCGGCCCCAGGCGTCCTGCAGCACGGTGGAGCGCGCCACATTGACCACTTGCTCGATGACGTTGAGCTCGACCAGCAGGTCGGCGCGCTGGTGCTCGGGGGCGGCGTCCAGCAGCGGTCGGTGTCGGGCGGCCACGTCCTTGATGTGGCGCAGCCAGTTGTCGGCCAGGCCAATGCGCACGTCATTGAGCGCAGCCAGCACGCCGCCGCAGCCGTAGTGGCCCACCACCATGAGGTGCTCCACGTGCAGCTGGTCCACCGCGTACTGGATGGTCGAGAGGCAATTGAGGTCGGTGGGTACCACCACATTGGCCACGTTGCGGTGCACGAAGACCTCGCCCGGCTCCAGACCCGTGATCTGGTTGGCGGGCACGCGGCTGTCGGAGCAGCCGATCCACATGTAACGGGGATTCTGCTGGTGCTGCAGATTGGTGAAGAAACCGGGCCGCTCCGCCTTCATGCGGGTGGCCCAGTCTCGGTTGTGGTTCAGCAGGTGGCGCAGGGGCATGGCGGGGCTCAGGCCATGGTTTCGGCAAACAGCTCGCGGCCAATCAGCATGCGCCGGATTTCGCTGGTGCCGGCGCCAATTTCATAGAGCTTGGCATCGCGCCAGAGGCGGCCCAGCGGGTAGTCATTGATGTAGCCATTACCGCCGAAGATCTGCACGCCTTCACCGGCCATCCAGGTGGCTTTCTCGGCGCACCAGAGGATGACGGAGGCGCAGTCCTTGCGTACCTGGCGCACATGCTCGGTGCCGAGCATGTCGAGGTTCTTGCCCACCGTGTAGCAGAAGGAGCGGCCAGCCTGCAGCACGGTGTACATGTCGGCCACCTTGCCCTGGATGAGCTGGAACTCGCCAATGCTCTGGCCGAATTGCTTGCGGTCGTGGATGTAGGGGATCACGTTGTCCATCACGGCCTGCATGATGCCAATCGGCCCGGCCGCCAGCACCGCGCGTTCATAGTCCAGGCCGCTCATCAGCACGCGTGCGCCGTTGTTGAGGCCACCCAGAATGTTCTGCGCCGGTACCTCCACGTTCTGGAACACCAGCTCGCCGGTGTGGCTGCCGCGCATGCCCAGCTTGTCGAGCTTCTGCGCCACGGAAAAGCCCTTCATGCCCTTCTCGATCAGGAAGGCGGTGACACCGCGCGCGCCCATCTCGGGTTCGGTCTTGGCGTAGACCACCAGGGTGTCGGCATCGGGGCCGTTGGTGATCCACATCTTGTTGCCGTTGAGCAGGTAGTAGCCGCCTTTGTC
>JAIXPL010000030.1 GCA_027486255.1 Comamonadaceae bacterium
ACATCTCCACATAGGCCAGCAGGTGGTGGCCGAAGCTCACCGGCTGCGCCACCTGCAGGTGGGTGAAGCCGGGCAGGATCACCTCGACGTTCTTTTCAGCCACGTCCAGCAGCGAGCGCTGCAGTTCGGCCAGCAGCTCGATGAGGAGCTCGGTCTCGCCGCGCAGCCACAGGCGCACGTCAGTGGCCACCTGGTCGTTGCGGCTGCGGCCGGTGTGCAGGCGCTTGCCGGCATCGCCCACCAGTTGGGTCAGGCGCGCCTCAATATTCAGGTGCACGTCTTCGAGGTCGAGCTTCCATTCGAAGGCGCCAGATTCGATTTCCTGGGTGATCTGCGCCATGCCGCGCTGGATGTCGGTCAGGTCGGCGGCAGCAATGATGCCTTGCGCGGCCAGCATCTCAGCATGCGCCAGTGAGCCGGTGATGTCGGCTTGCCAGAGGCGCTTGTCGAAGAAGACGCTGGAGGTGTAGCGCTTGACCAGGTCGCTCATGGGCTCGGAGAAGAGCGCCGACCAGGCCTGGGCTTTGGTGTCGAGTTGGTTTGTCATTGGGGGCGATTTTAGGCGGCGGGTGTGGAGCCCTTGGCGCGGCGAGGCTGGGGAGCGCCTGGCCGGCTCATACTGCGGGGGTACGCAGAAATCGCCGGCCAGGCACTCCCCAGCCCCGCTTCGATGTGTTTGGGTAGGCCTCCAGCACAAGCGGGTGTGTCCCTCAGCGTTCGGGGTGCGGGCCCCGGCCGATTTCTGGTATGCCCAGTATGAGGCCGGGGCCCGCACCCCGAACGCTGGCGCCAGAGCCTGAGCGCGAGGGCTTTTTCAGGTCTGGGCCGAGTCCACTTTCAACCCGTGTTCCGCAGCCCCGCGGCAATACCGTTGATGGAGATGTGAATGCCGCGCTGCACGCGCTCGTCGGCCTGGCCATCGCGGTAGCGGCGAATCAGCTCCACCTGCAGGTGGTGCAGCGGGTCGATGTAGGGAAAGCGGTGGCGGATGGAACGTTGCAGCGCCGGGTTGGCTGCCAGGCGTTGCTTCTCGCCCGTGATCAGGCTCAGGGCCTCCACCGTGCGCTGCCACTCCGCCTCCATGGTGCTGAAGATTTTCTTGCGCAGACGCACATCGGCCACCAGCTCGGCGTAGCGCGAGGCCAGGGCCAGGTCGCTCTTGGCCAGCACCATGTCCATGTTGGAGAGCAGCGCCTTGAAGAAAGGCCACTGGCGGTACATCTTCTGCAGCAGCGCCAGCACCTGCTTGCGCCGGGCAGCATCCCGGCCCAGCAAAGACTCCACCGCTGAGCCGAATCCGTACCAGCCGGGCAGGGTCAGGCGGCATTGGCCCCAGCTGAAGCCCCAGGCAATGGCGCGCAGGTCTTCAATTTTTTGGGAGGCCTTGCGCGAAGCCGGGCGCGAGCCGATGTTCAGTTCGGCAATCTCGCGGATGGGCGTGGCGCTGAAAAAATAGTCTTCAAAGCCCGGGGTCTCGTACACCAGCGCTCGGTAGGCCTTCATGCTGGCCTGCGACAGTTGGTCGGCCGTCTCCAGAAAGCTCTTGGAGGCCGGTTTGGTGGGCTGCAGCAGCGTGGCCTCCAGGGTGGCGGCCACCAACGTTTCGAGGTTGCGTCGGCCGATTTCCGGGTTGGCGTATTTCGAGCCGATCACCTCGCCCTGCTCGGTCAGGCGGATCTGCCCGCGCACCGTGCCCGGCGGCTGCGCCAGGATGGCCTGGTAGCTCGGGCCGCCGCCTCGGCCGACGGTGCCGCCACGACCGTGGAAGAGCCGCAGCTGGATGTGGTGGGACTTGGCCAGCTCGTCGAACAGGGCCACCAACGCAATCTCGCTGCGGTAGAGCTCCCAGTTGCTGGTGAAGATGCCGCCGTCCTTGTTGCTGTCCGAGTAGCCCAGCATGATTTCCTGCTCGGCGCCGCTGCGCTGCACCAGTTCGGCCATGCCCGGCAAGGCGTAGTAGGTGCGCATGATGCCGGCGGCCTGGCGCAGGTCGTCGATGGTTTCAAACAGCGGCACGATGATGAGGTCGAGCACCGCGGCATCTTTTTTGCGGGGCGCGCCCGTCACGGGTTCGAGCACGCCATGCATGAGCCCGCATTCCTTCAAGAGCAGCATCACCTCGAGCAGGTCGCTCACACTTTCGGTGTGGCTGATGATGTAGTGGCGCAGCGCCTGGGTACCAAAGCGCTGGCGTGCGCTGTGCGCCATCTCAAAGATGGCCAGCTCGCTCACGGCCAATTCGGAGTACGCCGCTTCCCGCACCCGCAAAGGGCGGGCATCGGCCAGCATGCGCAGCAGCAAGCCACACTTGGCCTCTTCATCGAGCCCAGCGTAGTGGGCTTCCTGGCCAGCCGCAGCCAGCAGCTCGGCCACCACCTGCGCGTGCGTGTCCGAGCTTTGCCGCAGGTCCACCGTGGCCAGGTGAAAGCCGAACACCTCGACCGCGCGGATCAGCGGCTGCAGCCGCTGCGCGGCCAGGGGCTGGGCGTGGTGCGACAGCAGCGAAAGTTCAATGGTGCGCAGGTCCTCCAGGAAATCGGAAGCGTGGCGATACTCGTTTTGCGGGGCCACGGCATGGCGGGCCGCCTCGCCGCCGCTCAGGTGCTTGAGCGTGGCGGCCAGCCGGGCGTAGATGCCTGTGAGGGCCCGGCGATAGGGTTCGTCCTGGCGGTGTTCGTTGGTGTCGGGTGAGCGGTCGGCCAGCAGCTGCATGGCCGGCGTGACGCGCGCCAGCAGCGCCGACATGGACAGCTCGGCCCCCAGCAGGTGCACCTCGGTGAGGTAGTGGCGCAGCACCAGGTCGGCCTGGCGCTGCAGGGCGTAGTCCAGGGTCTGGGCACTCACATGCGGGTTGCCGTCTCGGTCTCTGCCTATCCACTGGCCCATGCGCAGAAAGCTGGCCACCGGGTGCGGTCCCAGCTCGCGCTCGAGCTGGGCATACAGGCGCGGAATCTCGCGCAGGAAGGTGGCCTCGTAGTAGGACAGGGCGTTGTCGATCTCATCGGCCACCGTGAGCTTGGTCAAGCGCAGCAGCCGGGTTTGCCAGAGCTGCAGCACGCGGGCGCGCAGCTGCACCTCGTTGGCAGCCAGCTCGCGCGGGGTGATGGCGTCGCGGCTGCTGTGGGCGGCTGCGGCGCGCATGCGGATGTCATCGCGCACGGCCAGCAGCTGCGCGATGTCGCGCTCGGCGTCCAGGATGCTCTTGCGCTGCACCTCGGTCGGATGGGCCGTGAGCACCGGCGAGACCAGGCTGTGCGCCAGCGTCTGCGAGATGGTGCGCGGCGAGATGCCGGCCCAGCGCAGTCGCGACAGCGCCACATCGATGCTGCCTTCCTGCGTGTCGCCCTGGCGTTCATGCACCGCGCGGCGGCGGATGTGGTGCCGGTCCTCGGCCAGGTTGGCCAGGTGGCTGAAGTAGGTGAAGGCGCGGATCACGCTCACGGTCTGCTCGCCCGAGAGGCTCTTGAGCCGTTTTTTCAGTGCCTTGTCGGCCTCTTGGTCGGCGTCGCGCCGAAAGGCTACCGAGAGCTTGCGCACCTGCTCGACCAGTTCGAACGCCGCCACGCCTTCTTGCTCGCGAATCACGTCCCCCAGGATGCGCCCGAGCAGGCGGATATCTTCGACCAGAGGCCGTTCATTCTGGCGGGCGCGCTGAGACTGACTTGGGGCTTTTTCGGAGGCGGCTGCAGGCATGGCGGGGAGGCCTAAAACCCCATGCTAGCATCGGCTTTTGTACCGAATGATGTGCCAGTTACCAGTGGCGCCAAGCACCCATGAACCCCAAGAAAGTTGTCATCGCCACCCGGGAAAGTCGGCTCGCCATGTGGCAGGCCGAGCACGTCAAGTCGCTTCTGCAGGCGCGTGGCCATGAGGTCAGCCTCCTGGGTATGACGACCCAGGGCGACCAGATCCTGGACCGCAGCCTGAGCAAGGTTGGCGGCAAGGGCCTGTTCGTCAAGGAACTGGAAGTGGCCCTGGAGGAAGGGCGCGCCGATCTGGCCGTGCACTCCCTCAAGGACGTGCCCATGGACTTGCCTGAGGGCTTTGCGCTGGCCTGCGTGATGGAGCGCGAGGACCCGCGCGACGCCCTGGTGTCGCCGCGCTACGAGAGCCTCGAGGCTCTGCCGCAGGGCGCCGTGGTGGGCACCTCCAGCCTGCGCCGCGTGGTGCTGCTGCGCGCCGTGCGCCCCGACCTGAAGATTGAACCCCTGCGCGGCAACCTCGACACCCGCCTGCGCAAGCTCGACGAGGGCCAATACGACGCCATCGTGCTGGCCGCCGCAGGCCTCAAGCGCCTGGGTCTGGGCGCACGCATCCGCCAGTTGTTCGAGCCTGCCCAGATGCTGCCGGCCGCCGGCCAGGGTGCGCTGGGCATCGAGGTGCGTGCCGACCGCGCCGACTTGATCGCTGCCCTTGCGCCGCTGGCCGATCTGACCACCTGGCTGGCGGTTTCCGCCGAGCGCGCGGTCAGCCGCGCCATGGGCGGCAGCTGCTCCATGCCTCTGGCCGCGCATGCCACCTTGAATGGCCGGGTGCTCAGCCTGCATGCCGCCTGGGGCGACCCGGATGCGCCGCGCCCCCTGGTGCGCGCCGAGACCGTGGCCGAGGTGGCCGATCTGGACGCCGCCGCCGCCCTGGGCACCGCGGTGGCCGAACGCTTGCGGGCGGGCGGCGCCCGCTGAGCGCCTGATGCGCCTGGTGCTGACCCGGCCCGAGCGCGAGGCCCGCGTCTGGGCGCAGGCGCTGGCGGGTCTGGGCCATGAGGTGCTTGGCCTGCCGCTGATCGCCGTCGGCCCAGCGCCCGATCCTGCGGCCCTGGACCGCTCTCGTGCGCAGGCCGCCACTTGCCGCGCGCTTATGTTTGTTAGCGCCAATGCAGTTCGGGGATTTTTTGCCGCGCTGCCTGGCACCCCCGGTGCTGCCACCCTCCTGGGCGAGCAGGCCCGCGCCTGGGTCACGGGCCCGGGCAGCGCTGCGGCCCTGCGCGAGGTGGGCGTGCCCGAAGGCCGCATCGACCTGCCACCCCCTGCGGCAGGCCAGTTCGATTCCGAGGCCCTCTGGGCCGTGGTGCATGCTCAGGTCTTGCCGGGCGACAGGGTGCTCATCGTGCGCGGTGCAGACGGCGAGGGCCAGCCCAGCGGCCGGCCCTGGCTGGCCGATCAGTTGCAGGCCGCTGGTGCGTTGGTCGAGGAGGTGGCCGCTTACGCCCGCCAGGCCCCGGACTGGACGCCCGCGCAGCGGGCCCATGCCCAGGGCGCTGCCCATGACGGCCATGTGTGGCTCTTGAGCAGCTCCGAGTCTCTGGGCCAGCTCGCACGGCTGCTGCCTGGCCAGGACTGGTCCGCGGCCTCGGCGGTGGCCACGCATGAGCGCATCGCCCAGGCGGCGCGGGAGCAGGGTTTTGGCCGCGTCGCGGTCTGCGCTCCCTCGGTTGAGGCCGTGGACGCCTGCCTACAATCGATGCAATGAGTTCCGAGTCGCCTCCAGCCACGAGCACCGTTCCTGAAGCCCCGGCCGCCGCGCCTGCGCCTCAGGGTGCGCCCGTGCCCCTGCGCATCCCGCGCCCGCTGCTCATCGGCCTGGCTCTGCTGGCCGGCGGTGCCCTGGTGCTCAGCGTGATGCTTTGGCAGAAGATCAGCCACATCCAGGAAGAGCTGGCCCGCCGCAGCCTCGATGCCGGCACGCAGGCCGTGGAGGCGCGCACCCTAGCGCAGCAGGCCCAGGACGGCACGCGCGAGCTGGGCCAGCGCCTGGGCAGCATGGAAGGCAAGCTCAACGAGGTGGCCCTGCAGCGCCAGCAGCTCGAAGACCTCATGCAAAGCCTGTCGCGCTCGCGCGATGAGAACCTGGTGGTCGACATTGAATCGGCGCTGCGCCTGGCCCAGCAGCAGGCCCAGCTGACCGGCAGCGTCGAGCCCTTGCTGGCGGCCCTGCGCACGGCCGACCAGCGCCTCAAGCGCGCGGCCCAGCCTCGGCTGACCAGCCTGCAGCGCGCCATTGCCCAGGACACCGACCGCATCAAGAGCGCGGTCTTCATCGACACCCCGGCCTTGCTGATCAAGCTTGACGAACTCGCCCGCCTGACGGATGAGCTGCCTGTGGCCAACGACGCCGTGCCGGCCAAGCCCGCGCTGGCCCAGGCCGCCCCCCGGGCAGAGCCGCCCCGCAGCGGATTTTTCGATTCGACCACCGGCGCGGTGCAGGACTGGCTGGCCCGTGCCTGGGCCAGCAGCGTCTCGGCCATCTCGCAGGAGGCCCGGCAGCTGTTGCGCATTTCCCGCATTGACCGGCCCGAGGCGGCGCTGCTGGCGCCCGAGCAGGCCTTCTTTCTGCGCGAGAACACCAAACTCAAGCTGCTCAATGCCCGCATGGCCCTGCTCTCGCGCCAGACCGAGGTGGCGCGCGCCGACCTGCAGGCGGTGCAGCTGGCGCTGCAACGCTATTTCGATCGCTCGGCCCGCAAAACGCAGGTGGCTGCCGAGTTGCTTGCGCAGGTGCAATCCCAGCTCAAGTCCGCCGAGCTGCCTCGGCTGGACCAGACCCTGGCCGCCCTGGCCACGGCGGCGGCCGGCCGCTGAAGGAGGACGACCCGGATGCGCGCCGCACTCTGGCTGGTGGCCCTCTTTGCGGTGGCGGTGGCCGTCGCACTGTTTGCCGGCAACAACCAGGCCGCGGTCACGCTGTTTTGGCCGCCATACCGGGTCGACCTTTCCCTCAACTTTGTGCTGCTGTTGGTGATCGGCCTGTTTGTGCTGATTCACCTGGCGCTGCGCGGGCTGGCGGCGGTTTTTTCCTTGCCCACGCAGGCGCGCCGCTGGCGGGCCCAGCAAAAGGAGCGGGCTATGTATGCCGCCCTCATGGACAGCCTGGCACACCTGCTGGCCGGCCGCTTTATCCGCGCGACGCGCTCGGCCGACAGCGCCTTGCAGCAGGAAAAGGGTTTGGACATGCTGGTCAATGAACTGGGGGCCGACAGTGGCCATGCGCCTCAGCGCGCCGTGCAGCTGCGCGCCCTGGCTCACCTGGTGGCGGCTGAAAGCGCCCATGCCCTGCAGAACCGTGCTCTGCGCGACCAGCACCTGGAGCAGGCTCTGCAGCAGCCCATGCAGCGCCAGGTGGTGGAACTGCGCGAAGGCATCGAGCTGCGCGCCGCGCGCTGGGCCCTAGACGACCGTGAGCCTGCCGCGGCCCTGGCCCGTCTGGGGCAGCTCCCCATGGGCGTGGCCCGCCGCACCCTGGCTTTGCGCCTGCGCTTGCGCGCGGCCCGTCTGGCGAACCAGACCCGTGATGCGCTGGAGACAGCCCGCCTGTTGTCCAAGCACGGGGCCTTTTCTGCGCCGGCTACGAAAAGCATCGTGCGCGGCCTGGCGCTGGAGCTGCTCAACGCGGCACACGATCCGCAGCAAATGCTGCGGGCCTGGTCCAGCCTGGACCCGGCCGAGCGCGCCATGCCCGAGATCGCGGTGCAGGCCGCCTCGCGCCTGCTCATGCTGGGCGGCGATGCGACGCAGGCCCGCCAGTGGGCCGGCCCCGCCTGGGACGAGTTCGTGCGCGCCGAGTCGGCCCTCGCCGAGGACCTGCAGGTGCGTCTGGTACAGACCCTGGAGCGCTCGATGGACACGCTCGATGCCGCCTGGCTCGGCCGCCTGGAAGAGGGCTTGCAGGCCCGGCCGCGCGATGCCAAGTTGCAGTACGTGGCCGGTATGGCCTGCCTTAAACGCCAGCTCTGGGGCAAGGCCCAGCAGCTCTTGTCGCAGGCCGTGCTGGGCCTGAAGGACGCCGGCCTGCAGCGCCGCGCCTGGCGTGCCCTGGCTCAGCTGGCCGAGGAGCGCGGTGACACGGCGGCGGCCCAGCAGGCCTACCGGCGATTGGCAGAATCCTGAGCATGAGCCTTAGCCTGAGCCTGGACTTTCTGAGCCTGAGGGCCTGCGCGGCGCGAGGTCTGCGCGCAGAGTAGGCACCAACGAAAAAAGCGGCCGAGGCCGCTTTTTTCTTGGGGCTCAGGCCTGCCGCTTATCGGGCAGGGGACTGGCCTTCGCTGGCCGCCTGCGTGGCTTCAAAGGGCAGATCGAGCTTGCCGAGGTCGCGCTTGGTCTCGACCAGGATCAGCGGACCTGCGTCGAGCTGCACCACCAGGGGCCGCTCACGCGGCACATGCACCGGCTTGGGCTCGGCCGCCATGGCCGCCTGGATCTGCGCGATCTTGGCCGCATCCGAGTTCACCCACTGCAGGCCCGAGGTGCTGGCCACTTCGGCCAGTTCCTGCAGCGGCAGCTGGTAGGACGTGACCTTGGGCAGGCCCTGGCTGGCTGGTGCAGTCGGTGCAGGCGCAACCGGTGTAACAGCCACAACAGGCGCTGGAGCCACGCTGGCCTGTGGGGCGGCTTGTGGCGCAGGCGCCCCTGCCTCGGCTTGCTCGGCCACAGGCCTTGCCTCAGGGGAGGCGGCGGCTTCGGGGGCGGCTGCTTGTTCATCAACCGGCTGGCCATCTTCGCTGCGTTCGCGGCGGTCGCGGCCGTAGCGGTCGCGGCTGCGGCGCTCACGCGGGGCGCGTTCGCCTTCGGCCGTGTTCACTTCGCCGGCTTCGGTGGATGGGGCGGCGTCGGTTTGGGCTGAGGCCTCGGCGTCTGGACTCTCGCTGCGCTCCGTCCGTTCACCGCGCTCTCCGCGTCCACGGCGGGGGCGATCGCCCCGCTCGCGCCGGCCTGCGCCGGCTTCGCCAGAGGCGCGGCCGTCAGCCGCAACTGCTTCGCCCGAGCCTGCGGCGGCCATGGCCGCCATGTTGGCTGCGGCCAGCTCTTCTTGGCTCACGCCGTCCTGGCTGACAGCCAGGCCTTGGCGCTCCGGCCGATCGCCGCGCTCCTGGCGTTCGCCACCACGCTCACCGCGTTCACGGCGGCCCCGACCTTCGCGCGGTTCACGCGGCTCACGTGGCTCGCGCGGTTCACGGGCTTCACGGGCCTCTACAGCCTGGCCTTCGGTTGGGCTGCGCTCGCTGCGTTCACCGCGTTCACCCCGGCCACCGCGCTCACGGCGGCCTTCGCTGCGGCCTTCACGGCTTTCGCGGCTCTCGCGGCTTTCACGTGGTTCGCGGCCCTCCTGGCCTTCGCGAGTGTCACGGGTTTCGGCCTGACCGTTGCCGCGCTCGGTGCGCTCGCCCCGTTCGCTGCGTTCACCACGGCCGCGTCCGCCGCGCTCACCACGACCGCGGCCACCGCGCTCGCTTCGTTCGCCACGGTCACTGCGTTCGCCACGGTCGCCGCGGCTTGGCCTGGCGTCGGTTTTCTGCTCGTCGGCCGACTTGGCCGTTGCGGGGGCCTCTGTCTGGGCACCGCCGAACAGGCCTTTGAGCCAGGAGAAGAACCCCTTCTCGGCCGCCGGGGCGGCGACAGGTGCGGCCACGGGTTCCGGGCTGCGCTTGGTTTCCGTGCGCACTGGCTTGGGGGCCTCGGGCGGCACAACGGGGGCCGGTGCATCAGGCAGCACGCCCTTGATCACGGGCTCCTGCTTGTTGTGCTTTTCCTGGCTGCGCCGCGTGACCAGCGTTGGATCTTCGATTTCCTCGGCCATCTTGTAGCTGGCTTCGATGCTGTCCAGGCGCGGGTCGTCGTGCTTGAGGCGTTCCAGGCGGTAGTTGGGCGTTTCCAGCGTCTTGTTGGGCACCAGCAGCACGGCGATGCGCTGCTTCATCTCGATCTTGGCGATCTCGCTGCGCTTTTCATTGAGCAGGAAGGACGCCACTTCCACCGGCACCTGGCAGTGCACGGCGGCCGTGCTGTCCTTCATGGACTCTTCCTGGATGATGCGCAGGATCTGCAGGGCCGAGCTTTCGGTGTCGCGGATGTGGCCGGAGCCGCCGCAGCGCGGGCAGGGGATGGAGGCACCTTCAGACAGGGCCGGGCGCAGGCGCTGGCGGCTCATCTCCAGCAAGCCGAACTTGCTGATGCTGCCGAACTGCACGCGGGCACGGTCTTGGCGCAGGGCGTCGCGCAGGCGGGTTTCCACCTCGCGGCGGTTGCGCGACTCTTCCATGTCGATGAAGTCGATCACGATCAGGCCACCCAAGTCGCGCAAGCGCATCTGGCGGGCCACTTCGTCGGCGGCCTCCAGGTTGGTGCGGGTGGCGGTTTCCTCGATGTCGCCGCCCTTGATGGAGCGCGCGGAGTTCACGTCCACCGAGACCAGGGCCTCGGTGTGGTCGATCACGATGGCGCCGCCCGAGGGCAGCTGCACCGTGCGTGCGTAGGCCGACTCGATCTGGTGCTCGATCTGGAAACGGCTGAACAGCGGGGCGTCATCGCGGTAGCGCTTGACGCGGTGCTCATGCTCCGGCATCACGTGGGCCATGAACTGCTTGGCCTGCTCGTAGATGTCGTCGGTGTCCATCAGGATGTCACCGATGTCACTGTTGAAGTAGTCGCGGATGGCGCGGATCACCAGGCTCGATTCCTGGTAAATCAGGAAGGCGCCCTTGCCCTGCTTGCCGGCGCCGTCGATGGCGTTCCAGAGCTTGAGCAGGTAGTTCAGGTCCCACTGCAGTTCGGGGGCGCTGCGGCCGATGCCGGCGGTGCGCGCAATGATGGACATGCCGTTGGGGTACTCCAACTGGTCCATGGCTTCCTTGAGCTCGGCCCGGTCGTCACCCTCGATGCGCCGGCTCACGCCGCCGCCGCGCGGGTTGTTGGGCATGAGCACCACGTAGCGGCCGGCCAGCGAGATGAAGGTGGTCAGGGCGGCGCCCTTGTTGCCACGCTCTTCCTTCTCGACCTGGACCATCATCTCCTGGCCTTCGCGGATCACGTCGTTGATGCGCGCCTGGCTCACCGAGACGCCGGAGGCGAAGTACTGCTTGGAGATTTCCTTGAAGGGCAGGAAGCCGTGGCGGTCCTCGCCGTAGTCGACGAAGCAGGCTTCCAGCGAAGGCTCGACGCGGGTGACGACGGCCTTGTAGATGTTGCCTTTGCGCTGTTCGCGCCCTTCGATTTCAATTTCGTAGTCGAGGAGTTTTTGTCCATCGACGATGGCCAGCCGGCGTTCTTCAGCCTGGGTGGCGTTGATCAGCATCCGTTTCATCGGAATTCCTTGTCGTTCTCGTTGTCTCGAGCATGCATGCGCCCAATGCGGGCAAACGACACCTGAAGCCGGCGTGATGCGAACGGGGGGAATTGCCGAAGAGCCCTCAGGCCCGACGCGACCGAGTCGGTCAGGTCAGGAGCTGGGGCGTGGGCGCGTGGAAGAGGCGAGCGGGGGCCTGGCGGGATGGTGCTGCCCAAGAGGCAGCCTGGGCCGGGATGACAGGACGGGAGGGCCATGCCGGGCCTTCCGGCGGGGCTGTAAAGCGCCGCAGGCCCAGAAAAAGCAGTCCCAGCAGTAGAGTCATCAGGGGCATCCGTGGAGGACTTCGATCTCACCTGGATCCGCAAGCAGCCTCTTGTGGCTGCTTGCTTGGGTATTCCGTGTGTGTTCGCACAACGTCGACCTGACTGCACTGCTGCTGCGAGCGGGGGCAACTGGGCCGGATCCGTCGGTGGCAGCGGTCAGCAGGTGTCGACCTCCAGCGCCGCTGTGGCCTTGTGATTTGGGTGGTCTAAACTGCCAGACAAATCAACCACTTACAGCGTAACGCTAGTGAAACTCATTATAGGGGCAGCCCACCCTCGGCCCGAGGAAACTTTGGAGTCGGGGAAAACCAGAACGGATACCGCTCCGCAGGCCAGCCTGCTCACGGTGGATCCGGACCTGGCCGGCCAGCGGCTGGACAACTTCCTGGTGCGGCACCTCAAGGGCGTGCCCAAGACGCACGTCTACCGCATCATCCGCAGCGGCGAGGTGCGCATCAACAAGGGCCGGGCATCGGCCGACACCCGGCTGGAAGCCGGCGATGTGGTGCGCCTGCCCCCCGTGCGGACCTCGGTCCGGGCCGATGAAAAGGCCCAGGCCATGCAGGAGGTGTCGCGCCATGGCGCCAGCTCCACCGTGGGTGGCCATGCGCCTGCGCGAGATTTTTCCTACATGCTGGAAGACGAGCAGTTGTTGGCCGTGAACAAACCGGCCGGGGTGGCCGTACACGGGGGCAGCGGCGTGGCCTTCGGCGTGATTGAGCAGCTGCGCATGGCCCGGCCAGAGGAGAGATTCCTGGAGCTGGTGCACCGCCTGGACCGTGAAACCAGCGGCATCTTGCTGGTGGCCCGCAAGCGCATGGCGCTGAAGAACCTGCAGGAGCAGTTCAGGGAGCGCGGTACCGACAAGGTGTACCTGGCCCTGGTACGCGGCCACTGGCCCGACAAGCTCAAGGTGCTGGACAAGCCACTGTGCAAGTACCTGCTCCCCGATGGCGAACGCCGCGTGCGCATCGTCGAGGCCGCCCATCCCGACGCCATGCGTGCGGTCAGCCTGGTCAAGGTGCAGCAGCGCCTGATGCTGCCCGAGGCGGGCGAGGTCAGCCTGCTGGAGGTGACCATCAAGACAGGCCGCACCCACCAGATCCGCGTGCACCTGGCCGGCGAAGGCCACCCCATCCTGGGCGATGACAAATACGGTGATTTCGATTTGAACAAGCGCTTGCAGAAACAGGCCGCCCCGGCCCCGCTGGAGCGCATGTTCCTCCACGCCTGGCGACTGGCCTTCACCCACCCGGCCACGGGCAAGCGCATCCGGCTTGAAGCGGCCCTGCCCCCTGAATTGATGCAATTGGTGACCGATGCCCCAACAGTTTGACTTGATCGCCTTCGACTGGGACGGCACCTTGTTCGATTCCACCGCCATCATCGTGCGCTGCATCCAGGAGGCGGTGCGCGACGTGGGCGGCACCGTACCCTCGGACGAGGCGGCAGGCTATGTGATCGGCCTGGGCCTGATGCAGGCGCTGGCGCACGCCGCGCCTGATGTACCCCCTGAGAACTACCCCCGCCTGGGCGAGCGCTACCGATTTCATTACATGCGCCACCAGGACGACCTCAGCCTCTTCAAGGGGGTGCTGCCCATGCTGGAGGCCTTGCGTGAGCGGGGCCATCTGCTGGCCGTGGCCACGGGCAAGTCGCGCCGAGGGCTCGACGAGGTCCTGCACAGCACCGCACTCAAAGGGCTGTTCCAAAGCTCACGCACGGCTGACGAGACCGCCGGTAAGCCCCATCCGCTGATGCTGCAGGAGCTCATGGCCGAGCTGGGCACGCTGCCCGAACGCACCTTGATGATTGGGGACACCACGCACGACCTGCAGATGGCGCTCAATGCAGGTTGCCCCAGCGTGGGTGTGAGCTATGGCGCGCATGAGCCTGCCAGCTTTGAGGTGCTCCAGCCCCTGGCCGTGCTGCATTCGGTGGCCGAGCTGGATCAATGGCTCTTGGCCCAGGCATGAGCGTAGATTAGGAAACGAGTCCCATGCACCCTTCATCTGATGACGCTCCCGTGGCCCTGTGCCACAGCCGCGACTTGGTGGACGGCGGCCCGGCCCAGCCTTTTGACCTGCGCTATGGGGGGCAGACCTGCCGGGCTTTTGCGGTGCGCTACTGCGGCCAGGTGCATGCTTACCTCAACCGCTGCAGCCACGTGGCCATGGAGCTGGACTGGCAGCCCAACCGCTTCTTCGACGACAGCGGTCAGTGGCTGCTGTGCGCCAGCCACGGCGCGGCCTACCGGCCCGACACGGGCGACTGCGCGGGCGGCCCCTGCCGTGGCGGCCTGATCAAGATCGCGCTGTCGGAAGCCGAAGGTGTGGTCTTCTGGCACCCGACTTACCTGGCCCAGCCCTTGGAGTTTTAAACTCGCCCCATGCAAGAGCCCAACGCGCCCCACGAGCAGCCCGCCTCGGCCCCTTTTCTTTCCAAGCCTTCCGACACGCGCAGCGAATCCGAGGCGCCCTGGGAGCGCAGCGCCATGGAGCGCCTGGCTTTTGCCACGCTGCAGGAGCAGCGCACCGCCCGCCGTTGGCGCATCGGCCTGCGCCTGGCCTGGCTGGCCTTCTTTATCGCGCTGGCCTGGGTGCTGCTGGCCCGGACGTCCACACCCATGAGCCCGAGCACCCCTCACACGGCCCTGATCGAGGTGCGGGGCGAGATCAGTGCGGGCTCGGATGCCAGCGCCGAGGCCGTGAACACAGCCCTGAAGGCGGCCTTCGAAGACGAGGGCGCGCGCGCCGTGGTGCTGGTGATCAACTCGCCGGGCGGAAGCCCCGTGCAGGCCGGCCTCATCAACGACGAAATTCGGCGCCTGAAGGCCAAGCATGACAAGCCGGTGTATGCCGTGGTCGAAGAAAGTTGCGCCTCGGCCGCCTACTACGTGGCGGTGGCGGCTGATTCGATTTACGTGGACAAGGCCAGCATCGTGGGCAGCATCGGTGTGTTGATGGATGGCTTTGGCTTCAATGGCCTGATGAACAAACTGGGCGTGGATCGGCGCCTGCTCACGGCGGGCGAGAACAAGGGCTTCCTGGACCCCTTCAGCCCCATGAGCGACAAGCAGCGCGTCTATGCCCAGCAGCTGCTGGACCAGATTCACCAGCAGTTCATCGCCGCCGTCAAGGCGGGCCGGGGTGAGCGTCTGAAGGAGAACACCGAGATCTTCAGCGGTCTGTTCTGGAGCGGCCAACAGGCGGTGGAGTTGGGCCTGGCCGACCAGTACGGCAGCCTGGAGTTCGTGGCGCGTGAAGTGGTCAAGGTCGAGGACATCTTGGACTACACGCGCCGTGAAAACGTGGCCGAGCGCCTGGCCAAGCGCTTTGGTGCCGCCATGGGCGAGGCCATGGTGCGCGCCCTGCAGACCACCCCAGCCTTGCGCTGAAGCCCGCGCTTCAGCGTCCGATCGCAAACACCGTCGGCAGCGCCAGCGCCGGCGGTGTTTCTTTTTTCCAGCGCTGCACCGTCAGGCTTCGGCTCCAGCCAGTCTCTAGAGTCAGGCCCGTGCTCAGGGCCAGGCGGGTGTGGCCCTGCAGGTGCTGCAGCAGGGCGCCGAACAAGGCCGTGTTGCGGTAAGGCGTTTCAATGAAAAGCTGCGTCTGGCCCGTCTTGTGGGCCAGGCTTTCGAGCTGGCGCAGGCGGTCGGCGCGCTCGCCTGCGTCTTGCGGCAGGTAGCCCACAAACGCAAAGTGCTGTCCGTTCAGGCCACTGGCCGCTAGGGCCAGGGTCAGCGAGATGGGGCCGGAGAGCGGCACCACCGCCACACCCAGGTCATGGGCTGCCCGCACCACGGAGGAGCCCGGGTCGGCAATGGCGGGCATGCCGGCTTCGCTGACCAGGCCCATGTCTTGCCCTTGCAAGGCCGGCTGCAGCAGCGGGCGGGCATCGAACTGACCGCCGTGGTCACCTTTCTTGTGAACTTCTCTGGGCAGCTCCTGGATCTGCAGCGCCTGCAGGGGCTGGGCCAGGGGGTGGCTCTCGTTCACACGCTTGAGGTAGGCGCGGGTGCTGCGGGCGTTTTCGCTGATCCAGCACGGCAGGCGCGCCGCCACGGCCAGCGTGCCGGCGGGCATCACCTCGGCTAGCGGCGCCTGGGCCTCGCAGCCGAAGTCCAGTGGCGCCGGCACGAGGTAGAGGCGACCGGGGGCAAGGCGCGGGCTGCTCATGCGGCGCCCGCCGGCTCGAGCAAGCGCAGGCCGGCTGCCTGGATCAGCTGGCAGGTACGGATCAGCGGCAGGCCGATGAGCGCCGTCGGGTCGTCGCTGTGGATGGCCTCCAGCAGGGCGATGCCCAGGCCTTCGCTCTTGGCGCTGCCGGCGCAGTCGTAGGGCTGCTCGGCCCGCAGATAGGCCTCGATGTCGGCATCGCTCAAGGGGCGGAACCGAACCTCCACCTGCGCCAGCGCCGATTGCGCAAAGCCCGTGTCCTGGCGCACCACCGCCACCGCGGTTTGGAACACCACGGTCTGGCCGCGCATGCGCTGAAGTTGCTGAACCGCCCGTTCATGGGTGCCCGGCTTGCCCAGGGGCTCGCCGGCGAGGTCTGCCACCTGGTCCGAGCCGATCACCACCGCCTGGGGGTAGCGCTGGGCCACTGCCTGGGCCTTGGCCAGGGCCAGACGTCGGGCCAGCTGTTCAGGCGATTCACCGGGCTGGGGCGTTTCATCCACCTCCGGCGCCACGCACTCGAAAGGCAAGCGCAGACGTTCCAGCAGGTCCCGCCGGTAGCGGGAGGTGGAGGCCAGGATCAGGGCAGGCGAGGGCGGACGGCGCAAAGTCATGGAGGCGATTCTCTTACACTGATCCGCATGTCCCGCACTCCGCAGCCCTCACGTCTGAACCTCACGGCGCTGGCCCAGGGCGAGCAAGTCCTGGCCGGTCGCACCCCCTTGGCTGACCTGGCTCGCCTGGCCGCCGAGGTGCCGCCCGAAGCGGCTGCGCCCGCCGACATCCGCTGGGACATTCGGGTTGAGTGGCGCCCCCGATCGGGCGCCAGCGACGAGCTCTGGCTGCACCTTGAGGCTGGCGCTGAGGTGCCCTTGAGCTGCCAGCGCTGCCTGGCGCCTGCGGTGCACAGCCTGGAAGTGGACCGCTGGTTCCGTTTTGTGGAGAGCGAGGCTGTTGCCGAAGCCGAAGACGACGAGTCTGAGGAGGATCTGCTGGTCCTCGAGCCCCAATTTGACCTGCTGGCGCTGCTGGAAGATGAGTTGCTGATGTCCTTGCCCCTGGTGCCCATGCACGCGCAGTGTCCGAGTGAGCCCGTCTTCAGGGCAGGCGAGGACGAGGCCCCGGCACCGGCGCGGCCCAACCCCTTCGCGGCCCTGGCCCAGCTGAAAAAGAAGGCCGATTGAGCCTGTCCCCAGGCCGTGTTGAGGGCGCACTTGAGCTGGCGGCCCGGGCGCGGCTATAATCAGTCTTTTCGTGCCATCGACCCCCGGGACGAGCCGACGATTTTTCATCGTTGCGAGCCTTGAGACGGGAGCCCGGCCGGCAGAGGTTTTCAAAGATTTTCTAGCCAGGCCCTGCGATGTGCAGACCTCGATCACCCATTTTTCAAGGAGCGGACCATGGCCGTTCAGCAGAACAAAAAGTCACCTTCCAAGCGCGGCATGCATCGTTCGCACAATGCCCTGAACGTGCCCGGCATCGCTGTGGAGCCCACCACCGGTGAAACCCACCTGCGCCACCACATCAGCCCCAACGGCTTTTACCGCGGCCGTCAGGTGCTGAAGAACAAATCCGAAGCCTGATCTTCTTGGCTGACGAGGGGCCCGCACTCATCCTGCGGGCCTTTGTTTTGTCCAAAATGCCCCTTTTCTCCGGGCCCACGGCAGCATGATCAGGATCGCGGTAGACGCCATGGGCGGCGACTTCGGTCCCCAGGTCACTTTGCCCGCCTGCTTGGCTTTCTTGGATAAGCAGCCCCAGGCCCAGTTGCTCTTGGTGGGTTTGCCTGCCTCCCTGGAGGCGCATCCGGCCTTCGCTCCGCTCAAGTTGCATCCTCGCTGCGCCTTTGTGGCTGCCGATGAGGTGGTCGGCATGGACGATTCCATCGAGGTGGCGCTGCGCCGCAAGAAGAATTCTTCCATGCGCGTGGCCATCAACCAGGTCAAGGAGGGCGCGGCCGATGTGGCTGTCTCCGCCGGCAACACGGGCGCCCTCATGGCGATTGCCCGCTACGTGCTCAAGACCTTGGATGGCATTGACCGCCCCGCCATCGCCACCCAGTTGCCCAATGCCAAAGGCGAGGCCACCACCATGCTGGACCTGGGTGCCAACGTCGATTGCACGGCAGAACACCTGCTGCAGTTCGCCGTCATGGGTTCGGCCCTGGTGTCTGCCATTTCCGGCCGCCCCGAGCCTTCGGTGGGTCTGCTCAACATTGGCGAAGAGGTGATCAAGGGCAACGAGGTGATCAAGCGTGCGGGTGAATTGCTGCGCGCAGCCGGTCAGGCAGGTGACCTGAACTTCCACGGCAATGTGGAGGGCAATGACATCTTCAAGGGCACCACCGACATCGTGGTGTGCGACGGCTTCGTAGGCAACGTGGCCCTCAAAGCCAGCGAGGGCTTGGCCACCATGATTGGGGGCTTCATCAAGGCAGAGTTTTCACGCAGCCTTTTCACAAAATTGGCTGCAATCTTCGCTTATCCGGTGTTATCTGCCTTTAAAAAGCGCGTTGACCACCGCCGTTACAACGGCGCGGCCCTGCTGGGCTTGCGCGGCCTGGTATTTAAGAGCCATGGATCGGCCGACGTCCTGGCCTTCGAAACCGCGCTCTGCCGCGCTTATGATGCGGCCGGTCACGGTTTGCTCGACAAGGTGCGTGAGCGCATCGCCCATGCCGCGCCCCTGCTGGCGAGTTCGGCCCCGGATGCGGCGCATGCCGAGGCAGTCCGGGCCTGATCTGTCAGGCACTACCTTTGCGATCGGATTCCTGTTTGATGAGCCGCTATTCCCGCATCACCGGCACGGGCAGCTACCTGCCGCCACGCCGCCTGACCAACGCCGAGCTGGCGGCTGAACTGGCCAGCCAGGGTGTGGAGACCTCGGACGACTGGATTGTCGAGCGCACCGGCATCCGCGCCCGTCACTTCGCCGATCCCGGGGTCAACAGCAGCGATCTGGGTCTGGAGGCCGCACGCCGCGCCCTGGAGGCCGCAGGGCGCCAGGCCAGCGAGATTGACCTCATCATCGTGGCCACCTCGACGCCGGACATGGTGTTTCCGTCCTCGGCCGCCATCCTCCAGCACAAGCTGGGTGTGGCGGGTTGTCCGGCTTTTGATGTGCAGGCGGTGTGCAGTGGCTTTGTCTATGCCCTGACCGTGGCCGATGCCATGATCAAAACCGGTACGGCCAGCCGGGCCCTGGTGGTGGGCGCGGAAGTCTTTTCGCGCATTCTCGATTTCAAGGACCGCACCACCTGCGTGCTGTTTGGCGATGGAGCCGGTGCCGTGGTACTCGAGGCCTCGGACCAGCCGGGCATCCTGGCCACTGATCTGCACGCTGACGGCAAGCACGTGGGCATCCTGTGCGTGCCCGGCCATGTCTCGGGTGGCCAGGTGCTGGGCAGCCCCATGCTGCGCATGGACGGCCAGGCCGTATTCAAGCTGGCCGTGGGTGTGCTGGAGGAGGCGGCCCGCGCGGTGCTGGCCAAGGCCGGCCGCACTGAGGCCGACATCGACTGGCTGATCCCCCACCAGGCCAATATCCGCATCATGCAGGGCACGGCCCGCAAGCTCAAGCTGCCCATGGACAAGGTGGTGGTCACCGTCGACCAGCACGGCAACACCTCCGCAGCCTCGATTCCGCTGGCGCTCGACAGTGCCGTGCGCAGCGGCCAGATCAAAAAGGGCGACACCCTCATGCTCGAAGGCGTGGGCGGCGGTTTCACCTGGGGCGCCGTGCTGCTCGATTTCTGAGCGCAGGCCCTCTTCTTATTCAGCGAAATCATCAGACTTCCACGCACACCATGAGCCACGCATTTGCCATTGTTTTCCCCGGTCAGGGCTCCCAGTCCGTGGGCATGCTGGACGCTTGGGGCGAGCATCCCATCGTCCGGCAGGCCCTGGCCGAAGCCTCCGATGCCCTGGGTGAAGACCTGGGCAAGCTCATTCATGAAGGCCCGAAAGACACGCTGGCGCTCACGGCCAACACCCAGCCCGTGATGCTGGTGGCAGGCGTGGCCGCCTACCGGGTCTGGATGGCCGAGACCGGTCTGGCCCCGGCGGCCCTGGCCGGCCACTCGCTGGGCGAGTATTCCGCCCTGGTGGCTGCCGGTGTGCTCACCTTGGCGCAGGCCACCCCGCTGGTGCGCTTTCGTGCCCAGGCCATGCAGGAGGCCGTGCCGGTGGGCACCGGGGCCATGGCCGCCATCCTGGGCATGCCGGCTGCCGGTGTGATTGAGGGCTGCGCCGAGGCCCGCCAGAGCTTTGGTGCGGGCAGCACGGAAGTGGTCGAGGCCGTCAATTTCAACGACCCGGGGCAGACCGTGATCGCTGGCAGCAAGGCCGGCGTCGAGAAGGCCTGCGAGCTGCTCAAGGCCAAGGGCGCCAAGCGTGCCCTGCCCCTGCCGGTCTCCGCCCCCTTCCACTCCAGCCTCATGAAGCCAGCGGCCGACAAGCTGAAAATCAAGCTGGCCGAGACGGCCTTTGCTGCGCCCCAGATTCCCGTGATCAACAACATCGATGTGGCCGTGGAGACCGATCCCGAGCGCATCCGCCAGGCCTTGTATGCCCAGGCCTTTGGCCCCGTGCGCTGGGTGGAATGCGTGCAGGCCATCCAGGCCCGCGGTCTCAGCACATTGATTGAATGCGGCCCCGGCAAGGTGCTGGCCGGCATGGCCAAGCGCATCGCCCCCGAACTGCAAGGCCTGCCGGTGTTCGATCCGGCCAGCCTGGCCGAGGCACGCACCGCCCTTGGAGCTTGAACACCATGACGAACGACACCCCCCATGTTGCGCTGGTCACCGGCGCCTCCCGCGGCATTGGCGCTGCCATCGCCCAGCAGCTGGCGGTCCAGGGCTTCAAAGTGATTGGCACCGCCACCACCGACGAAGGCGCCGCCCGGATCGCTCAGGCCTTGTCGGCGTTTCCCGGCTGCAGTGGCAAAAATCTGAACGTCAATGATGCACCGGCCCTCGAGGCGCTGATCGAGGCCATCGTCAAGGAGCACGGCGGCCTGCAGGTGCTGGTCAACAACGCCGGCATCACCCGCGACATGCTGGCCATGCGCCTCAAAGACGAGGACTGGGATGCGGTGCTGGACACCAACCTCAAGTCGGTCTTCCGCATGAGCCGCGGCGTGATGCGCACCATGATGAAGCAGCGCTACGGCCGCATCATCAACATCACCTCCGTGGTGGGCGCCTCCGGCAATCCGGGGCAGGCCAACTATGCCGCCGCCAAGGCGGGCGTGGCCGGCATGACCCGAGCCCTGGCCCGCGAACTCGGCTCGCGAGGCATCACGGTCAATTGCATCGCCCCCGGCTTCATCGAGACCGACATGACCTCGGCCCTGCCCGAAGAACAGCAAAAAGCCCTGCTCGGTCAGATTCCGCTGGGCCACCTGGGCCGGCCTGAGGACATCGCGCATGCGGTGGCCTTTCTGGCCAGTCGCCAGGCCGGCTACATCACCGGGCAGGAAATTCACGTCAACGGCGGGATGTACATGTAAGACAGCCTGGCCGGCGTTCCGTCCGGCCAGGTGTTCAGCCGGGCGCGCGGGGCTTCGAGCCCCAGCCGCCTGAACGGCTAAAATCACGGATCATTTCACAACCCTCAGAGGGATCTATGAGCGATATCGAAGCACGTGTTAAGAAAATCATTGCCGAGCAGCTTGGCGTTGAGGAGAGCCAAGTGACCGGCGAGAAGGCCTTTGTGGCCGACCTGGGCGCAGACTCGCTTGACACGGTGGAACTGGTGATGGCCCTCGAAGACGAGTTCGGCATCGAGATCCCGGACGAAGACGCCGAGAAGATCACGACCGTGCAGAACGCGGTCGACTACGCCACCACCCATCAAAAAGCCTGATCGGCTTTTTTCATACAAGCCCGTGCCTGGCCTGTCCCATGGACAAGCGCCCGCCGGGCTTATTTACATGATTTGCGTATGAGCGCCGCGCCGGGCCTCCTTAGGTCAGCTCGTACCGCAGTGCGCAGCACGGAGACTATTCAATGAGCCGTCGTCGCGTCGTCGTGACTGGTCTGGGATGCATCAGCCCCGTGGGCAACACGGTGGAGCAGTCCTGGACCCAGCTGCTGGCCGGCCAGTCGGGCATCGGTCTCATCAGCAAATTCGATGCCTCCGCCATGTCCTGCAAGATTGCGGGTGAGGTGAAGAACTTCGATCTGGAGTCCTACATCAGCGCCAAGGAGGCGCGGAGCATGGACACCTTCATCCACTACGGTATTGCAGCGGCCCACCAGGCCGTGATGGATGCCGGCTTGCCGACGGGCGAGGCCCTGGGTGAGGATGAGGCCACGCGCATTGGTGTGGTGATCGGCTCGGGCATCGGCGGCTTGCCGATGATCGAGGAAACCCACGCCGAGTACACCAACCGGGGCCCGCGTCGCATTTCGCCCTTTTTTGTGCCGGCCTCGATCATCAACATGATCTCGGGCCATGTGTCGATGCGCTTTGGCTTCAAAGGCCCCAATCTGGCCGTGGTGACGGCCTGCACGACCGGCCTGCACAGCATTGGTGAGGCGGGCCGCCTGATCGAATACGGGGATGCCGATGTCATCGTGGCCGGTGGTGCCGAGTCCACCGTCTCGCCCCTGGGCATTGGTGGCTTTGCCGCCATGCGCGCCCTGTCGACCCGCAACGACGACCCCGCCACCGCTTCGCGCCCCTGGGACAAGGACCGCGATGGTTTCGTGCTGGGTGAAGGTGCTGGTGTGATGGTGCTCGAAGAGTACGAACATGCCAAGGCCCGCGGGGCCAAAATCTACGCGGAGCTCGCTGGTTACGGCATGAGCGCCGATGCCGGACACATGACCGCCCCCAATATGGACGGTCCTCGTCGCGCCATGCTCAATGCCATGCGCAACGCCGGCATCAATGCCGACCAGGTGGACTACCTCAACGCCCACGGTACGTCGACGCCTTTGGGTGACCTCAACGAAACCAACGCCATCAAGGCTGCGATGGGTGAGCACGCCAAGCGCCTGGTGGTGAGCTCGACCAAGTCCATGACGGGCCACCTCTTGGGCGGCGCAGGTGGTATCGAGTCGGTTTTCACGGTGCTGGCCTTGCATCATCAAAAGGTGCCGCCCACCATCAACCTCTTCAACCAGGATCCAGAGTGCGACCTGGACTACTGCGCCAACACCGCACGCGACCTGAAGATCGATGTGGCGCTGAAGAACAACTTCGGCTTTGGCGGCACGAACGGCTCGCTGGTTTTCAAGCGCGCTTGAGGCCAGAGTCGGTCATGCCGGGCTGAGCGGACCGGAGCCTGGCGATGAGCACACGCAACGCCCCATCGGTGTCCTACACGGTGGGGCGTTCTCGTTTCTTGGTCTTGGGCATGGTGTTCGTCTGGCTGCTGGGATTGGCTGCCACCCTGGCTTGGTGGAGCGCCTCTGCCGAGCACGACTGGCGCCCTGGGCTGGGGGCTGCGGCCCTGCTGCTGTCAGGCGGAGGCTTGTGGCATGGTGTTCGCCACCTGCCGACGGGCGTGCTGCAATGGGACGGCAGGGCCTGGTCCTGGCATGACACGCTTACCCGTGCGCAGAGCCTGCCAGCACCTCAAGTCGTCCTGGACCTGCAGGGCTTGATGCTGATCCGTTGGCCAGACCAGACCGATCTGCCTTCCTTCCTGTGGGTAGACGCCGCTTGTGACCCTGCGCATTGGCTCGACTTGCGGCGGGCACTGCATGCTCGCCCCCACAAGGACGGAGCGTCCGCCGCCCTTGCGGGTGACGATGCTCAGCCATGACAGCGCATTGCAAAGCTGCCTCGGCTGAGCCTGCCGAGTCAGGCTGGACATTCAAGGACAATAGACATTGATCCAAGGCCATGCACGGCCCATGTGTTGGTCTCCTGTGCGGATCAAGCAGCGGTCCCTTCACCCTTGAGCGCCTTGACCCTGCCCTTGAACCAGGCCAAGCCAACCCTTAATTGAAGAGGGTGGTTCGTTTTGATTTATGTTTCAGTATGGCCTCCAAAGGTTGGCCGCGTTCGATGACTTGTGATTTTTGAGGCTTGACACCATGCACTTCCTTCGCTGGAAACGACTCCATGCCTGGACCCTGACCACCGCCCTGGCGGCCGGACTGGGTTTGGCCCTGGCTCCTGTTCAGCCTGCCGTTGCGCAGGCCCGCGCCCTGCCGGACTTCACTGACCTGGTTGATCTGGTGGGCCCGGCCGTGGTCAACATCCGAACGCTGGAGCGCAGCCGGGGCCCTGCCCAGGGCAGCACCCAGGATGAGCAGATGCTCGAGTTTTTCCGCCGCTTTGGTATTCCCGTGCCACCCAACCTGCCTCGGCAGCAGCGTCCCGAGCGGGGCGACGAGGATGTGCCGCGGGGCGTGGGCTCGGGCTTCATTGTGTCCAGCGACGGTTTTGTCATGACCAATGCCCATGTGGTGGAGGGCGCCGATGAGGTCATCGTCACGCTGACCGACAAACGCGAGTTCAAGGCCCGCATCGTCGGGGCCGACAAGCGCACCGATGTGGCGGTGGTCAAGATTGAGGCCACCGGCCTGCCCTCCGTGAAGATGGGGGACATCAACCGCGTGCGGGTTGGCGAGTGGGTCATGGCCATCGGTTCGCCCTTTGGCCTGGAGAACACCGTCACGGCGGGCATCGTCAGCGCCAAGCAGCGTGACACCGGGGATTACCTGCCTTTCATTCAGACCGATGTGGCCATCAACCCGGGCAATTCGGGTGGCCCGCTGATCAACATGCGTGGCGAGGTGATCGGCATCAACAGCCAGATCTATTCCCGCTCGGGCGGTTTCCAGGGCATCTCCTTTGCCATCCCTATCGATGAGGCCATCCGCGTGTCCGAGCAGCTCAGGGCCACCGGCCGGGTGACGCGGGGCCGCATTGGTGTGCAGATTGACCAGGTGAGCAAGGAGGTGGCCGAGGCCATTGGTCTGGGCCGGCCTCAGGGCGCCTTGGTGCGCGGCGTCGAAGCCGGGGCCCCGGCCGACAAGGCGGGTATTGAGGCGGGTGACATCATCCTCAAGTTCGATGGCCGGAGCATCGAAAAATCCAGTGATCTGCCGCGCCTGGTGGGCAACGCCAAGCCTGGCTCGCGCGCCACCGTGACCCTGTTCCGTCGTGGCGCCCAGCGCGAGCTTCAGGTCACTGTCGCCGAACTCGAGCAGGAGCGTCCCACACGGCGCGCTTCCAGCGCCGAACCGCGTCCGCCCAGCGCTGGTCCAGCCCAGACATTGGGCCTGGGTGTGGCCGATCTGAGCGATGCGCAAAAACGCGATCTCAAATTGCGCGGTGGCGTGCGGGTGGAGGCGGCCGAGGGTGCCGCAGCACGTGCAGGCTTGCGTGAGGGTGATGTGATCGTCGCCATTGGCAATGTGGAAATCGCCAATCAGCGAGAGTTCGAGCAGACCATCAGCCGTGCTGACAAGACCAAGCCCATCGTGCTGCAGTTCCGCCGCGGCGATCTGGCCCAGTACGCACTGATTCGCCCCGCCCGTTGAGCGGGCGGGGGGCTCCGCTTGGCCCGCAAGGGCTGGCCCGGAGTCGGCCAATGTCCTCCCGGCCCGCTTGGTTTCTGCCTGCGCCAGGCTTCAGAAGCAGCCTAAAAACCACGGCGGCCCCATGGCTGAGTAAAAAATTTAACCAGCCGAACCGGCTTTGTTTGTTGGCGATCACTAACTTATAGTCTTTCTTTCATGACTTTCGGTAGAATGGCCTTGGTTTGTGTGAACAGCAGACTCATAAAGAGAGTCAAAAAATGAATCTCTTGTCACTCTTCTGCAGATTTACCCATCCATCCACAGATCACCCACAAGTTGTCCCAAAGTTGCACCCAAACGACTGTTGATAAGTTGTTGATAAAATCCCTGTTGTTGACCTGCAACGAGCCGATACGCACCCCACCCAGGCTATGCACTGCTGGCTTTTTCCCTACAATGAAGTCCCAACTATCGCAGTTGCCATAGATTGTTGGTTCAGGGCGCGTCGCACTACGACGCGCCCTTTTTTATGGTCGACAGGCTGATGACGCACCCCCTGTCGCAGTACTTTCAAGCACTTAGGCGTTCCCTTTGATGAATCACATCAGAAACTTCTCGATCATTGCGCACATTGACCATGGCAAGTCCACGCTGGCAGACCGCCTGATCCAGCGCTGCGGCGGACTGGAGGAGCGCGAGATGAGCGCTCAGGTGCTCGATTCGATGGACATCGAAAAAGAGCGTGGGATAACCATCAAGGCCCAGACGGCAGCCCTCCAGTACAAGGCCCGCGATGGACAGGTCTACAACCTCAATCTGATCGACACCCCCGGCCACGTGGACTTCTCTTATGAAGTCAGCCGTTCGCTCTCGGCCTGCGAAGGGGCCTTGCTGGTGGTCGATGCCTCCCAGGGCGTGGAAGCGCAGACCGTGGCCAACTGCTACACCGCGCTAGACCTTGGTGTGGAGGTGGTGCCGGTCCTCAACAAGATGGACTTGCCCCAAGCTGATCCGGACAACGCCAAGCAGGAGATCGAGGACGTCATCGGCATTGAT
The DNA here is from genome assembly GCA_027486255.1 of Comamonadaceae bacterium. Taxonomy (GTDB): domain Bacteria; phylum Pseudomonadota; class Gammaproteobacteria; order Burkholderiales; family Burkholderiaceae_C; genus Polaromonas. Next base: position 26,097 of record JAIXPL010000030.1, read on the forward strand.
GCGACCGACGCTATTGCCTGCAGTGCCAAGACGGGGATGGGCATTGACGACATCCTCGAAGCCGTGGTCGCCCGCATTCCGCCGCCCCAGGGTAAGCCCGAAGCCGCCTTGCGCGCCATGATCATCGACAGCTGGTACGACGCCTACGTGGGCGTGGTCATGCTGGTGCGCGTGGTCGACGGCCGGCTGGCCAAGGGCGATCGCATCAAGCTCATGGCCACGGAGGCACTCTACAACGCTGAACAGTTGGGTGTGTTCACGCCGCATACCGAGCAGCGCAATGCGCTGGAAGCCGGCGAAGTGGGCTTTGTGATTGCGGGTATCAAGGAGCTGCAGGCGGCCAAGGTGGGCGATACGCTCACCATGATCCGGCCTGGCACGGGCGGTGCCGCCTTTGCCGCCACCGAAGCCTTGCCGGGCTTCAAGGAAATCCAACCCCAGGTCTTTGCCGGGCTCTACCCGACTGAGGCCAGTGAATACGATTCCTTGCGCGATGCGCTGGAAAAGCTCAAGCTCAATGACGCATCCTTGCACTATGAGCCCGAAGTCAGCCAGGCGCTGGGCTTTGGCTTTCGCTGTGGCTTCCTGGGCCTGCTGCACATGGAGATCGTGCAAGAGCGTCTGGAGCGCGAGTTTGACCAGGACCTGATCACCACCGCCCCCAGCGTGGTCTACGAGCTGCTCAAGCCCGATGGCGAGGTGCTCAAGGTCGAAAACCCGTCCAAGATCCCAGACGCCGGCCGCATTCAGGAAATCCGCGAACCCATCGTCACGGTGCACCTGTACATGCCGCAGGACTACGTCGGTGCGGTCATGACGCTGGCCAACCTCAAGCGTGGCGTCCAGTTGAACATGGCCTACCACGGCAAGCAGGTCATGCTGACCTATGAAATGCCGCTCGGCGAGATCGTGCTCGACTTCTTTGACAAGCTCAAATCCGTGAGCCGGGGCTATGCCTCCATGGACTACGAGTTCAAGGAATACCGCGCCTCTGACGTCGTCAAGGTCGACATCTTGCTCAATGGCGACCGTGTGGATGCCCTGTCCATCATCGTGCACCGCAGCCAGTCGCAGTACCGCGGCCGAGCCGTGGTGGCCAAGATGCGCGAGATCATTTCGCGCCAGCAGTTCGACGTCGCCATCCAGGCCGCCATCGGGGCTAACATCATTGCGCGTGAGACAATCAAGGCTTTGCGCAAAAACGTGATCGCCAAGTGTTACGGCGGCGATATCTCGCGCAAACGCAAACTGCTTGAAAAACAAAAAGCGGGCAAGAAGCGCATGAAACAGATCGGATCCGTCGAGGTCCCCCAGGAAGCCTTCCTGGCCATCTTGCAGGTGGAAGAATGACCAGCTCGCTCATGAGCACCCTCACCGCCTTCATCCTGGCCGCCTTTGCCGGTTACGGCGGGGCCTGGTACCTGGGTTTTCTGGAGGGTAACTTTGCCTTGCTGCTCCTGATGGCCACCGTGGTCACAGGCCTGTATTGGCTGGGCGAGCGCCTGGTGTTCCTGCCCCGCCGCCAGCAGGCCGCGGCCGCTCTCGAAGCCAGCCATGCCCAGCGCCGGGCCGAGCTCACCAAGCTGGGCGTCCGCCCCGACGAGACCGACATCGCTCAGGCCAAGGAGCGACTGCTTATGCAGCCCTGGTGGCTGGACTGGACGGCAGGCTTGTTTCCGGTGATCGTGGTGGTCTTCATTCTGCGGTCTTTCCTGTTCGAGCCCTTCAAGATTCCCTCGGGCTCCATGATCCCGACGCTGTTGGTCAACGACCTCATCCTGGTGAACAAATTCCATTACGGCGTGCGCCTGCCGGTGGTGGGCACCAAGGTCATCGACAACCACCTGCCCCAGCGCGGCGACGTGATGGTGTTTCGCTACCCGCCCAAGCCCAGCCTGGACTACATCAAGCGGGTGATCGGTGTGCCTGGCGACGAAGTGGCCTACCTCAACAAGCAGGTCACCGTGAACGGCCAGCCTCTGCCTCAGCGCGGCTTGCCTGATTTCTTCGACGAAGATTTGCTGCGCTACTCCAAACAGTTTGAGGAAAGCACGGCCGACGGCTCACGCAAGTACGGCATCCTCAAAGAGGCTGACCGGCCCGCCTTCATCCCCGGCGCCGATGAGTTCAAGTTCCGCGAGAACTGCCGCTACAGCACCGAGGGCGTGGTGTGCAAGGTGCCGCCCGGTCATTACTTCATGATGGGTGACAACCGGGACAACTCTCTGGATTCCCGTTTCTGGGGCTTTGTCCCTGAAGAGAACATCGTGGGCAAAGCCTTCTTCGTCTGGATGAACTTCGGGAACCTCAAGCGCATTGGCTCATTTCAATAGCGTCCCGCCGCTTGTCCGTGCGCCCTCCCGCCTCCTCCCTCGATCTCTCCGCACTGCAGCTGCGGCTGGAGCACCCCTTTCGTGAGCCGCGCCTGCTGCAACTGGCGCTGACGCACCGCAGCTTCTCTGCCGAACACAACGAGCGCCTGGAATTCCTGGGTGATTCCGTGCTCAACCTGGCAGTCGCCGGTCTGCTTTACGAGCGCCTGTCTGACCTTCCCGAGGGCGACCTGTCTCGCGTGCGCGCCAACCTGGTCAAGCAGGACACGCTGCACCAGCTCGCCGTGGCCCTGGGCCTGCCGGCTCTGGTGCGTTTGGGGGAGGGGGAGGCACGCTCGGGTGGCCACAAGCGTCCTTCCATCCTGGCTGATGCCCTGGAGGCCGTGATCGGGGCCGTCTTCCTCGATGGCGGCTTCGAGCCCGCCTCGGCCCTGGTGCGCCGGCTCTTCAAGGACGTGGACATCACCCCGCGCATGTCGGCCATCGGCAAGGACCCGAAGACCGAGTTGCAGGAGTGGCTGCAGGGCCGCAAAATGAACCTGCCCATCTACCGCGTGGTCGCCACCTCGGGTGCAGCGCACCAGCAGACCTTCGACGTTGAATGCGAAGTGGCTGAATTCGCCCGCGCCGAGCGTGGCATCGGCGCCTCCCGCCGGGCCGGTGAACAGGCGGCCGCCAGCGCCATGCTGGCCTATCTCAAGACTTTGTGAGCGACGGCTGCGGCCGGCTGAGCCTGACATGACCACCGACACCCCATCGCCCGGCCAGACCCCCCAGGACCTGGACGCCATGCTGGCCCAGGCCCTGTCCGGGCGCAGCGGTGCGGCCCCGGACCGCTCGGTGGAGGGCCAGCGCTGCGGCCTGATCGCCATCGTGGGCAAGCCCAATGTGGGCAAGTCCACCCTGCTCAATGCCCTGGTGGGCCAGAAGATCAGCATCACCTCCAGCAAGGCGCAGACCACGCGCCACCGCATCACGGGCATCCGCACCCTGGAGAACGCCCAATACGTGTTTGTGGACACGCCGGGCTTCCAGACCCGCCATGGCAATGCGCTGAACCGCTCGCTCAACAAGACCGTGCTGGGCGCCGTCAACGACGTGGACCTGATCCTCTTTGTGGTCGAGGCCGGCCAGTTCAACCTCGCCGATGCCAAGGTGCTGGGACTTTTGCCCAAAGGCATTCCCGCGCTGCTGATCGCCAACAAGTTCGACCAGATCCACCGCCGGAGCGAACTCGCCCCCTGGCTGCGCGACATGCAGGAGCGCCACGACTTTGCCGAATTCGTGCCCATGTCGGCCAAGACCGCCAAAGACATCGAACGCCTGCTGGGCATCTGCCAGAAATACCTGCCCGAGCAGCCCTGGATATACGCGGCCGATGAACTGACCGACCGCAGCGACCGTTTCATGGCCGCCGAGATCGTGCGCGAAAAACTCTTTCGCCTCACGGGCGATGAGTTGCCCTACACCTCCACCGTCATCATCGACAAGTACGAGGAAGAGGGTGGCCTGCGCCGGATCGCCGCCACCATCGTGGTCGAGCGTGCTGGCCACAAAGGCATGGTCATCGGCGAGAAGGGCGAGAAGCTCAAGCGCATCGGCACCGAGGCGCGCCAGGAGCTCGAGACCCTCACGGGCCACAAGGTGTTCCTTGAAATCTGGGTGAAGGTGCGATCCGGCTGGGCCGACGATGACGCCCGCGTGCGCTCTTTCGGCTACGAGTGACGTGGCAGCCAAGCGC
>JAIXPL010000034.1 GCA_027486255.1 Comamonadaceae bacterium
CCCCATCTTGAACCCCAAGCAGTGGGGCAATTCGCAGAACCGTCATCAGCTTGGACAGGATCTTCAAATCGCCAACTTCTTCCGAAATCGTGTGGCACATCATGAGCCATTGTTCAAATTTCGGTACCAAGGGGCATACCCAAAGAGGCTTGCTCTAGGGCTGACGAACCTACGCGGGTGCATGGACCTCTGCCTAGTGATCAGTGGTTGGATTGATGGTCCCGCCGAGCAAGCCTTGCGTCAGTCGGAGTGGTTTCAACATTTCCAAGTCTTGTCCACCGAGGCCTGTTTCAATGACTGGGTAAGGAATGGAAATCCTCCGGCCCACACCTATCCGGTGTAGGCGACGGCTCAAAACGGTGAGATCAAAGGCTGCGGAAATATGCGGGCAAATGAGGAAACCGAATTTGCGGGGGCAGGGTTCCGCATCTTTCCGCAGGAAACCGATCCGAACCGAGGGTGTTAGCATCCGTTCATCTGATGGGAATTGAACCCCGGTCCTCACCCACCACCATATGCCCATACACAGGCCACCAAGAACACGTTCTTGGTGGCCTTTTTGTTGATGAGTGGGCTGGGCCGATCAGCGCGTGCTGACCTCGTGGCGATGCCACTGAGCCCAAGCCTGGCGCTCAGGCAGGGTCGGCGCTGTGAAGCGCCAAGGCCAAGGCCTTGGCTAATTTTTGCGTGACCTTGGCGTCTGCGGCGCCCGCATCGGCCCCCACACGCAGTTCCAAGCCTTCCATTTTGCCGAGAACGGGGCCGCCAATCAGCACCTTCAGACGGGGGTTTTGGGACTGCGTCCGCAGGGCCCGGATCAAGTCAGCCAGCGGGTTGATGTCGTCCTGCAAGCTGATCGACAAGCCCACCACATCAATGCGCTCGCGGCGCACCGCCGCCAGCAGTTGGGCCTCGGTGGCTCCCGTCTCCATCGCGACCTCCCAGCCCTCGTTCTGAAAGAGCTCCGACACCATCAGGACGCCCAGGGTGTGCTGCGACCCCGGGAGCGGTGCGAACAATGCGCGCAGTACACGGCCCGCATGTCCAGATGGGGCGCTGAGTTTCTGGCTCAGTACCATGGCAATGCTTTGCATCCGCGACAGGCCCAGCGTGACCTGCTCGAACCCACACACATCGCTGTCCCACAAGTGACCCAGGTGGCGGGCTGCAGGCGCGATCAAGCCATCAAAGATGGCCCCGACGATCACGCCGTCGGCCACCATCTGCCGTGCAAACGCGGTGGCAATCGTGCCGTCTTGCAACAGGCACAGCTTGGCGAATGCCGCGATTTCCTCCGGGGTCTGCAGGGCGGGCCCCAGGGCTTTTAATTCCTCTCGCACCACCTGGGGTGGCAGGCGCTCCAGCAGCGCAGGAACAATCGAGCCTTCGAGCAGGCCAAGCAAATGGTTTCGCCGCAGGCCCGCTGCGCTCTCTGCAGAAACGGTCTTGGTGTGGCGATCAGGCAAGGCCTTGGCAGACCGAGGTATTTTTTGATTCATCGAGGGTGGTTTCAAGGAAGCTGGGTGCGTGCCTTGCAACCTGCGCCGCTCTGTCAGGAACAGGGGCAGAGTGATGAGCTACGTGGGTCAGTCAGCAAGGTAACAGATCGATCACTCCAAGTCATCCCTGCTTGTACTGATCAATCTCGACAGGCGCTGAACGCATGCACGATACCTACGTTCCAGAGCCTGAAAGTACTATGAGCCCAACGCCATCCCGTCTTCCGTACGGCTGAGTTCAATGGCCCAGCTTAGGCATACTCCGGTCCACCATGCCTTTTCGTCTTTTCGTGCAATGGGCCGCTGTGCTGCGCCTGCTGATTGCAGCTTGCCTTTGCGGAGTACTCTGGCCTGCGACAGTCTGGGCGCAAGACCGCGTTCTGGAAAAAGCCTACTGGACCGATCCCACCGGAGCTGCCAGCTTCGAGCAGGCCCGCACCGCCCCCTACACGCCTTATCAAGGGGTGCTGAGCAAGGGCTTTAGCCACCATGTGCAGTGGATCCGGCTGCGGATCGATGGCGTCCCCCCCGGCGGGGCCGACACCCTGGTGCTGCGCTTCCGGCCGGTCTACCTCGATGAGATCCAACTGCACGACCCCCTGCAAGCCGCCACAGGGCCCCGGCCGCGCACCACCGGGGACTTGAGCACCTGGCAGTCGCGCGAATTCGATTCGCTGCACCACTCCTTCGTCATCGCAGCGCAGCCCGCGCCCCGCGAGGTCTGGCTGCGCCTGGCCACCTCCAGCACCCAGCTCTTGCATGTCGAGGCCCTCAGCCCCCGCGAGATGCTGCGTCAGGACCATGCCCTGAGCTTGGCCTACTCGGCCTTGCTGGCCTTGATCTTGTCCTTTCTGGTCTGGGTGTTTCTGGCCTGGCTGCGCGACCGCGATCCGGTCAACGCCGTCTTCGTGCTCCGCCAGACCGTGCTCTTGCTCTACACCGCCGGCTACCTGGGCTACCACCGCATCGTGCTGTCGCCCTACATATCGCCTGCCGCTCAGGACCTGCTCTACAACTGGCTGGTGGTGCTCACCACAGGCTTGTCGCTGGTCTTTGAATACAGACTGCTCTGCGAATACCGCATCCCCCGCTGGGGGCGCCACCTCATGCACGTGGTGCTGGCCCTCTCGGCGCTGGCGGTGGGTCTGATGCTGCTGGGCCAGAAGTTCGATGCCCTGCGTCTGAACATGCTCATCAATGCCTTGGGCCTGTGCAGTTTGTGCGTGATTGCCTTCTGGATCCAGCCTCGCGTCCCCGATCCCGAGCAGCACGCGACCTACTTCCTGCCCAAGTCCGTGCTCGTGGGTTACTACCTCTCGATTCTTTTCACCCTTGCGCTGAGCGTCTTGGCCAGCCTAGGGGTGCTGCAAGGCAACATGATGTCGATCTACGGGGTGCTGCTCTACGGCCTGATTTCTGGCTGCTTCATGACGGCTTTGCTGATCGTGCGCTCGCGCGAAATGGAACGCCTGCGCCAGCAGCAGGCCAACAGCCTTTTTCTTTCGAACAAGCAACTGGCCCTGGAGGCCCGCCAGCGGCAAGACCAGTCGCAGCTGCTTAACATGCTGATGCACGAGCTCAAGAACCCGATGGCCGTGATCGAGCTGGCCCTGAAAAACCATGCGCCCGACGACCGCACCCAAGGCTATGTGGGCCGCGCTCTGGACAACATGAAGTCCATCCTCAAGCGCTGCGTGCAGACCGATCGGCTGGTTGAACACCCCTTCACGCTGCAGCGCGAGCGCTTTGACTTGGCCGAACAGCTGCCCCAGTGGCTGCACGAGCAGCGGACCTGGCTCACTCCGCCTGTGCTTGAGCTCACGGCACCGGCGCTGCTGGAGTCTGACCGGCAGTGCGTACAGATCATTGCCAGCAACCTCATTGAAAACGCCCTGAAGTACGGCGATGCACAGCAGCCGGTGCAGCTGGCCCTGCGCGCGCAAGCCCATGCCGATGGGCGCGCCGGCTGGTCGCTGCGGGTGAGCAATTCGCCGGGCTCGGCTGGGTGGCCGCAGGCAGAGCAGGTGTTTTCCAAGTACTACCGCAGCCCAGCGGCACAGCGCCAGTCCGGCACCGGGCTGGGTCTGTTCCTGTCGCACAATCTCGCGCTCCAGCTCGGTGGCCAGCTCAGCTACCGCCCCGACAACCGACACATCTTCTTCGAACTATGGTTGCCCGTCTGAGCATCGTCTTGGTGGAAGACAACGACGACCTGCGTGAACTCACCGCCGATGCCCTGCGCGCCCAAGGCCACCATGTGCTGGCGCTGGGCTGCGCCGAAGAACTTGAAGACCAGGCCCGTGCGGAGGCGGCAGATGTCTTCCTGATCGACCTGGGCCTGCCCGGTGAAGACGGCTACAGCCTGGCCCGCCGCATCCGGCAGGCCCAACCCCTGGTGGGCATCATCATCGTGTCTGCCCGCTCCGACCTGCAAGACAAGGTGGACGGCTACGACAGTGGTGCCGACTGGTACCTGCCCAAGCCCGTGCCCATGGAAGAGCTGTCGGCCGCACTCAACAGCTTTGCCCGCCGCCGCCAAGCTCAGCAGTTGGACCAGGTCAGCCCGCAGGGTGGGCTGCAACTGCGGCAGCGCGAGCTGCAGGGGCCGGGGGGCCAGGTCCGGCTCACCCCTGCCGAAGAAGCCCTGCTCACCGCATTTGCCCGCGCCCCTTCAGGGCGCCTGGAAAACTGGCAGCTCTTTGAGCTTCTGGGGCTGGACAAGGTCGACATAAGTAAGGCCAGCCTGGAGGTGCGCATCACGCGCCTGCGCAAGAAGCTCGCCCAGGCCGGTGCGCCAGATCCATCCCTGGAGTCCATCCGGGGCATTGGTTACCGCTTGCACGCGCCAGTACAACTCTTGGGCTAAGCCCTGCGGCTTGGGTGAAGGGCGCCCAACTAGGGCACGTCTTCAAAGAGGAGCGCGCCAGGAGCGCGCCTCTAAATTCCTGCAATTTCCTACATTTACTTTTTAATACCTTCATTTCCGTCGCTTCGATGCGAAAAAAATTACCTTTTGAAAGACTCTGAAAGCTTTCTAACGAAACGTTGCATTTAATGCGCGCCATCTGTCTTCACGCCAGCATGCCGTGCTCACCCTTTACAAACTCGACCTGACCGGTCCGACCGCGACCGTCCGGGTCACCGCCACCGAAGCCAGCCTGCTGCGGGCCTTTGCCTTGTCGCCCGATGCGCGGCTGGACTTTGCCCAAGTGGCCGCCTGCCTGGGCATTGCCCTGAACGAGGAGCAAAAGGCCAACATCCAGGTGCGCATGGTGCGGCTGCGCAAAAAACTGCACCAGACCGGGGTCGAGGGTGCCGTCATCGAAGCCATTCGCAATGTGGGCTACCAGTTCTTTGAAGAACTGACCATCCGCAAAGCATGAAGCGCATGCCCTTCCCCCCTGGTGCCCAGAGGATCTGCCTGCCCTCTCTGGCGCTGCTGCTGGCATGCAGCGCGGCACGGGCCGCCCCTGATGCCGGCTCGGTGCTGCAGCAAATCGAGGCCCGCCCCCCCAGCGCGCTGAGCGCCCCCAAGCTGCGCACGCCCCAAGAACCCACGCCGCCCGCGGCCGAGCACAGCGGCCCGGTGCTGCGCGTCAATGCCTTCCGTCTCGAAGGTGCCACCTTGCTCAGCCCGCAGGCCCTGCAGGCCGCATTGGCTGGCTTTGCGGGGCGCGAGCTGAGCCTGACTCAGTTGCAGGAAGCCGCTTGGGTGCTGGTGCAAACCTACCGCAGCGCGGGCTGGCTGGTGCACGCCTTGGTGCCCCCGCAAGAAATCGAAGCGGGCGTGGTCACCCTGCGGGTGCTGGAAGCCCGGCTGGGGCGCGTCCGTCTGGGCGAGGCCCTGAGCGCGCTTCCCCGCCAGCGCATCCAGGCCATGGCCGATGCGCTGCTGATCCCGGGCCAGCCCGTCAACCTGCGCCAGGTCGATCGGCTGCTGCTCCTGCTCGATGACCTGCCCGGCGTACAGGCCAGCGGTTCATTTGCCGAAGGTAGCCAACCGGGCACCACCGACCTGCTCATCGCCCTTGGCCAAGCCAAGCTGCAGCAGGCGCAAATCACGCTCGACAACTATGGCGGTCTGTCCACCGGCACCGAGCGCCTCAGCGCCAGTCTGGCCCTGAACAACCCCGCCGGCCTGGGCGACGCCTTGCAAGTGCAAGCGGTGGCCAGTGAGGGCAGCCGCTACGCACGCGTGGCCTACACCCTGCCTGTGGGTCTGCAAGGCTGGCGTGCCGGCGTGCACGCCTCGGACATGCGCTACCAGCTGCGTGGCAGCTTTGCCGCGCTCAAAGCCAGCGGCTCGGCACAAGCCTGGGGGCTGGACTTCTCGCTGCCGCTGGTGCGCCAGCCCGAGCGCAACCTCAGCGCCCAGATCAGCACTGACCGCAAAAGCTTTGACAACCTCGCGCTGGCCAACAACGCCGCCACGGAAGTCAGCACGGTTTCCCATTACCGGCTGGATGTGCTGCGCGCCAGCCTACTGGGCAACTGGCTCGACCAGCTGTTCACGCCTGCCCAAAACATCCTCAGCCTGCAAAGCAGCTGGGGCGAGGTGGACCTCAACGCATCCCCCAACGCCGCATCAGATGCCAATGGCGCCCGCACCGCTGGTGCATTCCGCAAGCTCAACGCCCAGTACCAGCGCGAACAAAGCCTCACGGCCCAGACCAGCGCCTACCTGCAGGCCTCGGCCCAATGGGCCAACCGCAACCTCGACTCCTCAGAAAAACTCTACCTGGGTGGCGCTGGTGGGGTGCGGGCCTACCCCAGCAACGAGGCCGGAGGCAGCCTGGGCGCCACCGCCACCCTGGGCCTTCGCCACCGCCTGGACCCGGCCTGGACCCTCAACGCCTTTGTGGACTGGGGCCGCATCCATGCCTACCGCGACAAGTTCAGCGCCAGCGGCAGCGCGCTCACCACCCTCAACGGCCAAACCTTGCAAGGCGGCGGTCTGTCCTTGAGCTGGCGCAGCCCACAGGGCCATGAGCTCTCGGCCACCTGGAGCCGCCGCCTGGGCAGCAACCCGGCCGCCCACAGCACCACCGGTGCCGACAGCGATGGCACCCGCACCCTGCAGCGCGTGTGGCTTGCCGCCTCACTGAGCTACTGAGCAACTGTGAACCACATCTACCGCCTCAAGCGCTCAGGCCGCGCCCAGCAGCTGCAGCCCGTGCCGGAAACTGCGCGCGCTTCGGGCAAAGGCACGCGCACGGGCCGCAGCCTGGCGCAGGCGGTCAGAGCCACGCTCAGCCAGGTGGCCTTTGCAGGCATGGTCAGCCTCACCCATGCCCAGCAAGCACCGCCCACGCCACCGTCACCCACCCAGCTGCCCCAAGGCGGCGTGGTCACACGCGGCAGCGCCAGCATTGCCAGCAGCACAGGCAGCGGCGCCCTTGGCAGCACGGCGCTCATGAGCGTGAACCAGAGCAGCCAACGTGCCGTCATCGACTGGGCCAGCTTCAACGTGGGCAGCCAGGCCAAGGTGCAGTTCATCCAGCCCAGCAGCAGCGCGGTGGTGCTCAACAACATCCTGGGCAACAACGCCAGCCAGATCTACGGCCAGATCAGCGCCAACGGCCAGGTGTTTCTCTCCAACCCCAACGGCGTGTACTTCTCGCCCACGGCGCAAGTGGACGTGGGTGGCCTGGTGGCCACCACCGGCCGTGCCAATGCCGACGAGTTCATGGCGGGCAAGGCCAGCTTCAGCCGCGACGGCAGCACCGCCAGCGTGGTCAACGAAGGCCAGCTCCGCGCCGCGCTGGGCGGCTACATCGCGCTGCTGGCGCCCGAGGTGCGTAACCAGGGCGTGGTGGTGGCCCAGGCAGGTACCGTGGCTCTCGCCTCGGGCGAGACCGTCACGCTGAACTTCAGCCACAACGCCCTGGGCCTGGCGGGCATCACCACCACACCGCAGGCCATCGCATCCTTGATTGACAACCGCAGCGCCGTGCGGGCCGAAGGCGGGCAAATCATCCTCTCGGCCCACGCGCTGGCCACGCTGCAGGGTTCTGTCATCAAGAACAGCGGTCAACTCAGTGCCACCAGGCTCACGGAAAAGGGCGGCAAGATCGTCCTGATGGCCGACCAGATTGAGCTCACGGGCACCAGCCAGATCGAGGCCAACGGCCCCCAGGGTGGCGGTACCGTGCTGGTGGGCGGTGACTGGCAGGGCAGGGGTGACACACGCCAGGCCGTGCAGCTGATGATGGCGCAGGGCGCGCGCATCGAGGCCAGCGCCACGAGCCAGGGTGATGGCGGCACGGTGGTGCTGTGGAGCGATGTGCACCACCCCCAGGGGTTCACCCAAGTCAGTGGTTCGATCAAGGCCGAAGGCGGGCCGCAAGGCGGTGACGGCGGGCAAATCGAAACCTCGGGTCACCAGTTACTGGTGGGGGACCTGCAGGTCTCAGCGCGCGCACCGAAAGGGAATTTTGGTGAGTGGTTGCTGGACCCATACGACATCACCATCAGTTCAGCGGCCAACAGCAATGTGAGCGCTTCCCTCTCCAACTTTACAGCCACGGGCGACAACTCTGTGGTGAATGTCACGGCTCTCCAGAACGCATTTTTAAGTTCCAACATCACCATCAGCACCGGCAGCAGTGGTACACAAACGGGCAACTTGAACTTGGCGACAGACCTGACTTGGGCCAATAGTGCGACATTGACCTTATCGCTCGCGGGCGGATTCACAGGCACCGGCAACGTCCACATGTCTGGTACTGGGACTTTGAGCATTAACCAAGCGGGCAACAGCACATACAGCGGGGCCATCTCTGGCGCTTCGGGAAAGCTCACCAAGTCAGGGGCTGGCACATTGACCCTGACGGGTAACAACAGCTACGGTGGCCTGACCACTTTGTCCGGTGGGAACTTGAACTTGGGTTCAGCCAACGCCATCGGCACGACGGGTGCGATCAGTTTCCTTGGCGGTACTTTGCAGTATTCAGCAGCCAACACCACCGATTACGTTGGACGATTTACTGCCAATCAGACCTATCGAATTGACACCAATGATCAAAACGTGACGCTGGCCGCAGTATTGAGTGGTACCTCCGGATTGACCAAATTGGGTTCTGGCACGCTGACGCTGACGGGCGCCAACACCTACACAGGGCTGACCACCATCAGTGCCGGGACACTGGCGTTGTCAGACGCTGGGAGCGTCTCCACGTCGAGCAGTGTCGCCAATTCGGGGGTGTTTGACATCAGTGCCACCACGAGCGGCGCCAGCGTGAAATACATCACGGGAAGTGGTGCCACTGTGCTGGGCAGCAAGACCCTGACCTTCACCAGTGTGGGTACGGGTCAGTCGTATGCCGGTGTCATCAGTGGTACTGGCGGGCTGGTGATGCCAGGTTCGGGATCGTTTGCTTTGTCGGGCAACAACACCTACACCGGCAGCACCACCATTCCATCGGGAGGCACCCTGACACTGGGCGCAGTTGGCGCCGCTGGCGCAAGTGGCTCACTGGCGGGTCCCATCAGCGTGGGCGGCATCTTCACCATCAACCGCAGCGGCTCATTGACACTCAATAGCCCCATCTCCGGGGCTGGCACGTTCAACTTCAATAATGGCATCTTGACGCTGGCGGGTGACAACACCTTCTCAGGAACTCTGAACTGGTCCAGTTCGGGCACCATGACTTTGACCGGGCCCAATGCCTGGGGGAGTGCGCTCAGCGTCGCGTCGAATAAAACCCTGTTGGTGAGCGGTTCGGGCAACCTGCCCAGCACTGTGGTCACGCTCGGCACATCCAGTACCTTGAACATCAGCGGAGCCACTGCGGGCGTGACGCTCAAGGGCATGAGTGTCTCATCAGGCTCTGTTGTTTTGGGCAGCAACACCCTCACGCTGGCCATGCCGGGTGGGGGTTCATCGACCCTGGGTTTTTCCAGCTCCATGAGCGGGACGGGTGGACTTTCGGTGGTCAACACCACGGGCTCTGGCATGGCCACCCTGAATTACACCGGTTCCAGCAGTTACACCGGTCCGACGACGGTCGGTGTCAACACGACGCTGGCTTTGGGAACCGACGGAGCCATCTCATCCTCCAGCGGCCTGAATCTAGCCGGGACATTCACGGCCAGCAAGCTGGCAATGTATGGCGGTACCAACCTGAAGAACTTGACCGGCACGGGCACCGTCTCCATCAGCACCGGCTCCCTCTACATCAGCAATCCCTCCGGTGAATTTTCGGGCCAGTTCGTCACCTCCGTCCCGATCTCGCTGGCGGCAGGGCGGCTCAGGCTGTCGGGCGACAATACGCAGTTCACCGGCACCCTCACTGCCTCGGGGACCACCCTGGAGTTGGGCCATGCGGGGGCCCTGGGCCCTGCGACCACGCTAAGCAGCCTGACCTTGCAATCGGGGGCCACGCTCGATCTGCGGGGGTACACGCCTCTGGCCATGCGCCCGATCACCATCAGTTTAGGAGCCGCCACCCTCAGCAACTCGGCCACGGGCATCGCCGCATACAACGCGAACATCAACCACAACGCGGGGTTTTCGGTGGCCCTCACCGTCGATGCCCCTGCCAATTCGACATTGATCCTGAATGGCACTTTGTCTGGCGGGGGTAATTTGACCAAGGGCTTGGGTCTCGGCACGGTGGTGGTGAGCGCAGCCAACATTGCGCGAACTGGCTCGACCACGGTGAATGGAGGCACCCTTCAAGTGGGCGCACTCGACTCGACCAATGGTGGATTGGGTAGCGGCACAGTGACCACCAGCGCCAACCTGCTTTTTTACCGCTCCGGCGCCTTGAGTTTGTCGGGCATGGCGGGGGCCATCTCGGGCACAGGCAATGTCACTGTTCAGGCCACGGGCGCGGTGAACGTCGACCGAACCATCACGCTCACCGGGGCCAACAGCATCGTCCGACTGATCGCTGGCTCCGCATCTGCGGCCAACACCTCGCTGCTCAGTGACTTGACGCTCACCGGCATGGTCACCACCAGCAGCACGGGCACGCTGCTGCTGTTTGCAGGCTCGCCCACTGCTACGGTAGCCAACGGGTCGACCACCAACCTGAGCAGCAAATTGGTGGGCGCGACAGGGTCTGTCCGATACAAGACCTACAACGCCGACTTGAACTCGCTGAGCAGCGTGGTGGCAGGAACGCGCAATTTCTACTACCGCTTGCAGCCCTCGCTGACCGTGACCGGCGCCAACGTCACGGCCACCAAAACTTATGACGGCACCACCAGCGCCCTCAATGCGGTGGTCACCGGCGGCAGCGTCTCCGGCGCAGTAGACGCAGACAGCATGGGCTTCAGCCCCGTGGGCGCCACTTACGACACCGCCAACGCGGGCAGCAACAAGGGCATGAGCTTCAGTCTGCGGGGCGTCTCTAATTCGGCGATCTGGTCGGTCTCGGGCTATGCCACCACGGCCACAGGCACCACCTCTTCGGGCACCATCAACCCGGCGCCCCTGGTGATCCAGGCCAATGACGATGCCCGCTTCGTGACCCTGACCGACACCCCTGGCTATGCGGGTGCCAGCTACAGCGGCCTCGTTAATCAGGAAACCAGTGCCGTGCTCAGCGGCACCTTGGCCATCGCACGCAGTTCCCCCAGCGCGAACCAGGCGGGCCAGTACACGCTCACGCCCAGTGGCCTGAGCGCCATCAACTACAGCATCAGCTACCGCACCGGGACCTACACCATCATTCCGGCCAACCAGCTGCTGATTCGCGTCGCGGACGCCAGCACGGTATACGGCAATACGCTGGCGTACAGCATCAGCAGCGCGCGCTACCTGATGCCTGATGGCAGCGTCATCGATCTGAGCTCGCAACTGAGTTCGAGCGGCGGCACCTACACACTGAACGACGGGGCCAGTGGCAGTGCCCAGTTTGGACTGGCCCTGAACAATCCCACGCTCAGCACCGCGGGCCTTGCCCGGGTGGGCGTGTGGAACGTGGCGGCAGCCGGCGCTGTCAGCACCAGCCCGAATTTCAGCAACACCTTGACGGTGGTGGGCACGCAGACCATCACCCCCAGGCCCTTGGTGGTCACCGCCACGGCCGCGGGCAAGGTCTATGACGGCACCACCACCGTCTCGGGCGTCACGCTAGCTAACAATGGCCTGGCCGGCGATTTGTTGTCGACCAGCTACAGCTCAGCGGCCTTTGCAAGCAAGGACGCCGCCTCCGGCGTGAGCGTCAATGTCAGCGGCATCAGCGCTTCAGGTGCCGACCTAGGTAACTACCAGACACCCAACACCAGCGCCACCACCAGCGCCACCATCACGCCCAAGCCCCTGGGCCTGTCCGGGCTGAGTGTGAGCGCCAAGGTCTATGACGGCAGCAGCAGTGCCACCGTCTCCAGCTACGGTGCCTTGACGGGGGTACTCGGCGTGGACGATGTGCAGATGGACAGTTCCAGCGCGCTGGCAAGCTTTGACAGCAAAAATGTGGGCGCGGGGAAAACGGTCAGTGTCACTGGCCTGGTGCTGGGCGGCGCCAATGTGGGCAACTATTCGCTGGCCAATGCCCTCACCAGCACCGCCAACATCACGGCCAAGGCCTTGACCGTCTCGGGCACCACGGTGGCGAACAAGACCTACGACGGCACCACCCTCGCCACCTTGAGTGGCGGGACCTTGGTGGGGGTGGTCTCCGGCGATACAGCCAACGTGCTCCTCTCGCAGGCGGGCAGCTTTGCCGACAAAAACGCCGCCAACGGAAAAGCGGTGACGGCGGCCTACACGATCAGCGGCTCGGAGGTCAGCAACTACACCCTCACGCAGCCCACGGGTTTGAGTGCCAACATCACGCCCAAGACGCTGACGGTCACGGCTAATAACGATGCCAATTTCTTTGCCATCCCCGACAACACCACCGTGTTCAGCGGTGTGTCCTACGCGGGCTTTGTGGTTGGCGAGAGCAGTGCTGATTTGGCCTTTGCCAATGGGGTGGGGCCGACGGTCTCGAGCAGTCTTTCAGCGGGGCAGCGAACGACAGCCGGCACCTATGTGGGTGTGTTGACCCCTGCGGGCATCACCCCAGGCAATTACACGCCTGCATACCAGGCGGGCAGCTTCACGGTGGTGCCTGCCGACAAACTGTTGATTCGTGTCCCCAACTCCACAACCCCCTATGGCACGGCAGGGACGGTCGCCACACCGACCGCCAGCTACTACAGCAGCGCCTACAGCACCGTGGTGAACACCCTGACCGTGACGCCCAACGCCGGGGCCTTTGACATTGTGGATGCCGTCAATGGTGGCAGCGTCACGGTACAACTGGCGCCCAACACCTTGCCAGCTCAGCGCTCGGCGTCGGGCAATGCCATCGTGGGCAGCTACAACCTCACGGCCACCAGCGTGAGCAATCTGGTGGGCACCAACTTCAGCAACACGATGGAAGTCTTGGGTGTGCAGACCGTCACGCCCAAGGCCCTGACCATCAGCGCCACAGCGTCCCCCAAAACCTATGACGGCACGTACACGGCCAGCGTCGCGCTGGCCTCGGCCGATGCGGTGGGTGCAGACGCCTTGCAATACAACAGCAGCTCGGCCCTCTTTGCGAACAAGAATGTGAAAGTGGGGGAGACCGTGAGCGTGCAAGGCCTGAGCCTGGCGGGTGCCGATGCGGGCAACTACATCCTGCAAAACACCAGCGCCTCGACCACCGCCACCATCACGGCCAAGGCGCTGACGGTGAGCGGCACGACAGTCGCTGACAAGGTGTACGACGGCACAGTCACCGCGACCCTGAGCAATGGCACCCTGATCGGGGTGGTGGCTGCGGATGTGGCCAATGTGGTCCTGACCCAGACCGGCAGCTTCGCCAATAAACACTTCGGGATCGGAAAAACGGTGACGGCGGCCCACACGATCAGCGGATCGGAAGCGGGCAACTACACCCTCACGCAACCCACGGGCTTGAGTGCCAACATCACCGCCAAGGCCTTGACGATTGGCGGCATCACGGTCGCCAACAAGGTCTACAACGGGCTGACCAGCGCCACGGTGAGCGTGGCCGGTGTGAGCAAGACTGGCCTGGTGGCGGGCGATGCGGTGGACGTGGCGGCCACAGGCGTGTTTGCCAACAAGAACGTGGGCGACGGCAAAACCGTGACCCTGACCAGCAGCTACACCGGC
>JAIXPL010000044.1 GCA_027486255.1 Comamonadaceae bacterium
CCGGGCCACGGTGGACGGCATGGCTGCACGCGGCTTTGGCCGCATCATCAACATCACCTCCAGCGCGGTGAAGTCGCCGCTGGAGCAGCTGGGCCTGTCCAACGGCGCGCGTGCGGGTCTCACGGGCTTTGTGGCGGGCTTGGCGCGCAGCGTGGCCGCGCGTGGCGTGACGATCAACAACCTGCTGCCCGGCACCTTTGACACCGCGCGCCTGGCCGGTAACTTTGCAGCCCAGGCCCAGCGGGAAGGGCGCACGCCCGAGGAGGTGCGCCAGGCGCGTGTGGCCAAGCACCCAGCGCGCCGCCTGGGCCAGCCCGAGGAACTGGGCAAGGCCTGTGCCTTTCTGTGCAGCGTGCACGCGGGCTATATCAACGGACAGAACCTGCTGCTCGACGGTGGTTCCTTTCCGGGCGTTTTCTGAACTTCGAACACCAAGGGGATTTCATGGCGGGACTGGACATTGGCATCGCAGGCGGCGGCGTAGGCGGCATGAGTGCGGCCATCGCGCTGGCGCGCTCGGGTCACCGCGTGACGGTGTACGAGCAGGCCAAGGGCTGGGGGCGGGTGGGGGCGGACATCAACCTCACGCCCAACGTCGTCAAGGCCCTCGACGGCCTGGGCGGTGGGATCGGCGCTGCCATCCGGCGCGATGGGGCCCAGCCGACCTTTCGCATCAGCCGCGACTGGGACACGGGCCTGGAAACCTCTCGCCTGGGCATGGGCGGGGTGGCCCAGGAACACTATGGCGCGCCACAGGTCACCATTCACCGCGCCGACTTGCTGGCGGCGCTCTCAGCCGAGTTCCCCGCCGAGCAGGTGCTGCTGGGCCGGCGCGTGGCCGCGATCACCCAGGATGCGCAGGGCGTGACGCTGGCTTTCGAAGACGGCGGCACGGCCCGCCACGATGTGCTGGTGGGGGCCGATGGCATCCACTCGCGGGTGCGCGCCGCGCTCTTTGGCGAGGAGCAGCCGCGCTTTACCGGCGTGGTGTCCTACCGTTCGGTGGTGCCCACCGAGCGCGTGAAGGACGTGCCGGAGATCGAGGCCTTCACCAAGTGGTGGGGGCCGAACCCGCAGACCCAGATCGTGACCTTTCCGCTCAGCCAGGGGCGTGAGACCTTTGTGTTTGCCACCACCGGCCAGGACAGCTGGACCGAGGAGTCCTGGACCAGCCCGGGCGATGTGAACGAGCTGCGCGCGGCTTACCAGGACTTCCATCCCGACGCGCGCCGCCTGTTGGCCGCCTGTGACAGCGTGCTCAAGAGCGCCCTGTATGAGCGCGAGCCGCTCGCGCAGTGGAGCTTGGGTGGCGTCACGCTGCTGGGTGATGCCTGCCACCCCATGCTGCCCTTCATGGCGCAGGGTGCGGGCATGGCCATCGAAGACGCGGTGGTGCTGGGCCGAGCCCTGGCCGGCAGCACCACGCGGCAAGAGGCTGCCCAGGCGCTGAAGATGTACGAAGGCGCCCGCCGCGAACGCACGGCCCGCATTCAGATCGGCTCGCGCGGCAACCAATGGATGAAAGGCCCAGGTAACGCCGACTGGGTCTATGGCTACGATGCCTGGGGCGTGCCCCTGGCCTGAGATTTCTGACCCACACCAACTGAAGGAGACACACATGAAAACCCGCCACCCATTCATTCCCCGTCGCCAGGCCCTGGGCTGGCTGTCGGTGTCCGTCCTGGCCCTGTCGGCCGCAGCGCCCGCTGCAGCGCAGGCCCCGGCGCCTTTTCCCTCCCGCCAGCTGACCCTGGTGGTGCCTTTCCCGCCCGGCGGTGGCCCCGACCTGGCGGCGCGCATCATCGCGGAAAAGCTCGCCCCCCGTCTGGGTCAGCCCGTGGTGGTGGACAACAAGCCCGGTGCCGGTGCCCTGGTGGGCGCCAGCTTCGTGGCCAAGGCGCCGGCCGATGGCCACACCTTGCTGCTCACGCCCAACACCATGGTGATCTCCCCGCACGTGTTGGCCCCCGGTGCCGGCGGCGGCGTGGATGTGCACAAAGACCTGGTGCCCGTGATCGCGCCAGCCACCACGCCGCTGGTCCTGGTGGCGCATCCCTCCCTGGGTGCGAGCAACCTGCGCGCCGCGCTCGAGGCGGCTCGCAAGAGCCCGGGCCTGCCCTATGGCAGCGCGGGCAATGGCTCGCCCATGCACTTTGCCGGCGAGATGTTCAAGCGCTCGACCAAGCTGGATCTGACGCATGTGCCCTACCGGGGCGTGGCACCGTCCATCACGGCGGCACTGGGCGGTGAAGTCAAGCTGCTCTACGTGGGCCTGGGCGGTGCGGTGCCGCACATCAAGTCGGGCAAGCTGCTGCCATTGGCGGTGACCGAGGCCAAGCGCTCGGAGCTGCTGCCCGATGTGCCCACCGCCACCGAGCAAGGTGTGGCGGGTGTGGAGGTCAATGCCTGGTACGGCGTGTTTGCGCCGGCGGCCACGCCTGCAGCGGCCGTGGCCCGCATCAACCGCGAGATCAATGAAGTGATCCGAATGCCCGAGGTGCGCGACAAGCTCATGGGCGCAGGCATCGAGGTGCTGGGCGGCTCGCCCCAGGTGCTGGCCGACTTCATGAAGGCCGACAACCAGCGCTACGGCGGCCTGGCCCGCGAGCTGGGCGTCAAGGCAGACTGAGCGCAGCGATTCGCACATGACTGAGCGCAGCGGCTTGCGCATGCCCGGGCGTCGCCCCAACTTCTTGCTGTTCGTCACCGACCAGCACCGCGCCGACCACCTCGGCTGCGAAGGCGATGCCCTGGTGCGTACGCCGCACATTGACGCCCTGGCGCGCGAGGGCGCGCGCTTTGCGCAGTGTCATGTGGCCACGCCCATCTGCCAGCCCAACCGCGCCTCGCTGATGACCGGGCGCCTGCCCAGCGCGCACGGCCTGCAGATGAACGGGCGCGAGCTCTCTCATGGCGAGCTCACTTTCGTGGAGCAACTGCGCGAAGCCGGCTGGCGCACGGCCCTGGCGGGCAAGGCGCACCTGCAGAACATCACCGACGTGCCGCCCCGCTGGCCGCTGGCGGCCGAGCGCCGCTTGGCCGAGGCGCGCCAGCCCTACCCAGGCCGCCATGGGCAGGAGCGGGCCAGCCAGTGGGCGGCCGACCCGGGTTTTGAACTGACCTTGCCCTACTACGGCTTTGAGCAGGTGGCGCTGACCATCGGTCACGCTGACGAGCAGCAGGGCCACTGGCGGCGCTGGCTGCGCCAGCAACTGCCCGAGGCCGAGCGCCTGATCGGGCCGGACAACGCGATTCCCACGCCGGGTCTGGCGCTCGCTGCGCTGCGCCAGGCCTGGCGCACCCGCCTGCCTGAAGAGCTCTACCCCACGGCCTACATCGCCGGGCAGGCCTGCGGCATGCTCAGGCAGTTTGCGGAGCAGGACCAGCCCTTTTTCTTGCAGTGCTCCTTCCCGGACCCGCACCATCCCTTCACGCCGCCCGGCCGCTACTGGGACCTGTTCAGGCCCGAGGACATGCCGCTGCCGGCCAGCTTTGATGCCCCTCTGCATGATGCGCCACCGGCCGTGGCCTGGCTGCGCGCCCAGCGCCAGGCGAGTGCCGACTTCAAGCCCGGCTACGGTGCCTTTGCCTGCACGCCGCAGGAAGCGCGCGAAGCCCTGGCGCTTAACCACGGGAGTCTGGCCTGCATCGACGATGGCGTGGGCCGCGTGATGGCCGAGCTGCGTGCCTTGGGGCTCGATGAACACACGGTGGTGCTGTTCACCGCTGACCACGGCGAGCTCCTGGGCGAGCGCGGCCTGATGTTCAAGGGCGGCCTGCACTACAGCGCGCTCACGCGTGTGCCCCTCATCTGGCGCGACCCGGCCCGGCCGCAAGCTCAGGTGCTCGAGGCCCTGGCGCAGACCACCGACATTGCCGCCACCGTACTCGCGCGCGCCGGCCTGCAGGCGCCCAACGGCATGCACGGGCAGTCGCTCCTGCCCGTGATGGACGGCGAGCCGGGCGTGCTTGGCGTGCTTGGTGTGCGTGAAGGCTTGTTGATTGAAGAAGAAAGCCAGCGGGCCGATTTCGGCATGGAACGGCGCGTGCGCATGCGCACCTGGCGCAGCCAGCGCCACCGCCTCACGGTCTATGACGGCCAGGCCTGGGGCGAGCTCTATGACCTGCAGGACGATCCGCTGGAGTTGCGCAACCTCTGGCAGGAGCCGGCCACGCGCGGGCTGCGGGGCGAGCTGATGGAGTGCTTGGCCCGCGCCATGCTGGAGGCAGCTGACACCAGCCCCTACCCCAGCGCGTCGGCCTGAAACCCAGGCTGAACCCCGGCCTGATGCGCTGCCTGATGCACTGCGAGACCCTCAGGTGGCGGAGCTGGCCGCCTGCAGCTGCTTTTCAGCGAGCTGGCGCATGACGCGGCGCAGGCGCACCACGCCCATGTCATGCGCATACAGGTGCTCGTGCTGGTTGGCATCGGGCTCCATGTTTTCCACGGCCACGCGGTCTTGCTCGAGCACGTTCCAGTGGCGCTGCTCCAGCCGGTTCTTGTAGAGAAAGCGCCAGGTGTCGCGCTGCCAGCCGCTGACCTTGCGGCAGCGCCAGAAGAAGACGCCCGCCACCCGCTCCTGGATGGGCACGTAGCTGCCGATGATGGTGAAGTTGCCACCGGGCCCGCCCGTCTTGGGATAGGGAATCTCCAGGCGCATGGTGTGGATGCCGGTGTCCATCCACTCGGTCCAGTCGAAGTTGACGTCGCGCTGGCCTTTTTTCTCGAAGATGAAGCCCTGTGGCGTTTGGCGGATCTGGAACTCGGCGCTCATGTCGCCTTCGCTCATGGTGTGCGACTGCTTGTGCAGGTAGGCGCCGTGCATGGGGTCCATGACGTTATCGATCACGTAGCGGTAATCGCAGCCCCACTCGGTGTAGCAGAGGAAGGAAGACCACTCGGGCGAGGTGAGCTCCTCGGGCAGCACCAGCGGCGGCGCCTGGTCCAGGGCCGGGTTGCTGGCGTTATACAAAAAGATCGCGCCGTTGGCCTCGGCCGTGTGAAACGTGCGCGTGGGGCGCGAGCCCTCGAGCTTGCAGCCAGGGCTGCCCGGCACTTTGGTGACGGTGCCGTCGCAGCGCACCTGCACGCCGTGGTAGGCGCAGGCAATGCGGTCACCCAGGTTCACGCCCAGAGAAAGCGGTGCACCCCGGTGGGGGCAGCGGTCTTCCAGGGCATGCACCTGGCCGGCCGAGTCGCGCCAGAGCACGATCTTGTAGCCCAGGCGGCGCAGCGAGACCGGACTGTCCTTGACGAAGCGGGAGGGGCAGACGGGGTACCACAGGTCCTTGAGCCCGACTTGCAGGGCAGCGTCCACCGGGTCGGCCTGCATGTTGATCACGGCATGTTGCATGGCGCTCATCCTCGGTGGGGTGTCAGGCGGCCAGACGGGCCATTTCCTGTTGGTAGTTTTCGGGGGTCCAGGCCTGGCCGTTGGGGCCACTCGGGCCGCCGGCATTGAGATAGGCCACCAGGCCTGTCAGGTCGTGGATGCCTTGCGCGAAGGCGCGCTCAATGGCGTCACCCAGCAGGCTTTCGTAGGCGGTGGGTTCGGCGCTGCGGTTCTGGTGTGTGTCGTTGTAGAGCCCGGTCATGGCGGCTGGTCCTCAGGGTTTCTTGTCGGTCATGAAGCGGCCGCTGGGGGCCTCGGCATTCACCTGGCGGCGGGTGTGGCCGTCGATGCCGCCCTTGATCGCTCACTCCGCAAAGACCGTGGGGCCGGGCGTGAATTCGCGCGGCTGCCAGTCTTCGGTGAGTTCGTCTTCGTCGGTGTAGTACTCCACCAGGGCGCCGGCCGGGTTGACGATGTACCAGAAGATGGCCGAGGAGATAGGGTGGCGGCCGGGGCCGAGTTCGGTGGTCCAGCCCTGGCGAGACATGTGCATGCCGCCGCCAAAAACCTCGTGCACGTCGCGCACGGCAAAGGCCACATGGTTCAGGCCTCGCCGCGCCTCCGGTAGCTGCAGCAAAAAGAGGTCGTGGTGGCCGCCCTGGGCCGAGCAGCGCAGGAAGTGGCCGCGGCCGGGGTACTGGTCGGACAGCACAAAACCCAGGGCCTTTCGGTAGAAGGCCGAGGTGGCTTGGATGTCGGTGGTAAAGAGCACCACATGGCCCACTTCGATGGGCGTGGCGCGCTCGTAGGCGGGGCCGGCCTGGTTGACGCGTGGGCGGTGGCTCCAGGTGTTGGTGGCGGCGCAGTCCAGGTCGAGGGCGCGCTTGCGCGTGACTTGTAGGCGCACGGCCAGGCCGTTGGGGTCGGTGCAGCCGATGCGGCCGTCTTGCGTGATGAAGCCGGGCTGCGCCTTCATGGCCTCTGCGTAGCCTGCCAGCTCGGCCTCGGTGGCCACGCCCCAGACCACTTCACGCAGGGTCGGGTCGGGTTCCATGCCGGCGGGCAGACCGGGTGTGTCGGAGTGGGCCACGATGACGCGGCAGCCATTGAGCGTCTCAAACACCAGGGCCAGGTCGGATTCCTGAACGAGGCGCAGACCCCAGTCCAGAAAGAAGCGGCGGCAGGTGGGCAGGTCGCTGGCGCCGAAGGTGACTTCGTCGATGCCGAGCACGCTCATGCGCTCGCCTCCTGGTGCTGCACCATGGGGTGCGGGTAGGCGGAAAGCCCTGGCCTGTCGCTCATGCGTGAGGTCCTTGCGTCGTCGTGGTTCAGAGTGGGGTGGCGCATGCACGCCACCCTGCCGATTTGTTTCTCTAAAGAAACAGAGTTTCCCTCAAGAAACACAAGGAATGATCTCTGTTCGACCCCAAAAGGTCAAGAGGATTTCCGAGCGCTCAGCCTGTGGCGGCGGGCCCTGGCGCATCTCGGGCCCTTTCTACAATGCGCCACCTCGCTTCCTTCATCCCCCATGGCCACGTACTCCAGACACACCGACACGCCTGCCCGCACCCATGAGCCGGGCCGGGAGGCGGGCGTGTCCAGCCGCGACCACCGGGCGGTGCGCCTGTGGTTGCGCCTTTTGGCCTGCAGCACGCAGATCGAGCAGCACATTCGCACGCAGCTGCGCACGCAGTTCGCCACCACCTTGCCGCGCTTTGACTACCTGGCCCAGCTGGACCGGCACCCCCAGGGCCTGCGCATGAAGTCGCTCTCCAGCCATCTGATGGTCTCGGGGGGCAACATCACGGGCCTGACCGACCAGCTGGTGGCCGAAGGCTGGGTGGAGCGTCTGCCCGACCCCGAGGACAAGCGGGCCATGGTGGTGCGCATGACCCCCCAGGGCCAGGCCCGCTTCCATGACATGGCCGGCGAACACGAGCGCTGGCTGGTGGAGCTCTTTGCCGGCATGGGCGCGCGCGAGCTGGGACAGCTGCACGAGCTGCTGGGCCAGTTGCGCCTGGGCATGGCGGCGCAGTCGGACAAGTCCGCGAAGTAAATGACAAGGGCCCCGCAGGGCCCTTGTCGGCGGTGTAGCGCAGCCTTCAGCGGCGGGCGTACTGGGTGCTGCCGAACATCATCTCGCGCGCCTTGTCATCGGTGACGGGCTTGCGCAGGTGGGTGAGCATGTCCACAGCGCGCTTGACGGCCGGCCGGGCCGCGATCTGCTCGAACCAGGCCTGCAGGTGCGGGTAATCGGTCAGCTCGACACCCTGATTCTTCCAGTTGCGCAGCCAGGGGAAGATGGCCATGTCGGCGATGGTGTACTGGTTGCAGGCAATGAATTTGCTGGTCGACAGGCGCTTGTCGATCACGCCATAAATGCGCTTGGCCTCGTTGGTGTATCGGTTCACTGCGTACTCGATCTTCTCGGGCGCATACAAGCGGAAGTGGTGGTTCTGGCCGAGCATGGGGCCGACGCCGCCCATCTGGAACATGAGCCACTCCAGGGTCTGGAATTTCTGGCGATCGCTCTTGGGCATGAACTTGCCGTACTTGCTGGCCAGGTAGATCAGGATGGCGCCGGACTCGAAGATGGAGATGGGCTTGCCGTCCGGGCCGCGGGGGTCGACCAGCGCCGGGATCTTGTTGTTCGGGCTGATGGCCAGGAACTCGGGTGTGAACTGGTCGCCCTGGCCGATGTTGATCGGGATGGCCTGCCAGTCGCGGCCTTCGCGCAGACCGCATTCCTCCAGCATGATGTGGATCTTGTGACCGTTGGGCGTGGCCCACGAGTAGAGCTTGAGCATGGTTGTCTTGGGGGGAGTGGGTAGGGAAGGAAGTTTGAAAGTGTAGGCCGCTCAGCCCTCGCGCGTGAGCGGCGCTGCCGCCTCGCCGGGGCGGGGCAGGTGGCGGGCCAGTTCGAGCTTGGCCAGGGAGGCGCGGTGCACCTCGTCGGGGCCGTCGGCAAAGCGCAGCGCGCGCTGCCAGACGTAAGCGTAGGCCAGCGGGAAGTCGTCGGACATGCCCGCGCCGCCGTGGGCCTGGATGGCCCAGTCAATCACCTTGGCGGCCATGTTGGGCGCCACCACCTTGATCATGGCGATCTCGGCCTTGGCCACCTTGTTGCCCACGGTGTCCATCATGTAGGCGGCCTTGAGCGTGAGCAGGCGCGCTTGCTCGATCATGCAGCGTGACTCGGCAATGCGCTCATGCCAGACCGATTGCGCCGACACGGGTTTGCCAAAGGCGATGCGCTCATTGAGTCGCTTGCACATGAGCTCCAGCGCGCGCTCGGCGATGCCGATGCTGCGCATGCAGTGGTGAATGCGACCGGGCCCCAGGCGCCCTTGGGCGATCTCGAAGCCCCGGCCTTCGCCGAGCAGGATGCTGGAGGCCGGCACGCGCACGTTCTCCAGCAGCACCTCCATGTGGCCGTGCGGGGCGTCGTCGTAGCCGAAGATGGGCAGGTGGCGCAGGATGCTCACGCCCGGCGTGTTGGCCGGCACCAGGACCATGGACTGCTGCGAGTGGCGGGGCGCGTCCGGGTCGGTCTTGCCCATGACGATGAAGATGGCGCAGCGCGGATCACCCACGCCGGAGGACCACCACTTGCGGCCGTTGATCACATAGTGCTCGCCGTCGCGGCGGATCTCGCACTGGATGTTGGTGGCGTCCGAGGAGGCCACCGCCGGCTCGGTCATGAGGAAGGCCGAACGGATCTCGCCGCGCAGCAGGGGCTCGAGCCACTGGCGCTTGTGTTCCTCGCTGCCGTAGCGCTCCAGCGTTTCCATGTTGCCCGTGTCCGGCGCATTGCAGTTGAACACCTCCGGCGCCCAGTGCACGCGGCCCATGATCTCGCACAGCGGCGCGTACTCCAGGTTCGACAGGCCCTCGGGCACCCGCGGCGAATGCGGCAAAAAGAGGTTCCACAGGCCCGCCTGGC
>JAIXPL010000027.1 GCA_027486255.1 Comamonadaceae bacterium
GCGTGGCCCTGGCCCGCGCCTTCGTGGTCCAGCCGGCGGTGCTGCTGGCTGACGAGCCCACCGGCAGCCTGGACTTCGCGACCGGCGAGACGGTGATGCAGCTCATGATGGACCTCAATCAGGAGCTGGGCACCACGCTCGTGCTGGTCACCCACGACCCGCTGTTGGCCGCCCGCTGCCAGAGGCGCATCGTCATCGAGGCCGGCCGCATCGCCGCCTGAGCCGGCCAGCGGATGCCCCGGCGATAATCCAGCGGTGTCTTCCTCCCCCAAAGTCCTTTTCGGTTTCCATGCGGTGGGCGTGCGTCTGAAGACGGCGCCCCAATCCGTGCTGGAAGTGTTTTTCGATGCCTCGCGGCGCGATGCCCGCATGCGCCAGTTCATGGACCGCGCCCGCGAGGCGGGCGTGCGTCTCGTCGAGTCTGACGGCCTGCGCCTGGCCAAGCTCTGCGGCAGCCACGGACACCAGGGCGTGGTGGCCCGCGTGCAGGCGGTCGAGCAGGTCCATTCGCTGGACGAGTTACTCGAAGACCTCGAGGCCCGGGGCATCCCCCCCTTGCTGTTGGTGCTTGACGGCGTGACCGATCCGCACAACCTCGGCGCCTGCCTGCGCGTGGCCGACGGGGCGGGCGCCCATGCCGTGATTGCGCCCAAGGACCATGCCGCCGGCATCAATGCCACGGTGGCCAAGGTCGCCAGTGGGGCTGCCGAGACCGTGCCGTATTTCATGGTCACCAACCTAGCCCGCACCCTGGGCGAACTCAAAGAGCGCAACATCTGGTGCATCGGTACCAGCGACGATGCGCCCCGCACCCTTTACGACGTGGACTTCAAGGGCCCCGTGGCCCTGGTGCTGGGTGCCGAGGGCGAGGGCATGCGCCAGCTCACCCGTAAGACCTGCGATGAACTGATCAGCATCCCTATGCAGGGCGCGGTAGAAAGCCTCAATGTCTCGGTGGCCAGCGGCGTGTGCCTCTACGAGGCGCTGCGCCAGCGGCGCGGCTAGCTTGTTTCGGGCCCCGCAGAGATCAGCGCCGGGGTCCGCCGGCCTCAGACCAGGCCCAGGGCGCCCAGCAGGGCGCCTGCACCCAGCAGCCACAGCATGTGCAAGCGTGTGCGCCAGACCACCAGCGTGACCACGGCCGTCAGCAGCCACAGGGGCCAATGATCTCTGGAGGGGCCGCTGGCCGTGGCCAGCACCCAGCCGGTGGCTACCAGCAGCGAAATCACGATGGGTGAAAAGCCCTGCTTGAAGGCGCGCACGCTGCGCCGCTCGCGGTTGCGGTGGCTCCACTGCGCGGTGTAGTAGGTCAGCACCGAACTGGGCAGCATGATGCTCACCAGGCAGGCTGTCGCGCTCAGGAGAGCGATCCAGGTGCTGCCCATGTTGAGCCCCACGTTCCAACCGATGAGGGCCACGAACAGGATGTTGGGGCCGGGGGCAGCCTGGGCCAGGGCGATGGAGGCATTGAACTGTGCATCGCTGAGCCAGCCGTGCTCGTCCACCAGGAAGCGGTGCATGTCGGCCGTGGTGGCGATGGCGCCGCCGACGGCCAGCAAGGACAGCGTGCCAAAGTGCAGAAACAGGCTGAGCCAGTCGCCGGGCGTGAACTGCAGCATGCCTTCAGCTCCCCAGCCGCTTCCAGGCCAGCAGCCAGCCCAGGCTGCCCAGGGGGAGCATCACCCAGGCCAGGGGCAGACGCAACCAAGCGATGCCCACGAAAGCCAGCAGCCCGAGCGCCGCGCACGCCCCTCGGCCCAGCAGGTTGGACTTGAGGGCGGGAATCAAGCGCAGCCCGGTGGCAATCACCAGCCCGGCCGCCACCGCGCCCATGCCGCGCAGTGCACCCGCCACCGCCGGGTGATGGCCTACTTGGCCATAGAGGATGGCCAGCAGCAGCACGATCATGGCCGGGAAGGTCAGCATGCCGGCCACGGCCACCAGGGCGCCCTTGAAGCCGAAGTAGCGGCTGCCCAGGGCGATGGCCAGGTTGATCACGTTGGGGCCGGGCATGAGCTGCGCCACCGACCACTCCTCTACAAACTCTTCCTTGGTCAGCCAGCGCTTGTGCTCCACCAGCTCCCGCTGTGCCACGGCGAGCACGCCGCCGAAGCCCTGCAAGGCCAGCCAGCTCAAGCCAAAGAACAGGTCCGGCAGCGAACGGGGGCGTGACTTGAAGAGCGTGTAGGCCTGGCCCGTCTCTGGAATGGAACTCATGCGGGCATTATGGGTGGGCCGGGGTGCTCAGACCGTCATGCCGCCGGCAACTTCCAGCACCGCGCCATTGACGTAGCTGGCCTCGTCACTGGCCAGGAAGGCGTAGACATTGGCCACCTCTTCAGGCCGGCCCAGGCGGCGCAGCGGCACGCGGTGCTCCATCTCTTTGAGCACGTCCGAGGGAATGGTCTCCAGGATGGGCGTGGACACGAAGCCCGGCGCCACGGCGTTGACGCGAATGCCCTTGGGGCCGAGCTCGCGGCTCCAGGTTTTGGTAAAGCCAATCACGCCGAACTTGGTGGCAGCGTAGTTGGTCTGTCCGAAGTTGCCGTAGATGCCGACCACTGAGCTGGCATTGAGGATGACGCCGCTGCCCTGCGCGACCATCAGGTCGGCCACGGCCTGGGCACAGTGGAAGACGCCGCGCAGGTTGACGTCGATCACGCGGTCGAACTGCTCCAGCGTCATCTTTTGCAGGCGCGCATCCTGCGTGATGCCTGCGTTGTTCACCAAGACGTCGATGCGGCCGAAGCGTTCCTTGACCCTAGCCACCACGGCATCGACCTGCACGCGCTGCGTGACGTCCATCACCACGCCCATGGCCTGCGCACCTTCGGCCTGGCAGGCCAGCACGGCGGCATCCACGGCCGCCTGGCGCACGTCGGCCACGATGACGATGGCGCCTTCGCGGGCGAATTTGATGGCCGTGGCCAGGCCGATGCCCTGGCCGGCGCCCGTGATGATGCTGACTTTGTCCTGGAGTCGTCCCATGGGGTTTTATTGGTACTGAAAAGGTAGGAGGAGCCCATCCGCCTGGGCGGATGCGCGCTAGGTCACCGCAGGTGTGGTTTGAGTTTAAGGCCGCGCACGGGCTGTAGTCCGTGCAGCCTTGCCGCCAGCTGCCTGACCGTGAACCTGCCCGCTCCTACAGGGGTGTGTTGCCGTGTCCGACGCAGCCTGTCCGCAGGCCATGGAACATGGACCCTTCGACCTTGCTGGCCCTGCCGTCTGCCTGCACAGGGAGCAATGCTTTTGTTTCACCCACGTTTTCATTTCACAGAAGGAGCAGCGCCATGGCCGAACCACGCGACACGCAGAACCAGAGAAGCAGCCATACCGCTGGCATGAATGCCCGCAGCGACAAAGACGGCTCGCGCCCCCTGTCCACAGCGGCGGTGGCCGGTGCCAGGGCCCACGGCCTGGGCAGCGATGTCGTGCAGGGCGTGCAGGGCGATCATGGCTTGGACCGGTACCTCCGTGGCTCCACCCTGACCGCTGGGCCATCGGATCTGGGCGGCAGCACGTCCTCTGCAGCCGGCAACACCATCCTCGGCTCGGGTGGGCTGAGCGAGATGGGTGACTCGCTTGCGTCGGCCAGCTCTGCACGGCGCGTGAACGTGAGCAGCGGAGAAGACACCACCCTCTCCAACCTGCCCAGCTCAGACAGCAGCATGCGTGGCAGCGAGGCCTTCCAGCGGCAGGGCCAGACGGGCGAGGCCAGCGACCGGGACGATGTGGTGGACGTGCTCAACGACCTGGTGGAATGCTGCCGCGACGGTGAATATGGCTTCCATCTTTGCGCCGAGCATGTGCAGAACACCGAGCTCAAACAGCGGCTGGGCGAGCATGCCGACGAATGCCGCAGCGCCGCGCGCGAGCTGATGGACTGCATCCGCCAACTCGGCGGCGAGGCGGACGACGGTGGCAGCGCCATGGGCTCGGTGCACCGCGGCTGGGTGTCCCTGAAGGGGACGCTCGCGGGTTATTCCGACAAGGCCATGCTGAAGGAGGCCGAACGCGGGCAAGACACCGCCAGGGCCCATTACCGCAAGGCGCTCAAGGAGAAGCTGCCGCCCGAGGTGCGCAGCCTGGTGCAGCGTCAGGCCGATGGGGCACAGCGCAAGCGCGACGAAATGAAGGCTTGGCGCGAGCGCGGCTGACTCCGCCCCCCCTGAGCTTCAGACCTGCTGGATGCGCCGCTCCATGACCGGGCCCGTCTTGATCGGGTCCGCTGCCTTGTGCTCGACTTTTGGCTTGGGAACGCGGTGGGGAGGAGAGGGCGTTCGGCCATCCTGGCAAGCGCCCAGCAGGACACTGATCAGGGCACTGATCAGGGTGAGGGGCAAGATGTGCAGCCGTTTCATGGGTGCAGCATAGGTCGCCAAGGAGCTTGTGCTTGTGCGCCAGCGTCGGTGCTGGCCGTCAGCAGGCGGCGCGCCTTGACTGCTCAGGGCGCCATCGGCCGCGGCTGAGCTTTTCTTGCAGGCAGGGCTTGCCTAGCATGGGTGTTTTCTTCCACCTTGGAGATGGCCATGACCTCCTGTTCACGCCGCCGCCTCGGCCTGCTGGGTGTTGCCCTGCTGGCCAGCGCCTGCACCAACCTGACTTCCGATGCGCACCTGGTGGCGCTGAGCACCACCCTCAAGGGCGACCAGGAGGTCCCCCCGGTGATGTCCATGGGGCAGGGGCAGCTCGATGCCGTGCTAGACCGCCGCACCCGCCAGCTGCGCTGGAAGCTCGAGTACACCGGTCTCACCGGCCCGGCCACGGCCGCCCACTTTCACGGGCCGGCCCAGCCAGGCAGCAACGCGGGGGTGCAGCTTCCGCTGGCCTCGCCCCTGAGCAGCCCCTCTGAGGGCGCTGCCCTCCTCACGGAGGCCCAGGCGGCCGAGCTGCTGGCCGGCCGCTGGTACGTGAATGTGCACACCGCCGCCCACCCTGGTGGTGAGATCCGCGGCCAGGTCAGCGTGCGCTGAAGCCCGGCCTCTGGACCTTGGGCTCAGAGGGGAAAGGTCTGGGTGGCGGGCGCAAACGGGTGCAGCCACCTAAAATCATGGTTTCCCCCTGGGCTCCCATGACCGCCTACGCCGACGTCTCCCTGTTCCCTCGCCCCGCCAAGTCCTTGACCAGCTACCGCAAGTACTGGGCGCAGCGCTTTGGCACGGCGCCTTTCCTGCCCATGAACCGGGAGGAGATGCAGCAGCTGGGTTGGGACAGTTGCGACATCATCATCGTCACCGGCGACGCCTACGTGGACCACCCCAGTTTCGGCATGGCCGTGATCGGTCGCATGCTGGAGGACCAGGGCTTTCGCGTGGGCATCATCGCCCAGCCCGACTGGCAGTCGGCCGACCCCTTCAAGGCCCTTGGCAAGCCCAACTTGTTCTTCGGCGTGACCGCCGGGAACATGGATTCCATGATCAACCGCTACACGGCGGACCGCAAGATCCGCAGCGATGACGCCTACACCGCCGGTGGCCAGGCGGGTCAGCGGCCCGACCGTGCGGCCCTGGTGTATTCCCAGCGCTGCCGCGAGGCCTACAAGGACGTGCCCATCATCATGGGTGGCATCGAAGGCTCGCTGCGCCGCATTGCCCACTACGACTACTGGTCGGACAAGGTGCGCCGCAGCATCGTGATCGACGCCAAGTGCGACCTGCTGCTCTACGGCAACGCCGAGCGAGCCATCGTGGAGATCGCGCACCGCTTGGCTGCCCGCGAGCCCATCGAACAGATGACGGATATCCGTGGCACAGCTTTCCTGCGCAGGAGCGGCGACCCCAGCGCCGAAGGCTGGTTTGAGATTGACTCCACCAGCGTCGACACCCCGGGCCGCGTGGATGCGCATGTGAATCCCTATCTCATGATCTCGGACCAGGCGCGTGAGCAGGGCGCGACCTGCGCCCGCGAGGACGAAGCCCAGGCGGTGGCCGAGGCCGAGAATGGCAAGGCGCTGCCCTTGGTGTCGGCCAAGAGCAAAGTCCAGCCCATTCAGTTCGTCACCAACCCAGCCCTGGCTGGCAAGCTCAAGACCCCTCCGCGCGAGCGCAGTGTCATTCGCCTGCCGAGCTATGAGCAGGTCAAAAGCGATGCCGTGCTCTACGCCCACGCCAACCGCGTGCTGCACCTGGAAACCAACCCGGGCAACGCGCGCGCGCTGGTGCAGGCCCACGGCGAGGGCGTGACCGCCCGCGACGTGTGGATCAACCCACCACCGATTCCGCTGACCACGGCCGAGATGGACCACGTGTTCGACCTGCCGTACGCGCGCAGCCCGCATCCGGTGTATGCCGATGAAAACGGCAGCCACGACCACGGCACCAAGATCCCGGCCTGGGAGATGATCCGTTTTTCGGTGAACATCATGCGCGGCTGCTTCGGCGGCTGCACTTTCTGCTCGATCACCGAGCATGAGGGCCGCATCATCCAGAGCCGATCGGAAGACTCGGTGATCCGCGAGATCGAGGCCATCCGCGACAAGGTCAAGGGTTTCACCGGCACCATCTCTGACCTGGGTGGCCCCACGGCCAATATGTACCGCATCGGCTGCAAGTCGCCCGAGATCGAGGCCGCCTGCCGCAAGCCCAGCTGCGTGTACCCGGGCATTTGCTCCAACCTCAACACCGACCACTCTTCGCTCATCCGCATGTACCGGCGGGCGCGGGGTCTCAAGGGCATCAAGAAGATCCTCATTGGCTCGGGCTTGCGCTATGACCTCGCCGTGCAGAGCCCTGAGTATGTGAAGGAGCTGGTCACGCACCACGTGGGCGGCTACCTGAAGATCGCGCCTGAGCACACCGAGGGCGGGCCACTGTCGAAGATGATGAAGCCGGGCATCGGCAGCTACGACAAGTTCAAGCAGATGTTCGAGAAGTACTCGCTTGAAGCCGGCAAGAAGCAGTACCTTATTCCTTACTTCATTGCGGCCCACCCGGGCACCAGCGACGAAGACATGATGAACCTGGCCGTCTGGCTCAAGCGCAACGGCTTCCGTGCCGACCAGGTGCAGACCTTCTACCCCTCGCCCATGGCCACTGCCACGGCCATGTACCACAGCAACAAAAACCCGCTGCGCAAGGTCACGCGGGACAGCGAGGCTGTGGACATCGTGCGCGGTGACAAGCGCCGGCGCCTGCACAAGGCCTTTCTGCGCTACCACGACCCAAACAACTGGCCCTTGCTGCGCGAGGCCCTCAAGACCATGGGCCGCGCCGATCTCATCGGCAACGGCAAGCACCACCTGATCCCCACCTTCCAGCCCATGACGGACGGCAGCTACCAGACGGCGCGCCGCAAGAACTCCACCGTGGCGGCCCCCGGCGCCAAGCCGAACTCACCGGTGCGCGGGCGTCTGCTGACCCAGCACACGGGCCTGCCGCCACGTGCCGGCATCAAGCCCAAGGGCAAGCGCTGAGCCTCAGCGCAGGGTGTGCAAGGGGATGTCGCGCGCGGCGGCCAAGCGGCCTAACTGGCGGCGCGTCATGCCCGCCACCCAGGCCTCGATGGCCGCATGCACCTGCGGGCTCATCAGGTTCGGCGGCGACCCTGACTGAAGCAGCCCCGCTGCCTCGCACAGCCGCTGCGCAAAATGGGGCTCCAGCGCCGCCACGGCCACTCGGCCGTCCTTGCAGGCGTACATCCGGTAGCCCGCATGCGCGCCGCCCACCGCGCCCTGTGGGGTGCACATGCCCCAGTCGCGCGGCAGTGCCAGCCAGGCTGCGGCGCTCGACAGCGCCACCTCATGCAGGCTGCCCCGCCCGGATCGCTGTTGCATCAATAGGGCCTGCAGCGCGGCCTCGCTGGCCATGAGCGCACCGCCCATGTCGGCAAACAGGCTGGCGGGCAGGGCATGGCCTGGCACCAGGCCCACCTCGGCCTGGTAGGTGAGGTCGTGTCCAGGCACCTCGGCCAGCGGCCCGGGTGCGCCGACGATTCGCACCAGGCTCAGCTGAGGATGCCGGGCCCGCAGGGCCGCCCAGTCCAGACCGAGCTTGGCCAGGGCCGAAGGCCTGAAGGAGGTGAGCAGGAGGTCGCAGCGTTGCAGGCGCTTGTGCAGCCGGACCTTGCCCTGATCGGTCTTGAGGTCCAGCGTGATCTCCTGGATGCCCTGGTGCAGCTGCGCATACCCTTCGGCCGTGTAGCTGCGCATGGCATCGCCCAGGGGCGGATTGACCTTGACGCATCGCGCGCCCATGTCAGCCAGCCGCCGCAGCGCGGCGGGGCCGGGCAGGTTGAGCGCCAGGCTGATGATGCGCACGCCCTTGAGTGGACGTATTGGACGTATTGGACGTATTGGGCGTATTTGGCGGAGGGGGCGAGGGAGGGCGGTAGGGCGGTTCATGCCCTCAATTTAGCGCATGGGGTCTGACCGTGAACTTGTGAGATCGCCCAGGGGCTGGGCTCCTACGGGGGTCAGGCTCCTAATGGGCTGGCTCGCCCTCGGGGGAGTGGCTCCGCTCAACGACCGCCGAAGTCCAGCGGAAGCCCGACGTAGTTTTCCGCCAGCGAGCGGGACATGGCCTCGGAGTGGACCAAATAGTCGAGCTCGGCCTCCTGGATCTTCTGGCCAAAGCCGGCGGTGTCCGGGAAGCGGTGCAGCAAGGACGTGAGCCACCAGGAAAAGCGCTCGGCCCGCCAGACCCGGGCCAGGGCCCGCTGCGAATAGTGGTCGATGCCGACGTCGCTGTGCTCGCGGTAGTGCTCGATGAGCGCGCTCGAGAGGTATTTCACGTCGCTGGCAGCGAGGTTCAGCCCCTTGGCGCCGGTGGGTGGCACGATGTGGGCGGCGTCGCCGGCCAGGAACAGCCGGCCAAAGCGCATGGGCTCGGCGACGAAACTGCGCAAGGGGGCGATGCTTTTTTCGATGCTCGGCCCGGTCACGATGCGCTCGGCCATGTCCGGGTCCAGCCGGCGGCGCAGCTCGTCCCAGAAGCGCTCATCGCTCCAGTCGGACACCTTGTCATCCATCGGGCACTGAACGTAGTAGCGGCTGCGGGTGAGGCTGCGCATGGAGCACAGCGCAAAGCCCCGCTCGCTGTTGGCGTAGACGATGGCGTGTGGCGAGACGGGCGGCACATCGGCGAGCACGCCCAGCCAGCCGAAGGGGTAGACCTTCTCGTATTCGCGGATGGCGCCGGGTGGGACGCTTGCGCGGCAGATGCCATGGAAGCCGTCGCAGCCGGCAATGAAGTCGCATTCGATCTCATGCTTGATGCCATCCTTCTCATAGCTCACGCGCGGGCGGCTGCCATCGAAGTCATGCAGCTGCACATTGGCGGCCTCGTAGACGGTCGGCAGACCCGCCGCCTCGCGTGCGTCCATCAGGTCGCGGGTGACCTCGGTCTGGCCATAGGCCGTCACCACCTTGCCATGGGTGAGCCCGGTCACGTCGATGGGGTGGCGGGTGTTGGCAAAGACCAGTTCGATGCTGTGGTGGACGGTGCCTTCGCGCTGGACACGCGCTCCCACGCCCGCCTCATGCAGCAGGTCGACGGTGATCTGTTCCAGGATGCCGGCACGGATACGGCCCAGCACGTACTCGGGGCTTTGGCGCTCGATGAGGATGGCCTCTATCCCGGCCTTGTGCAGCAGCTGGCCGAGCAGCAGGCCGGCAGGGCCGGCGCCAATGATGGCGACCTGAACGCGTTGGATGCTCATGGGTGTCTCCTGAATTCAACTGCCGCTAGGGTAGGTTCAGGGCGCTGGGTGATCCACTTCCAAGCCGGACTCTTGCTCGCTGATCGGCAGGCTTGTGCGATGATCGCGCAACAACGTCACCGGGCGCCCCATCTGCCCTGCCTCCATGAATAAAACCGCCACCCCGTCAGCAGCTCGTCCGCCCATGGCCAAGGCCGACCGCATCGAGGGCATGGCCAAGGGCATGGCGGTGCTCGAGAGCTTTGACATGCAGCGCCAGCGGCTCAATGCCACGCTGGCAGCTGAGCGGGCGGGCATCACGCGCGCGGCGGCACGCCGCCACCTGCTCACCCTGGCCCACCTGGGTTATCTGGAAACCGATGGCAGCTACTACTGGCTGGCGCCCAAGGTCTTGCGCTTTTCAGGCAGTTACCTGGCCACCTCGCGCCTGCCGAGGGCGGTGCAGCCTACGCTGAACCGCCTGGCGGCGCAGACCCAGGAATCGTTTTCGGTCGCGGTGCTCGATGGCAGCGAGGTGGTCATCATCGGCCGCAGCGGGTTTGAGTGGCGATCGGCCGGTGAGGCGGGCAGGACGCCCGCGCGCCTGCTGGCCTACGGCCTGCACCTGGGCGCACGCTTGCCCGCCCACGCCACCTCTACCGGCCGCGTGATGCTGGCAGCGCTCCCCAAGGCCGAGCTCAACCAATGGGTCAAGTCGCGGCTTGTGGCTGGCAGCCTGCCTCGGTTGACTGCACACACCACCACGGATGCGCGCCTGTTCAAGGGCAGCTTAGAGCAGGTGCGCAGCCAGGATTTTTGCGTGGCCAGTCAGGAGCATGAGCTGGGTGTGCATGCACTGGCCGTCCCCCTGCGGGATGGGCAGGGACGCACGGTCGCCGCCTTGAATGTGGTGACTTCTCCGGCCCGGCTGGAGCCGCCGGTGCTGCAGCAGGAATTGCTGCCCCTGCTCATGGATGCGGCGCGGGAGCTGCGGCAGCTGATCTGAGCCCTGGGCCGGCGGTCCAAAAAAAAGCCGCCCCACCCGAAGGTGGCGGCGGCATAACTTCATCAGGAATCTGGAATCAGCCCATGCGGCAGCCGGCGCCGGAGTCGGCCAGTGCCTTGGCCGCCACACCCAGCACCTTGTTCTCTTTGTTCTCGACCACGCGCAGATACATGTCCTGGATCGGGTTGTGCGAGGGGCTCATGGTCCATTTGCCGCGTGGGCTGTCAATGGTGGCACCCTCCATGGCCTTGATCAGTGCCGGCTTGTTGGCGATGTCGCCCTTGACGGCATTGGCACCCTGGATGAGCAGCAGGCCGCTGTCGTAGCCCTGCACGGCGTAGACGTCAGGCTGCATCTTGAAGGTCTTGGCGTAGTCCAGGCGGAACTTGTTGTTGCGCGGGGTGTTCAGCGAGTCGCTGTAGTGCAGGGTGGTCATCACGCCCTCGGCGGCAGGGCCTGCGGCCTCCAGCACGCCCTCGGTGAGGAAACCCGAGCCCCACAGCGGAATGCGGCCCTTCAGGCCCGCAGCAGCGTAGTCGCGGATGAACTTGGCTGCACCACCGCCGGCGAAGAAGCAGGCCACGGCATCGGGCTTGAGCGCGGCGATCTCTGTGAGCAGGGCCTGGAACTCCACGTTGGGGAAGGGCAGGTTGAGCTCTTTGATGATGGTGCCGCCGGCGGCCGTGTAGCTTTCCTTGAAGCCCTCAAAGGCCTCGTCGCCGGCCGCGTACTTCCAGGTGATCCACACGGCCTTATTGAGCTTGCGCTGCATCATGGGCTGGCCCAAGGCGCGCGTGGGCTGGGAGTTGCTGAAAGAGGTGCGGAACACATTGGGCGCGCACAGCTGGCGCGTGGCGGCATGCACGCCGGCGTTGGGGATCAGGTTGATCACGCCGGATTCGCGGGCCACCCTCTGGATGCCCATCTGCACGCCGGAGTGCACGGTGCCGACCAGCACATCGACCTTGTCGCGCTGCACCAGCTTGTTGGCGTTTTCGATGCCTTTGGACGGCTCGGACTCGTCATCGACCTTGAAGAACTCGACCTCCCGGCCGCCGAGCTTGCCGCCCTGTTCATTGAGGGCCAGGCGAAAGCCGTTCTCAATGGCCACGCCCAGCTGGGCGAAGGTGCCGGTGTAGGGCAGCATGAAGCCCACGCGCACCTTGTTCGATTGGGCACGTACGATTTCGGGCAGCAGTAGGCCGGTAGAAGCAGCGCCGATGGCAGCGGCACTGCGGCTGAGAATCAGTCGGCGGGTGGGTTGGCGTTGGGTCATGGTGGGGCTCCAGAAGTGAACTGCAATCGCACAGGATCGCAAAAAATCATGATGCATCCTAGGTCTTCTGCCTGCCCTTCCATCTAGTGTTTAACCCGGAACGGGGGTGGGTGGGGGCTATAATCGCGTCTTGTCGGAGTGTGGCGCAGTCTGGTAGCGCACCTGCTTTGGGAGCAGGGGGTCCAAGGTTCGAATCCTTGTACTCCGACCATACATCCCTTCAAAAACAGCCCGCCGGTCGGGCTTTTTTTGCGGCCAGACACCTGCCTGGCTAAGATTCACCGCATCTGCCCGTAGCTCAGTTGGATAGAGCATCAGCCTTCTAAGCTGAGGGTCGGGGGTTCGATCCCCTCCGGGCAGGCCAGTTTGCTGCCCCGCCTGCGGCCTTTTCCCCCTTTTTTCCCTTGTTTCTGAGCTCGGTCTGCATCACTGCCGCCTGCTGCGTGGCGGCGCAGCCGTGTCCTACGCCTTCTCAGCTTGGTGATAACCCTGATGCAATCTCACCTTGTTATGGCAAAACGCAAAAGCAGTATTGGACGGCGTGCCTTGCCGGTTCTACTGTCCAGTCATAGGCGCTATAACTTGGCTGTTATCGCCCTGCCGCCCTTGGATTTTTTGCACCCTTTGGCCTGCTGAAGGCCATTACAACTAAGAGGAGACATTGAAATGGGCTTGAAGAAACACATCGACCGCCGGTCCTTCGTCGTGGGCATGTCCGCCGCCCTGGGCGCACCCCTGGCCTTTGCCTCGGACCCCTATCCGACCAAGCCCATCCGCGTGGTCGTGCCCTTTCCCCCCGGTGCCAATGTTGACGTGGTGGCCCGCATCTTCACGGATAGGCTGTCCAAGGAAATCGGCCAACCCGTGATCGTGGAGAACCGGCCGGGCGCCGGCGGTGCGCTCGGGTGGGACACGGCCCTGCAGCGTCCTGCCGATGGCTACACCCTGTTCTACGCGGTCCGCTCCATCATGGGCATCACCCCGCACGTCTACCCCAAGAGCAAACTGGACCCGGTCAAGGACTTCACCGCCGTCTCCCAGATCTGCACGCTGCCCCATGTGCTGATCGCCACGCCCAACGCACCGTTTTCCAACATGCGCGAGCTGGTCGAGTTCGCCCGCAAGAACCCGGGCAAGCTGGACTACGCCTCGCTCGGCGTAGGCTCCCACCCGCACCTGGCGGTGGAGTACTGGGCCCGCCAGCTGGACCTGAAGATCAACCACATCCCCTACACCGGCAACCCGGCCATCGACGTGATGGCGGGCACGGTGCCTCTGTTCCTCGAAGGCTCGGGCACGGCCGTGCCCCGGGTGGTGTCGGGTGGCGTCAAGGCCATTGCTGTGACGGGGGGCAGCCGCATCGAGCAGCTTCCCAACGTGGCCACGGTCAACGAGTTCCGCCCGGGCCTGGATGAGGACGGCATCATCGGCAGCACCTGGCACGGCTTTTTTGCCCGCCGAGGCACGCCGGACAACATCGTCTCGGCCCTGAACCGCGCCCTGGCCAAGATCGCCAAGGACCGCGACACCGTCAAACGCTTGTCGGAATTCGCCGCTGTGAGCACGGGCACCAGCTCCGACTCGCTCAATGCCGTTATAGCCAAGGACTTCGAGTTCTTCGGCAACATCGTGCGCAACATGAAGATCGCCATCTGAGTCCCTGCGTCCTCTGAGCACGGGCCGTCGCATCTCTGCGTCGGCCCGTTTTCTTGGGTCTGAGCCCTGCGACCTTGCTCGGCGTTCAAGACCCTCTTTGTGGTGTCCCCAACTCGGCCCGCAGCATCTTGGCCGAAGCCCCCTGCAATGAGCCAGGCCGCCGCGTGCCACAACGGGTGGCCCTGCCCGCAGACAAGATGCGCCAGCCCAGCCTGCAGGCCAGCGCCCACGCGCTGAGGTTTAGTCGGCAAACAACTCGAAGAACAGGCCCCGCAGCCACTGGTTGGCCGCATCGCGGTGAAAACGGGCATGCCAGAAGGCGTGGATGGCCACGGGTGGTAATTCCACCGGATGCCGCACGCTGAGCAGGCCAAAGGGTTCGGTCATGTGCTGGGCCAGCCGCTCGGGGACCGTGGCGATCATGTCGCTGCTGTGCAGGATGTGGCCGATGGCCACGAAGTGCGGCACCGACAGACGCACGTTGCGCTGGATGCCCCGCTGCTGCAGCTGCTCGTCCACCTCATGGTGGCCGGTGCCGGCTGAGACCACCACCACGTGTTCGGCGGCTGAAAAATCCTTGACGCTCATGCGCTTGCCGGCCAGCCGATGGCCCTGCCGCATGAGGCAGACGTAGCGCTGCCTGAACAGACCTTGCTGGAAGAAGCCAGCCTGCAGCTCGGGCAGCAGGCCGATGGCCAGGTCCAGCTTGCCCTCGGCCATGGCATCCTTCAAATTGAGGGCGGTGTTGCGCACGGTGCTCAGGCGCACGCCAGGGGCGATGTCCCGCAGGTGTTCCAGCAGGCGGGGCAGGAAATAGATCTCGCCGATGTCGGTCATGCCCACCGTGAAGGTGCGCTCGCTGGTGGTGGCATCAAAGGGGCGCCGCTCCTGCAGGGCCGCGCGCATCATGACCAGCGCCTGGCCTACCGGCTCCCCGAGCTGCTGCGCATAGGGCGTAGGTTCCATGCCGCGCGCGGTGCGCACGAATAGTTCGTCGCCCAGCACTTTGCGCAGCCGCGCCAGTGAATTGCTCACGGCCGGCTGTGACACGCCCAGCCGGCGCGCCACCAGTGAAACGCGTTTATCCACCAGCAAGTGGTGGAACACCTGCAGCAGGTTCAGGTCCAGGCGGTCGAGGTCCATGGCAGTGAAATCATTCAAAGTGATGTGAATTATCAATGACCTTCTATTGGATGATAGATTGACCCTGCCTAAGATCGCAGCCTATCCAGGTCAAGACGCCGCGGCGACGCACGGCCAGACTAGCCAAGAGGAGACACGCATGCGCTTTCAGAGCGAGACCTTTCCCAGCGATGTGCGCTGGGAAAGCGAAGGTACCAGCCGGATTCCCTTCAAAACCTACACCGACGACGAGATCTACAAGCTGGAGCTCGAGCGCTTTTTCTACAAGGCGCACTGGTGCTACGTGGGCCTGGAGGCCGAGGTTCCGAAGGTGGGGGACTTCAAGCGCACGGTGGTGGGCGAGCGCTCCGTGATCATGACGCGCAGCGCCGAAGACGAGATCAGCGTGGTCGAGAACGTCTGTGCCCACCGCGGCATGCGCTTTTGCCGCGAGCGCCATGGCCAGGTGAAAGACTTTGTCTGCCCTTACCACCAGTGGAGCTACACACTCAAGGGCGACCTGCAGGGCGTGCCTTTCAGGCGTGGTGTCAAGCAAGATGGCAAGGTCAATGGTGGCATGCCCGCCGACTTCGCCACCGCCGACCACGGCCTGACCAAGCTCAAGGTGGCACGGCGCGGCGGCGTGGTGTTTGCCTCTTTCGATGAGAACGTCCAGCCCTTCGAGGACTTCCTGGGCCCCGAGATCCTGGGCTATTTCGACCGCCTCTTCAACGGCCGCCCGCTCAAGATCCTGGGCTACAACCGCCAGCGCATTCCCGGCAACTGGAAGCTGATGCAGGAAAACATCAAGGACCCCTACCACCCGGGGCTGCTGCACACCTGGTTTGTCACCTTTGGTCTCTGGCGTGCCGACAACAAGTCGCAATTGGTGATGGACGAGCACTTCCGCCATGCGGCCATGATTTCTACGCGCGGCACCGCCGGCAAGGCCGATCAGGTGACGCAGGTCTCGAGCTTCAAGGAGAGCATGGAGCTGCATGACCGGCGCTTCATCGACATCGTGCCCGAGGCCTGGTGGGGCGGGCCGTCGGCGGTGATGACCACTATCTTCCCCAGCGTGATCCTGCAGCAGCAGGTCAACAGCGTCTCGACCCGCCACATCCAGCCCACGGGCCACGGCTCGTTTGACTTTGTGTGGACGCACTTCGGCTTTGAGGACGACACGCCCGAGATGCAGGAGCGGCGCCTGCGCCAGGCCAACCTGTTCGGTCCAGCCGGCTTTGTCTCGGCCGACGATGGCGAGGTCATTGAGTTCTCGCAGGAGGCCTTTGAAAGCAAGCCCTTCCACCGCACCCTGGCCGAGCTGGGCGGGCGCGGCGTGGAGAACACCGACCACATGGTGACCGAGACGCTGATCCGCGGCATGTACGCCTACTGGCGCAAGGTGATGGAGTCCTGAGCATGACGAGCCCCCTTGCCAACCCACTGAGCTTTGAGCAGTACCTGGCGATCCAGCAGCTGTATGCCGACTACACCAGTGCGGTGGATGCCGGCGACTGGGACCGCTGGGTCGAGATGTTCACCGAGGACTGCAGCTACCGCCTGCAGCCGCGCGAGAACCATGAGCGCGGCTTTCCCCTGGCCACCATGTTCTTTGAGAGCAAGGGCGCGCTCAAGGACCGCGCCTACGGCATCCAGGAAACCCTGTTCCATGACCCGTACTACCAGCGCCACGTCGTGGGCGCACCGCTCATCCGCGCGGCGCAGGGCGGTACTTACGAGTGCGAGGCCAACTACGCTGTTTTCCGCACCAAGCTCTCGCAGCTGAGCACCGTGTACAACGTGGGCCGCACCCTGGACCGCATCGTCACCACCGAGGCGGGCCTGAAGTTTCAGAGCCGCCTGGTCATCTACGACAGCGAGATGATCCCCAACTCCATCATCTACCCCATCTGAAGGCCTGAATTTTCATGAGCAACGAGCAATGGCATGACGTGATGTCCGCCGACGAGCTGCCCGACAACGATGTGTGGGCCGTGCAGGTGGAGGGCCGCGACATCGCGGTCTACGGTGTAGACGGCCAGCCCTACGCCAGCGACAACCTTTGCACACACGGCAACGCCCGGCTGTGCGACGGTTTCCTGG
Source organism: Comamonadaceae bacterium (assembly GCA_027486255.1). GTDB lineage: Bacteria > Pseudomonadota > Gammaproteobacteria > Burkholderiales > Burkholderiaceae_C > Polaromonas. The sequence goes on from JAIXPL010000027.1 coordinate 16,800, forward strand.
AGGGCCACGAAATCGAGTGCCCCTTGCACCAGGGCAAGTTCGACGTGCGCGACGGGCGGCCCACCTGCGCGCCCGTCACCGAGCCGCTGCGCACCTACCGGGCCAAGCTCGAGGGCGGGCGCGTCTGGCTGGCCCTGGCCTGAGCCGACGGCTTCAGGGCGCATTCACGCGGGAAGACCGAGCCGTCTCAGGCCTGGGCCGGGGCCGTGCCCAGGCTGAAGGTGCCTGTGCTGATCAGGCGGCCGAACTGCTGTTCGACCATGTCCTTGATCATGCCCATAGCCTGGTTGTTCTGCGGCTCTCGGCGCCAGGCCAGCACCAGCAGGCGGTTGAGCTGCACACCGGTGATCTCGGACATCACGATGTCCGGGTCCGCTCCGGCCTCCTTGAACACCGACACCGGCATGATGGTCGCCCACTTGCCGCGGATCACCATCTCACGGATGGAGTCCACTGAGTCGATCAGGGCCCGCACCTCCAGTTTCTTGCCCATGGGGCGCAGTTGCTGCTCCACCAGCCCGTGGTGCAGGCTGGTCATGAGCAGGGGGATGCGTTCGAGCTGGCTGAGGGAGACCGTGGTCCGCATCTTCATGCGTGCATGCGACACCAGCGCGAAGGGCTCGCCCAGCAGGGGCATCAGGTTGACGGGGCGGTTCGATTCCGGATTGGTCACCACGGCCATGTCGATCAGCCCGCGTTCGAGCCAGTCCAGCAGGGTGGGGGTGAAGGCCTCGCGTGTCTTGAGCTCAATCTCAGGCAGATTGGCCAGGCTCTGTTCGAAGAGGCCCGGCAGCATGATGCGCGAGAGGGTGGGGGGCACGCCCAGCACCACAGTGGCGCGGCCCTCGTCGAGCTTGCGCGCCAATTGCTGCCGCACCCGATCGGCCTCTTTGAGGATGCGCTGGGCTGCTTCATAGAGGGTCACGCCGGCTTGCGTTAGGCGCACGCCCCGGGGCAGGCGCATGAGCAGTTGGACGCCCAGGTCGGCTTCCAGGTCGCGCAGCTGGCGGGTCAGGGCGGGCTGCGCAATCGGTATGGCGGCTGCGGCGGCGCTAAGGCTGCCGGCGTCGGCAATCGCCACGAAATAGCGGAGGGTGCGGAGGTTCATTAAAGCAAGGCAGCAGGCTTAACCATCACGCAATGATATGGCAGAGCGAGAAATCGCTATTGGACGGTGTCCGCAGCGCTCCGTATGCTCAGCCCCTTCGATTGATCGCCTGCACCGTCCCCCATTCCCCAGCGAGGCCCTTTGTGACATCCAGCAACCCGACCGTGACCGTGGCGTATGACGCCCTGCGCGATTTCATTCAGTCTGCCCTGGTCAGCCAGGGCCTGCCCGTGGCCGATGCGCTGACCGTGGCCAGCCTCATGGCCGAAGCCGATATGCAGGGCTCTGACGGCCACGGCGTGATCCGCCTGCCGCAGTACATCAAGCGCATCCGGGCGGGCGGCATCAACAAGCACCCGCAGATCCGCGTGGTCAACGAGCGGCCGGGCTCGGCCATCGTCGATGGCGACAACGGCATGGGCCACCTGGTGGTCTCCAAGGCGGTGGACCTGGCCATCGAGAAGGCCCGCCATTGCGGCGTGGCCTGGGTGGGCACGCGCATGAGCAACCACGCAGGCCCGGCCTCGCTGTACGCGCGCAAGCCGCTGCAGCACGACATGCTGGGCCTGTACTTTGCCGTAGGCAACGCCAACCACCTGCCGCCCTGGGGCGGCACCGACATGCTGCTGTCGACCAACCCGATCGCGGCCGCTATTCCCGGCGCCGACGAGCCCCCGGTGGTGCTGGACATGGCCACCACGGTGGCGGCCTACGGCAAGGTCAAGGCCAAGGCCAAGCGCGGCGAGCAGATGCCCGTGGGCTGGATGATCGACCGCCAGGGCCAGCCGCTGACCGATCCCACCCGCGCTGGCGAGGGCTTTTTGCTGCCGATCGGTGACTACAAGGGCTACGGCCTGGCGCTGGTGGTGGGCCTGCTGGCCGGCACCCTGGGCGGTGCGGCCATGGGCAAGGATGTGATCGACTTCAATGCCGACCACGTCAGCACCACCAACACCGGGCAGGCCATCCTGGTCATTGACCTGAGCGCCTTTGGTGACCCGGCCGTCTTCAAGCACGCGGTGGACAAACTCGTGCGCGACATCCGGGGCAGCGAGCGCCTGCCCGGCGTGGACCGCATCTGGCTGCCCGGCGAGCAAAGCCACGAACGCCGTGCACGCTACGAATCTCAGGGCATCCCGATTGCCCGCGGTCTGGTGCAGGAACTCGACGCCCTGGCCAAAGAACTTCATATTGCACCCCTGGTGCAGGAAAGCCACGCATGATCACTTCTTTCAACCCCGCCACCGACGAGGTGCTGGCCCAGTTCGAGCCGCACCAGGACAGCCAGATTGAGCAGCGTCTGGCCGCTGCGCAGCGCGCCCAGAAGGCCTGGGCCGCGCTGGGCGTCGAGGCCCGCCGCCCGCACCTGCTCAAGCTGGCGCAGACCCTGCGTGCGAACAAGGAACGCTACGCCCGCATCATCACCCTGGAGATGGGCAAGCCCCTGGCCGAGGCGGTGGGCGAGGTCGAGAAGTGCGCCTGGAACTTTGAGTACTACGCTGAGCAGGGCCCGGCCTTCCTGGCCGACTACCCCATGGTCAGCGCCGCCACCGACAGCCGCCTGGTCTATGACCCGCTGGGTCTGGTGCTGGCCGTGATGCCCTGGAACTACCCCTTCTGGCAGGTTATGCGCGCGGCTGCGCCCGTCCTGATTTCGGGCAATGCCATCGTGCTCAAGCATGCGAGCAACGTGCCCCAGTGCGCCCTGGCCATGGAGGAACTCTTCCGCGAAGCCGGCGTGCCCGAGGGCCTGTTCACCGCCTTGCTGGTGGGCGGCAGCGAGGTCGACCGGCTGATCGCCGACGACCGCATCGCGGCCGTCACTTTCACCGGCTCCACACCCGTGGGCCGCTCGATTGCCTCGGCCGCAGGTCGGGCGCTGAAGAAGCAGGTGCTCGAGCTCGGCGGCTCCGACCCGTTCGTGGTGCTTGCCGATGCCGATGTGGAGGCGGCTGCTGCAGTGGCCGTGAAGGCGCGCTTTTCCAACACCGGTCAGAGCTGCATCGCAGCCAAGCGTTTCATCGTCGAGCACGCCGTTGCCGACCGCTTCCGTGATGCTTTTGTGGAAGGCACTCGCAAGCTGGTGACCGGTGATCCGCTGCAGGCGGCCAGCACCATGGGCTCCATGGCCCGCCGGCAGCTGCGCGAGGAGCTGCATGTGCAGGTGCAGGCCACCATTGCCCAAGGTGCCAAGCTGCTGATGGGCGGCCGGGCCATTGAGGGCCCCGGCGCTTTTTATGAGCCCACCATCCTCGACCAGGTGAGCCCGCAGATGACGGCCGCCCGCGAGGAGACCTTTGGGCCCGCCGCCGCCATCCTGCGCGTAGGCTCGGCCGAGGAAGCCATTGCCGTGGCCAACGACACCCCCTTCGGTCTGGGCGCCTCCCTCTGGAGCCGCGACCTCGACCGTGCCCGGCGACTCTCGCGCCTGGTGGATGCCGGGGCGGTGTTCATCAACGGCATGGTGGCCTCCGACCCGCGCTTGCCCTTTGGTGGCACCAAGCAGTCGGGCTACGGCCGCGAGCTGGCCCACCTGGGCCTGCACGAATTCACTAACATCAAGACTGTGTGGACCGGACCGGTCCGCACCTGACCCCGTTTTTTGCCCTGCCAAGGAGATCACCTGATGAACACCGCCACCACCCACCCCCCTGTCGTGCTCAAGCCCGACCAGATCAAGAGCCATGACCGGGGTGGCGGCGCCCGTACCATCCCGCTGGTCTCGCCCACCATCGGGGCGACCGGCTTCATCAACGGCATCACCGAGTTCGGCCCCAGTGCCGCCATTCCCTTCCACAGCCACAACTGCGAAGAAAGTGTGATGCTGCTCGAAGGCGATGCCGTGCTCGACATGGCTGGCCAGGAATCCGTGGTGCTCAAAAAGCACGACACCACCTGGCTGCCGGCCAACCTGTCGCACCGCTTTCGCAACCTCTCCGACTCCGCGCCGATGAAGATCCTCTGGATCTACGCCAACGCGCAGGCCACCCGCACGCTCACCGAGTCCGGCGAGACGCGCTACGTCTACGCCGAGCACAAGGCCTGAACCACTTCTGCGGGGGCGCGGTCGCCCCGGCCCCGCTTCCCGGCTTGTCCCGAATTCACGGGGCATCCTGCCTTTATTGCGCTGTTTTTCACCGGAGTCTTCCTGGGGGGTGCGGCGTGCCAGCGTGGCATGGCGCGGCTTGGCTTGCGTCTTTGGAAGGCCCCCCTGGCTGCGCCGACAATGAAGGCCCATGAGCCTTTCGGCCTGCGAACTGCGTCACTTTGTTGAGGAGCTGCCCATGCCCATTCAGTCGATCACCCCGTCCTTTGCTGTGTCCGAGCAGATCTCGCCTGCTGAGCTGCAGGCCATCGCTGCCCAGGGTTTCAAGGCTGTCATTTGCAACCGTCCGGATGCCGAGGGCCCGGGACAGCCGAGCTTTGAAGAAATCGCCGCGGCCGCGGCGCAGGCCGGCCTGCAGGCGCGCCACCTGCCGGTGGTGCCGGGCCAGATCACCGAGGCCCAAGTCTCGGCCATGGCCCAGCTGCTGCGCGAACTGCCGGGCCCTGTGCTGGCCTACTGCCGCAGTGGCGCCCGTTCCAGCAACCTCTGGCAGCTCGCGCAGGGCCGCTAAGAAACGCGGCCCGTTCCACACCCCTGCGCGCAGGCGCAGGCCGGCCTCAGGGGTGGCGCGCCAGCAAGGCGTCCAGGCCGCCTTCGGGCTCGAAGCGCTGGTTGCGCCAGGTCAGGCGCGTGGGCCCTGGCCAGGCGGGGGCCTTCACCGGGTGCTGTGCATCGCCGGGGTAGCAGATCACCCGTGTGCCCTCGATGTCAAAGGGCTCGGGTTCGATTTGCATGGGCGGGCGCTGGCGTGCCTCGTTCAGCGCCGAGCCCGTGCTGTCGTGGCGGGCCAGCTGCATGAGGGTGATGATCTGCACCGGCACCAGTCCGATGAGGCCATCCCAGTACTGGCGCAGGGCCTGCGCGGGGCTGACCCACACCGTCTCGGTGATCTCGTGGGCGTCCTGCACCGGCTCGTGGTCCATGGGCGCCAGGGCCACAAAGAATCGGGTGTCAAAGCGGCGGTCGCTGACCGTGGGCATGCGGGGAGTGATCCAGCGCGACCAGGGGCGGATGCGCCGGGTCTGCAGGCCCATACCCAGCACCTCGGTGGCCTGCAGAAAAGACCCACCGTCGGCCAGCCGCGCGCGCAGTTCGGCAGGCACCCCGTCGGCGATGCCGTCGTGCAAGAGCAGCCCGCACTCTTCGAAGGTCTCGCGCAAGGCCGCCACATGCAGCCCGCAGGCCGTGGCCTCGTCCAGCCCTGGTTCGGCCAAGGCCTGCAGGAGGGCCAGGGGGGTCTGGTCCAGCCGCTGTGGTGACACGCGGCAGTCCTCGGCATCGAGCTTGCCGCCCGGGAAAACATACACGCCGCCCAAGACCTTGGAGTTGCGGTGGCGCTTGACCAGCAGCACCTCCAGGCCGTCGGGGCCGTCGCGCAGCACCATCACCGAGGCGGAAGGGGCGGGAGGGGTGTGCACCTCTTGCGTGTGGATCTGGATCGACATGGCGGCATTGTGGCCCAGGGGCAACCCGCTCGGTGCTCTCTCAAGCGCACACACGGTCACGTTTGCTACAGTGGTCCTGGAACCACAAGCGGAGGGGGTGTCATGCGTCTGGTGCACCATTGGAGACAGGCCGCGATCGCGGTGTGCATGGGCCTCCTGGCCTGCAAGGCCGCACAGGCCGAGCCATTAAGGCTGCGCTGCGAGGTCGAGGGCAAGCTGCCCGAGGCCAGCGCCAAGGTGCAGCCGGCCCGCGTCACGGTGGAATTGCAGGTGATCGGCCGCCATCTCTACTTCACGGTGATCGGGCCCAGCCCCTATGACATGCGGGTCAGCACCCTGGTCACGGACCAATACCTGGGCGAGAACCTGACCTCGGGCAGCCAGGTGGGCGCTCGCCGGCAGGAGAAGCGCACCCAGCGCGAGACTGAGATCCTGATCGAGCGTGGCAGCATGGAATTGACGGCCCACCACGACGTGGTGCAGGCCGGTAAGACCCTGCGCTTCAAGTACGCCGGCAAGTGCCGGCAGGCCTGATGAGGCCGGCGCGGTCTCAGGCGCTGACGGTTTCCCAGGGCGGCGTGGCGGCCGTCGCTTGACCGCCTGGCTCGGCCGCTGAAGCCAGTTCACCGCCCAGGGCCTCGAGCAGGTCCGGGATGAGTTGGGACAGCTCGCCCGTGGCGATGGCGGCATCGGCATCAAAGCCATCGTCACCCTCGGCCTTGACGCCTTCCATCACCACATCGAGCAGCTTGATCTTCTTGACCTGGCCCTTGTCGTTTAACACGAAGGAGACCCGGCTGTTCCAGGTCAGGGCCAACTGGGTGGGGAGCTTGCCTTCGGTGATGTGCTGCCGGATTTCGTCGAGCTCCAGGGTGTGGCGCGCATAGCGCACGCTGGACTTGCGGTCGTCCGGCGTCTTGAGCTCGCAGTCTTGGTCGACCGTGAAGCCCGCTGGCGCTTCCTGGGTGCGCAGCCACTGCGCCATGCAGGTGGCCGGCGAGAGCTGCGTCTGTACGGGCTTGACCACGAAGCTGGCGCTGCGGCCTGGCAGCAGCGCCAGCGCGTCGATCAGCAGGCTGATGACCTTGTCGCTCACGGCGTTGGAGCTGGTGTTGACCACCAGCATCTGGTGCTGCGCATCGAGCCACACCAGGGTACTCGAGCGCTTGCTGAAGGCACGCGGCAGCAGCTCGAAGATGACTTCTTCCTTGATCTGCTTTTTGAGTTTGCCACCCACGCGCTCGCGGCCGGTTTCCTGTTTGAACTTCTCGATGCGCTCTTCCATGGCGGCGTTCACGGCCGAAGCGGGCAAGGGCCTGCGCTCGGTGCACAGCTGCAGCAGCAGGTGCGGGCCCACGCGTTCGGCCAGGGCCGCGCTTTTCTTGCCGCGTGGCGGCACCCAGCCGCTGGCTTCGGGCTGGGTGGGGCTGCAGGGCAGGAATGCGCCCGGTGCGAGGGCCTGCTCCAGGGCCTCCAGGTCGGGGATCTGGAAATGTTCGAGGCGGTAAAAGCAGAGGGTTTTGAACATGAACGGCCAGGTGGGCAGGCCGCAGCCTGCGGGGTCAAAAGGGTAGGGGAGGCTTTGTGCCGCGACCGCTGCCGCTGCGGCGCAGTCAGGCGATATCGATGGTGTGCACGCCCCACTGTCCGCGGCGCCGGTCGTCGAAGTAGCGCTCCAGGGTCTCGCGCACCGTGCGGAAGGCGATCTCGTCCCAGGGAATCGTGTCTTCGGTAAAGAGGCGTGCTTCCATGGTTTCATGCCCAGGCTGGAAGTGCGCGGACAGCAGGCGGGCGCGGTAGAACAGGTGCACCTGCCCGACGCGCACCACGTTCATCACGGTAAAGAGCTCGAGCAGTTCAATGCTGGCGCCGGCTTCCTCGTCAGTCTCGCGCGCCGCGCCCTGGGCGGTGGTTTCACCCAGTTCCATGAAGCCGGCCGGCAGGGTCCACATGCCGCGGCGCGGCTCGATGTTGCGCTTGCACAGCAGCACCTGCTCGCCAGTCTCGCCCCAGAAGGGGACGGTGCCCACCACGTTCAGCGGGTTCTCGTAGTGGACCGTCTGGCAGGCCGAACAGATGGCCCTCTCGCGCGTGTCGCCATCGTCCGGCAGGCGGTAGACGATGGCCGAGCCGCATTCGCGGCAATGCTTGAGGGGAGGGCGCTGCATGATCTCAGTTTAGTGGGCTTTGCAGCCCATCTCGCCCCCAGGGCATGGTGCTTGAGCGCAGGTGCTCAAGCCACTTTGACACTGAGGGTGCCCAGGCCGGTGATACCGCATTCCATGGTGTCGCCGGAGACCACGGCGGCCACGCCCTCGGGGGTGCCTGTGAAGATCAGGTCGCCGGGCTGAAGTTCCCAGGCGGCCGAGAGGTGCTCGATGGTTTCAGCCACGTTCCAGATCAGCTTGTCGATGGTGCTGCGCTGGCGGTCCTGGCCACCCACCTGCACGTAGATCTCGGCGGTGTTGATCTGGGGCACCTGGGCGGCCGGGGTGAGTGGGCCGATGGGGGCCGATTCGTCGAAGGCCTTGCCGATGCACCAGGGGCGACCTTGCTTTTTCATGTCGTTCTGCAGGTCGCGGCGGGTCATGTCCAGACCCACGGCATAGCCGTAGATGTGGCGTGCCGCATCGGCGGCCAAGATGTTCTTGCCGCCCACACCGATGGCCACCACCAGCTCGATCTCGTGGTGCAGGTTTTGCGTCAGCGTGGGGTAGGCCATGCGGCCCGTGCTGCCTTCGGGCACCACCACCAGGGCGTCGGCAGGCTTGAGGAAGAAGAAGGGCGCCTCACGGCCGGTATAACCCATTTCCTTGGCGTGTTCCACATAGTTGCGGCCCACACAGTAGATGCGGTGAACGGGGAACTGCTGACCGGTGCCTTTGACGGGGATGGTGACGGGGGCGGGTGGGGTGTGGGTAAAGCTCATGGCAATGGAAGGAATGGGAGGTGGGAGGAATAACCCTGTCATTTAAGCAGCTTTACTGCGGCGTGCTCGTCGTGGATTTCACCCACGCGACACCTGGGCTTGCCCCGGTGCCCCGGGGACGCAGCTTTACACTGGCTGCATGGTCAAGAGTTTCGATTTCGGCAAGGCACCGGCCCACCTGATCCGGCGCACCCACCAGATGGCCGTGTCCATTTTCATGGAGGAGGCGGCGGACTTCGGCGTCACGCCGGTGCAATTTGCCATTCTCAATGCGCTGATGGACGATCCTGGCCAGGACCAGGTGACGCTGGCCGCGCGCGTGGCCTTCGATGCAGCCACCTCAGGTTCGGTGATCAGCCGCCTGGAGGCCAAGGGCTGGATCCTCAGGGAGCCGGACGAGCATGACCGACGCCGCAAGCGCCTGTGGATCACGACCCAGGGCCAGGTGGTGGCCCAGCAGATGAAGCGCGCAGCCGGCAAGACCCAGCAACGCCTGCTGGGGCCGCTGTCGGTCGATGAACGCGAACAGCTGACCCAGCTGCTGGCCAAGCTGGTCGCCGCCCATGAAGGACGGGCCCCTCTGGGCGAGGCCTGAGGCGGCCTGCTCAGTCCGACTTGGCCACCAGCTCGAAGTGCTCGACCGCCGGTGGTGCGGCAAAGAAGGGGCCGACGATGGCCCGCCAATCAGCAAAGGCCGGCGATTGGCGAAAGTCCACCATGTGGTTTTCCAGGGTGTCCCAGAAAATTTGCAGCAGGTAGCGCTCAGGGGACTCAATGCCCCGGTTCACCTTGAAGCCACGAAAGCCCTTGGCCTTGGCAACGACCTCGTTCACCCCTTTCTGGATGGCGGCGTCGAAGGCGGCCTGTTGGCCGGGATGGATGCGGATGTCAGCAAGTTCGAGGATCATGGTGCTCCTGGTGGAAGTGGTTGGACTGGGCTTAACTGTAGCCGCCAGGGCTGCTTGGCTTGGCCGCGATCGTGCAGACCGTGATGCCTCTGAGACAATCTCTCCATGAATGATGCCCTTGCCCCTCCGACCGAAGTAGTGCCCAAGGCCGCGCCGCGCGTGGGTTTCGTGAGCCTGGGCTGCCCCAAGGCGCTCACCGACTCCGAACTGATCCTCACCCAACTCAGCGCCGAGGGCTACCAGACCTCCAAGACCTTCGACGGCGCCGATCTGGTGATCGTCAACACCTGTGGTTTTATTGACGAGGCCGTGAAGGAAAGCCTGGATACCATTGGAGAGGCCTTGGCCGAAAACGGCAGGGTCATCGTCACCGGCTGCCTGGGCGCCAAGACCGCCGAGGGCGGCAGCAACTTGGTCAAGAGCCTGCACCCCAGTGTGCTGGCTGTGACGGGCCCGCACGCCACCCAGGAGGTGATGGACGCGGTGCACCAGAACCTGCCCAAGCCGCACGATCCCTTTTTAGACCTCGTGCCCCAGTCCTTTGGTGTGGCTGGCCTCAAGCTCACGCCCCGCCATTACGCGTACCTGAAGATCAGCGAAGGCTGCAACCATCGCTGCACTTTCTGCATCATCCCGTCCATGCGCGGGGATCTGGTGTCGCGTCCTATTGGCGATGTGCTCAAGGAGGCCCAGGCCCTGTTCGAGGGCGGGGTTCGGGAGCTGCTGGTGATCAGCCAGGACACCTCGGCTTACGGGGTGGACTTGAAATACCGCACAGGCTTCTGGGACGGCAAGCCCGTCAAGACCCGCACACTGGAGCTCGCTCAGGCCCTGGGCGAATTGGCTGCGCCCTTCGGTGCCTGGGTGCGACTGCATTACGTCTACCCCTACCCCAGCGTCGACGAGCTGATCCCCCTGATGGCCCAGGGCTTGGTGCTGCCCTACCTGGACGTACCCTTCCAACACAGCCACCCTGAGGTGCTGCGCCGCATGAAGCGGCCGGCCAGCGGCGAGCGCAACCTCGAACGCCTGGCCCGCTGGCGCGAGCTCTGTCCCCAGCTGGTGGTGCGCAGCACCTTCATCGCGGGCTTTCCTGGTGAGACCGAGGCCGAATTCGAGCACCTGCTCAATTTCATCCGCGAGGCGCGCATCGACCGCGCGGGCTGCTTCGCTTACAGCCCCGTGGAGGGCGCCACGGCGAATGACCTGCCCGAGCAACTGCCTGCCGAGGTGCGCGAGGAGCGCCGGGCGCGTTTCATGGCCGTGGCCGAAGAGGTGTCGGCAGGCAAGCTGCGCGAACGGGTCGGCGCCACCATGCAGGTGCTGGTCGACTCCGCCCCGGCCCTGGGCCGCAAGGGCGGTGTGGGCCGCAGCTACGCCGACGCCCCCGAGATTGATGGTGTGGTGCGTTTGTTGCCCCCCGAGAAGATCAGCAAGACCCTCAAGGTGGGCGAGTTCACCCGGGCTCGCATCGTGGGCACCGAAGGGCACGACCTGGTGGCCATGCCGTTCTGACCACAGCCTAAAAGCAAAAAAGCCGCTGAGTGATCAGCGGCTTTTTGCGTTGGTGCCCAGGAGAGGACTCGAACCTCCACGCCTCTCAGCGCTAGTACCTGAAACTAGTGCGTCTACCAATTCCGCCACCTGGGCGAGGCAAACAACGATCTTGAATCTGCCAATAAAAAACCGCTGGATAAACAGCGGTTTTTTTGGCGATTCTTGTTGTTCTTCTTGCTTCTTCTTGTTCTTGGTCGAAACCAAGTTGGTAGTGTTGGTGCCCAGGAGAGGACTCGAACCTCCACGCCTCTCAGCGCTAGTACCTGAAACTAGTGCGTCTACCAATTCCGCCACCTGGGCAATGCCGAGAGTGTACCATCATGTGAGTGGCTCCTGCCCTGGCTTGGAAAAATCAGAGCTGATGGGCGGCGGTCCTTGATTCAATTAGTTTCTCCGGTACGAAGAGATCACCATTAAGAACACCACACACCACAGCAGCGCCGCTGCCGGCCTGCTGACAGAATTTGAGGGAACGGTATCGGGCCACCGTGACGGCCACGGTTTCGTGCAGCGCGACGACGGCGAGCCCGACGTCTACCTTCCCCCCAACGAAATGCGGGCGGTCTTGCACCGTGACCGCGTTAAAGCCCGCATCGTGCGGCAGGACCGCAAGGGCCGGCCTGAAGGCCGGGTCACCGAGATCCTCGAGCGTTCCCCCCACCCGATCATTGGTCGCCTGCTGCAGGAAAGTGGCATCTGGCTGGTCGCCCCCGAGGACAAGCGCTATGGCCAGGATGTGCTGATTCCCAAGCACGCCATCGGTCCGGCCAAGACTGGTCAGGTGGTGGTGGTCGAGCTGACCGAGCCGCCGGCGCTGTTCGGCCAGCCCGTGGGCCGGGTCAAGGAGGTGCTGGGCGAGATCGATGATCCCGGCATGGAGATCGAGATTGCGGTGCGCAAGTACGGCGTGCCGCACGAGTTCAGCGATGAATGCCTGGCGCTGGCCCGGGCCCTGCCCGATGCGGTGCGGCCGGCCGACAAGCAGCACCGCGTCGACCTGACCGATGTGCCGCTGGTCACCATTGATGGCGAGGATGCGCGCGACTTCGACGATGCTGTTTACTGCGAGCCCGCCAAGGTCGGCCGCAGCAAGGGCTGGCGCCTCCTGGTGGCCATTGCTGACGTGAGTCACTACGTCGAGACCGGCAGCCCGATTGATGTGGACGCCTACGAGCGCGCCACCAGCGTGTATTTCCCGCGCCGCGTCATTCCGATGCTGCCCGAGAAGCTCTCCAACGGCCTGTGCTCGCTGAACCCGAATGTCGAGCGCCTGTGCATGGTTTGCGACATGCTGATCACGGCCAAAGGTGAGATCCACGCTTACCAGTTTTACCCGGCGGTGATGTTCAGCCATGCCCGCTTCACTTACACCGAGGTGGCCTCCATCCTGGCCAACACGCGCGGCCCGGAGGCCAGTCAGCGCAAGGCCCTGGTGCCACACCTGATTCACCTGCACGAGGTCTACAGCGCCTTGCTCAAGCAGCGCCAGGAGCGCGGGGCCATCGACTTCGAAACCACCGAGACACAGATCGTCTGCGACGAGGTGGGGCGGATTGAGAAGATCGTGCCCCGCACGCGCAACGATGCCCATCGCTTGATTGAGGAGGCCATGCTGGCGGCCAACGTCTGCTCGGCTGACTTCATTGACCAGAGTAAGCACGCGGGCCTCTTTCGGGTTCACGAGGGCCCGACGCCCGAGAAAAAAGAGATCCTGCGCAACTACCTCAAGGCCATGGGTGTGGGCCTGAGCATCAGCGACGATCCGGATCCCGGCGAATTCCAACGCATTGCCGCTGCTACCCGCGACCGACCCGACACGCAGCAGATCCAGACCATGCTGCTGCGCTCCATGCAGCAGGCCATCTACACGCCGCACAACAGCGGCCACTTCGGCCTGGCCTACGAGGCCTACACGCACTTCACCAGCCCGATCCGGCGTTACCCCGACCTGCTGGTGCACCGCGTGATCAAGGCGATCCTCAGCAAGGGCCGCTACCAACTGCCGGCCCTGCCCACCCCGGGCGAGGCCCATGCCAAGCTGTCCAAGCGCCTGGCTTCCAGGGTGCCGGCACCCCAGGCCAAGGCCGAGAAGGCGCGCAAGTCCACGGCTGAGCAACTGGCCTGGCAGGCCGCCGGCCTGCACTGCAGTGCCAATGAGCGCCGGGCCGACGAGGCCAGCCGCGATGTGGAAGCCTGGCTCAAGTGCAAGTACATGCGCGAGCACCTGGGCGAGGAGTTCAGCGGCATCGTCACTTCTGCCACGGGCTTTGGCATTTTTGTCACGCTCGACGCCATGTACGTCGAGGGGCTCGTGCACATCACCGAGCTGGGCGGGGAGTATTTCCGCTTTGATGAGGCGCGCCAGGAGCTGCGTGGTGAGCGCACGGGCATCCGTTACGCCATCGGCACGCGCGTGCGTGTGCAGGTCAGCCGCGTCGATCTGGACGGCCGGCGCATCGACTTCCGTCTGGTGCAGGACGGCCAAGACCTGACCGCACGGGCCATGAAGGACAAGGGTGCCGAGGCCGGCGATGGCGAGGGCCGCAAGTCACGAGGCAAGCGTGGACGCGAGCGCGAGACCGGTGCGTCGCCGGTGCAGGAGGCTGGCGCCCCTCGCAGCCGGCGCGCCGCCTTGCTCTCGCCCATCCAGTCGCTCAAAGCGGCGGTGAAGAATGCGGCGGCCAAGGTGGGCCGCAAGCAGGGCAAAAAGCCCCGCCGCTGAGCTTTTCTTCTTCATCTTCCGCACGTCCTGGCCATGCGCATCCTGGGTTTCATCCTCGAGGTGGTGTTTCAACTGCTGGTGGGTGCCGCCTTGCTGCGGGCCTACATGAACGGCTTGCGGGTGAACATGCGCGTACAGCCCGGTCTTTTTGTGATGGCCCTGAGCGACTGGATCGTCCAGCCGCTGCGGCGTTGGTTGCCACAAGCCCTGACCAAGGCGCGACTTGATTGGGCCAGCCTGATCACCGCCATCCTGCTGGCCGCCCTGTACGCTCTGCTCTGGGGCAGCCTGGTGGGGCTTTTTTATGGTGGCGTTGCAATGTCGGTGGCGGGCGCAGGCCTGCTCAGTCTGGCCCTGAGCTTCCTGCTCCGCGTGACGCTGCAAACCCTGAGCCTGCTCGTGCTCGGCTATGTGCTGGCGTCCTGGCTGCAGCCCGGCTCCTTCTTTTTCAGCATGCTGGCCCGGCTGGTCGAGCCTGTGCTCGCGCCTTTCAGGCGTGTCGTGCCTGTTATTGGCGGCGTGGATCTGTCGCCGATGCTGCTCCTGCTCTTGCTGCAGGTCGGCGTGATGCTGCTGAGCTAACTCAGCAGGTCTGAGGCCGTCAGGCCTTGCCCCCGGTGCCGGGTGGCCCACGCATCGGCCTTTGCGCCGTGGGCATGCACGGCCTGCAGGGCCGCTGCGCGCGGTGCCAGGCCCTGCGCCATGGCCGATCCGATCATCCCGGCCAACACATCCCCGGTCCCGGCGCTGGCCAGCAAGGCGTTGCCCGTGAAGTTGATGGCGGGCAGCAGCCCGGGTGTGCTCACTACGGTGCCCGAGCCCTTGAGCACCACCACACAGCCCAATTCCTGGGCCAGCGTCTGCGCGGCCTGCAGGCGGTCGGCCTGCACCTGGGCGGCGGTGCAACCCAGCAGGCGCGCGGCTTCCAGCGGGTGAGGGGTGAGCACGGTGCTCAGCCCCGCCCGGGCCCGCCGCATGACGCCTCGCCTGAGCGAGGCCTCGCCGGCCACGGCATTGAGCGCATCGGCGTCCAGCACCAGGCCTGCTGTCTGTGCCAGCAGACTAGGCAGCACCCCGGCCACGGCTGTTCCGCCACCGCAGCCGACCACGGCCACCTGGGGTGAGGCCAGTTGGCTCAGCGAGGCCAGGTGGCGGAACATCAGTTCGGGCTGGACCACGTCCACCTGCAGGCTGGCTTGCCCCAGCAGGGCCAGGTACACCCGTCCGGCACCATGGTGCAGAGCTGCTCTAGCAGCGAGCAGAGCGGCACCGGCCATGCTGGTGCCTGCCTCTACAGGCTGCTGGCCGCCCACCACCACCACATCGCCAAAGCGGCCCTTGTGGCTGGCATGACGGGCGCAGGCCTTGGGCGTCAGGCCGGCTTGGTCTGCGCCCAGCAGCAGGGCGTGGGGGGGTATACCGGAGTCTTGCACGCCCAGGTCGTCGAACCACACCTGGCCCGCCAGATCACGCCCTTGGGCTGTGAACAGGCCGGGCTTGAGGCTGAGCAGGCTCAGCGTGAAGGCCGGAGCCCTGCCGGGGCCGATGCTGG
This sequence comes from Comamonadaceae bacterium, assembly GCA_027486255.1. Classification (GTDB taxonomy): domain Bacteria; phylum Pseudomonadota; class Gammaproteobacteria; order Burkholderiales; family Burkholderiaceae_C; genus Polaromonas. Next base: position 32,127 of record JAIXPL010000027.1, read on the forward strand.
CCGCGCCCGTGTCGGCATCCAGCCCGGTGGGCAGGTCGACGGCCAGCACCGGGTCGGCGCCCGCGTGCATGCGCTCGAGCCACTGGCGCATCTGGGCACTGGCCGGGCGTTCATCCGAGAGCTCGCCCCCCAGACCCAACAGGGCATCGATGGCCACATCGAACTGTTCGGGCGGCGCAGCTTGGAGTGCCAGGCCTGCGGTCAGCGCCCGTTCGCGCGCGGCTTGGGCGTCTGCCGGGCTGTGCGCCGCGCCCGTCCAGGTGAGCGAGACCGTCCAGCCCAGCCGCTGCAGGTGCAGGGCGGCTTCGAAGCCGTCGCCGCCGTTGTTGCCCGGCCCGCAGGCGATCCAGGCGTGGCGGCCATGGGGCACCAAGGCCCGCGTCAGCCGGGCCACCGCCAGGCCCGCGCGCTGCATCAAGGTGTGCGGTGCCAGCGCGCTTTGCGCTCGGCGCTCCAGCTCGCGCGTGGCGGCCACATCGTGCAGGGGCCAGGATTGGTTGGCGTGGATGCGGTGCAGCGCCATGGCTTGATGGCTTCAGCCCGCCTGCGCCAACACGGACTCGACTTGCAACGCAATGTCCAGCACGGTGTCGTCGTGCATCGCGCCGTGCCAGATCATCAGCCCCACGGGCAGGCTGCCCGGCTCCTGGCAGGGCAGCGACAGCGCGCATCCGTCGAGCATGTTCACCACCGAGGGGTTGCGCAACAGCAGGGCGTTGGCCTGGAAGAAGGCCTCATCGTCCTGCTCGAGCTCGTCCATGCGGGGCGCCAGCAGGGGCACGGTGGGCGAGAGCATGGCGTCGACCGAGGCCAAGCGATGGCCCATGCGATCGATCCAGTCCTTGCGGGCAGCGATCAGGTCCAGGTAATCGGTGGCGCTCATGTCCGCGCCCCGTCGGATGCGTTGGGCCACCCGGGGGTCGTAAGCAGCCGGGCGCCGAGCCAGCAGCGGGCGGTGCCAGGCATGGCTTTCCGCGGCTGAAAAGCCTCCGCTGGCATTGATGGCGCTCAGTTCCCGCAGCTCGCCCAGTTCCAGCTCTTCAATGCGTGCGCCCGCGCGGCTGAGCCATGACAGGCTGCGCTCGAAGGCTTGGGCTACGGCGGGCTCGAGCCCGTCCTGCAGCAGCGTGCGCGCCACGCCCAGGCGCCGGCCTGATAAGGGCAGCCCCGCCATGCTCAGCGGCCGGTCCGACAGCACCGCATGGACGGTGATGGCATCGCGCACGGAGCGTGTCAGGGCGCAGACCGTGTCCAGCGTGGTCGACAGGGGCAGAACGCCTTCGGTGGGCACCCGCCGGGCCGTGCTCTTGAAGCCCACCAGGCCGCACAGGGCTGCGGGGACGCGGATCGAGCCCCCGGTGTCCGAGCCCAGCCCCACCATGGCGGCGCCGGTGGCCACCGAGACGGCCGCCCCTGATGACGAGCCGCCCGGAATGCGCCGCAGCTGGGAATCGGTCGGGTTGGCCGGCGTGCCATGGTGGGGGTTCAGGCCCACGCCCGAGAAGGCGAACTCGGTCATGTTGGTGCGCCCGGCGATCAGCCCGCCGGCTGCGCGCAGCCGGGCCACGGCCGGGCAGTCCTGCGGGGCTGGCGGGGCATCGTTCAGCACGACGGAGCCGGCCCGGGTGAGCTCGCCGGCGACATCGAACAAGTCTTTGACCGACACGGGCAGGCCGGCCAGCGGTCCGTAAGGGCGTTCGCCGCGGCGAGCGCGCTCGATGGCAGCTTGCAGGGCGGGCTCGGGCGAGGCCAGGTAAGTGAAACGGTTGGCCGGGCTGCGACTGGCCTGCAGGGCTGTCTCCAGAAGGGCCTCGAGGCGGGACGGCTGGGCCTGAATGTCGGCGCGCAGCTGGTGCAGGTCAGGTAGGGCGTAGGCTGGCATGGAGGGCGCTGAGGATGGGGCCGCTGTGGGTGAGCCAACTGCCGATGCTATACTCTCAAGGTTTTGGGAATAGTGGGCAAGCGCTCATCACATTCCCAGAATAAATCGCAAATCAGCCACTGAAAAGGTGTTGCCGCAGGGAGTTCCCCCGGGCAGCGGGCGCTGATTTTAGACACAACCTTTGGAGTATCTATGTCGACAAGCATGCGCGAAATGCTGGAAGCTGGTGTGCACTTTGGCCACCAAACACGCTTCTGGAATCCCAAGATGGCCCCCTTCATCTTCGGTCATCGCAACCGTATCCACATCATCAACCTGGAAAAATCGCTGCCGATGTTCCAGGAGGCGTGCAAGTTCGCCCGCCAGCTCGCCGCCAACCGCGGCAATATCCTCATGGTCGGCACCAAGCGCCAGGCCCGTGAAATCCTCGCCACCGAGGCGCAGCGCGCCGGCGTGCCTTTCGTCGATCAGCGCTGGCTGGGCGGCATGCTGACCAACTTCAAGACGGTCAAGACCTCCATCAAGCGCCTCAAGGAAATGAAAGCCCAGCAGGAAGCTGGTCTGGACTCCATCAGCAAGAAAGAACAGCTGACCTTCAAGCGCGAGATCGAGAAGCTCGAGAAGGACATTGGTGGCATCCAGGACATGGCTGCGCTGCCGGACGCCATCTTCGTGATTGACGTGGGTTTCCACAAGATCGCCGTGGCCGAGGCCAAGAAGCTGGGCATCCCCCTGATCGGTGTGGTGGACTCCAACCACTCGCCCGAGGGCATCGATTACGTGATCCCCGGCAACGATGACTCGGCCAAGGCTGTGGCGCTGTATGCCCGCGGCATTGCAGATGCCATCCTCGAAGGCCGTGCCAACGCCGTCAATGAGGTTGTCAAGACGGCCGAGACCGGTGACGAGTTCGTCGAGGTTCAGGACGCCGCCTAAAGGCCCCGGGCCTTGAGGCCAGGTGCATCAAGGGGCTCGTGTAGCCCCTTTTTTACAAGTCAATCGCAGCGGCCCCGCAGGCCTTGCCTGAGCTGGCAGGTGGCTGGAGTCCGCTGAAGTTCACAGACATACAGGAGAATTTAAATGGCAATTTCCGCAAGCATGGTCGCCGAACTGCGCGCCAAGACCGACGCCCCCATGATGGAGTGCAAGAAAGCCCTGACCGAAGCCAATGGCGACATGGCCAAGGCCGAGGAACTGCTGCGCGTCAAGCTCGGTAGCAAGGCCGGCAAAGCCGCCTCCCGCGTCACTGCCGAAGGCGTGGTGGCTGTCCACATGGACGGCGGCGTGGGCTCCCTGGTCGAAGTCAACTGCGAAACCGACTTCGTCACCAAGAACGACAGCTTCCTGGCCCTGTCGAAGGCCGTGGCCGAGGGCATTGCCAAGAGCAACCCGGCCGACGTGACTGCCGTGGGTGCTCTGCCTTTTGCGCTCGACGGCTTCGGCCCCACCATTGAGGACGTGCGCAAGGGCCTGATCGGCAAGATCGGCGAGAACATGTCGGTGCGCCGTTTCAAGCGCTTTGCGTCTGGCAGCAAGCTGGCAGCCTACCTGCATGGCACCCGCATCGGCGTGATGGTCGAGTACGAGGGTGACGAGGCCGCCGCCAAAGACGTGGCCATGCACGTGGCGGCCATGAAGCCCGTCTCGCTGACCAGCGCCGACGTGCCTGCCGACCTGATCGAGCGCGAGCGCTCGGTCGCCACCGCCAAGGCGGCTGAATCGGGCAAGCCCGCCGACATCGCTGCCAAGATGATCGAAGGATCGGTCCAGAAGTACCTCAAGGAGGTCTCGCTCTTCAACCAGCCCTTCGTCAAGAACGACAAGCAGACCGTCGAGGAGATGCTCAAGGAAAAGGCCACCACCGTGAACGGCTTCACGCTCTACGTGGTGGGCGAAGGCATTGAGAAGAAGGTCGACGACTTCGCAGCTGAAGTGGCCGCTCAAGTGGCTGCCGCAAAAGGCGCCTGAGAGGGCGTGTCCTGCCGCTAAACTTTGACCACACTTTCAGGAACCCCCATGCCGGCCTACAAGCGCATCCTCCTCAAACTGTCTGGTGAAGCCCTGATGGGTGACGATGCCTTCGGCATCAACCGGGCCACCATCGTGCGGATGGTCGAGGAGATCGCCGAGGTCACACGCCTGGGGGTGGAGGTGGCGGTGGTCATTGGCGGCGGAAATATCTTTCGCGGCGTGGCCGGCGGCTCGGTCGGCATGGACCGGGCCACCGCCGACTACATGGGCATGTTGGCCACGGTCATGAACTCCTTGGCGCTGGCCGACACCATGGATAAGGCGGGCCTGACGGCCCGCGTGATGTCGGCCATTGCCATCGAACAGGTGGTCGAGCCCTATGTGCGGCCCAAGGCCCTGCAGTACCTCGAAGAGGGCAAGGTGGTGATCTTTGCCGCCGGCACAGGCAACCCCTTCTTCACCACCGACACGGCCGCCGCCCTGCGGGGAGCCGAAATCGGCGCGCAGATCGTGCTCAAAGCCACCAAAGTCGATGGTGTGTACAGCGCCGATCCCAAGAAAGACCCCACGGCCACCCGCTACGCCACCATCACCTTTGACGAGGTCATGGGCAAGCACCTCGAGGTGATGGATGCCACGGCCTTTGCACTCTGCCGTGACCAGAAGTTGCCGATCAAGGTGTTCTCGATCTTCAAGAGCGGCGCGCTCAAACGCGTGGTGCTCGGTGAAGATGAAGGCACCCTGGTCCACGTCTGAGCGATATCCTTCCTGTTCCCGCTTTCTTCCTGGAAGACACCATGAGCATCCAAGACATCAAGAAAAACGCCGAGCAGAAGATGCAGCAGTCCATCGATGCGTTCAAGAACAGCCTGACCAAGGTGCGCACCGGTCGTGCCAACCCTGGCCTGCTGGACACGGTGCAGGTGGACTACTACGGCTCCATGGTGCCCATCAGCCAGGTGGCCAATGTCTCTCTGCTCGATGCCCGCACCATCAGCGTCTCCCCCTGGGAGAAGGGCATGGGTGCCAAGATCGAAAAAGCCATCCGGGACTCCGACCTTGGCCTGAACCCCTCCTCGCAGGGCGAGCTGATTCGCGTGCCCATGCCGCCCATGACCGAAGAGCGCCGTAAGGAGCTCACCAAGGTCGTTAAGGGCGAAGGTGAGCATGCCAAGATCGCCATCCGTAACCTGCGCCGCGATGCCAATGACGGCGTGAAGAAGTTGGTCAAGGACAAGCTGGCCTCCGAAGACGACGAGCGCCGAGCCACCGACGAGATTCAGAAGTTCACTGACCGCTACATCGCGGAAGTGGACAAACTGGTCGCTGCCAAAGAGCAGGACATCATGGCGGTCTGAGGACCGCCATACCGGATCCAGGGCCAGATGCTTCGGCAGCGCATCATCACTGCCGTGGCCATGCTGGCCATCTTGCTGCCGGCCCTGTTTTATTCCACCCCCTGGCCCTTCGCGGCCCTCACCTTGCTGCTGATTGCCGCCGGTGCCTGGGAACTTGCTCGTCTCAACGGCCTGCCGGGCCCCATGGCCTGGGCCATGGGCCTGGGCTGCACGGCCGCCTGTGCGCTGGCCTGGTGGGCGGGCCTGCTTGAGCGGCCCCTGCCCTGGCTGTGGAGCCTGGGGGGCCTGATCTGGGTGCTTGGCGGTGCACGCCTGCTCTCCGGTGGCGTGCCGCTGTGGTCGGCCACCTCACGTCTTGTGCGCTGCACGGTGGGCTTGATCGCGCTCTGCTTGGCCTGGCTGGCGGTGGCGCAGGCCCGCGTCCAGGGCATCAATTTTTTGTTGTCTGTGTTGGTGCTGGTCTGGGCGGCCGACATCGGCGCCTACTTTGCAGGCAAGGCCTGGGGCACCCGATTCATCCGGCGCAAGCTCGCCGCCGGCATCAGCCCGGGCAAAAGCTGGGAAGGCGCCCTGGGCGGGGCCGCTGCGGTGCTCTTGATCGGCCTGACCTGGTCCATGGTCGAGGCCTCGCATGGACTGGCACCCGCAGAGCGCAGCCTCTACGGTCGCCTGGCCAGTCAGCACGGGCCCGCCTTGATGGTGCTGGCCTTGCTGTTTCTCTCGGCCATGAGCGTGGTGGGTGATCTGGTCGAGTCGCTCGTCAAGCGCAGCGCCGGGGCCAAGGATTCCAGTGGCTTGCTGCCGGGCCACGGCGGCGTGCTGGACCGGGTGGACGCCTTGCTCCCCGTGCTGCCCCTGGCCATGATGCTGCTGAGTTTTTCGCTTTGAAATCCCCCACGCCATGAAGCAACGCCTCACCGTCCTTGGCTCGACCGGCTCCATCGGGGTCAACACCCTGGATGTGGTGGCGCGCCACCCTGACCGATTCGAGGTCTTCGCCCTGAGTGCCGCCCGGCAGGTGGACCTGATGCTGGCGCAGTGCCAACGCTTTGAGCCCGAGTTCGCCGTGATGGCCAGCGCCCCACATGCCCGGGAACTGGCCGGGCGCCTGGCGCAGACCGGCCTGCGCACCCGGGTGCTGGATGCTTCCGACGCGCTCGAGCGCATCTCTTCGGACCCGCAGGTCGATGTGGTGATGGCGGCCATCGTCGGGGCGGCGGGCCTGGCTCCCTGCATGGCGGCGGCCCGTGCGGGCAAGCGCCTGCTCTTGGCCAATAAAGAGGCCCTGGTGGTGGGCGGCGCGGTGTTCCTGGACGCGGTGCGCGAGGGCGGCGCGCAGCTGCTGCCCATCGACAGCGAGCATTCCGCCATCTTCCAGTCGCTGCCGGAAGACCCGGCCACCTGGTCCCGCCGTGTCGAGAAGATCATTCTCACGGCCTCCGGCGGGCCCTTCCGTGAGCGGGCCGTGGATACCTTGCACCTGGTCACGCCAGATCAGGCCTGTGCCCATCCCAATTGGGTGATGGGGCGCAAGATATCGGTCGACTCCGCGACCATGATGAACAAGGCCCTGGAGGTGATTGAGGCTTCGTACTTGTTCGGCATGGCGCCGGCACAGATCGAGGTGGTGATTCATCCCCAGAGCATCATCCATTCCCTGGTGCAGTACCGCGACACCTCGGTGGTCGCCCAGCTCGGCACGCCCGATATGCGTGTGCCTATTGCCTATGGCCTGTCCTGGCCCGAGCGCGTGGCCTCGGGTGCTCAAGCCCTGGATTTCCGGGCATTGCCGACCATGACCTTTGATGCGCCCGATCCCCGGCGCTTTCCCGGTCTTCAATTGGCTTGGGAGGTGCTGACCGCATCCACGGGCAGCACGGCGGTGCTGAACGCAGCCAATGAGGTGGCAGTGCAGGCTTTCCTGGACACGCGCATCCGCTTTGACCAGATCCACCAGGTCAATCGCCGCACGCTCGACGGTTGGGCGGTCCCTGTCGTCAGCGGTGTGGGTGATCTGCTTGAGATTGACCGCGAGGCGCGGCAACGGGCCGACGGCTTCGTGAAGACTTTGGAGACTTGAGCGTGGCCACCCTGCTCGCCTTCATCGTCGCGCTGGGCCTGCTGATCACCATCCATGAATACGGCCACTACCGCGTGGCGGTGGCCTGCGGCGTAAAGGTGCTGCGTTTTTCCATCGGCTTTGGCCGGCCTCTTGTGCGTTGGCGCCTGAAGGGCAAGCCCACCGAATTCGTCATTGGGATGTGGCCGCTGGGCGGTTACGTCAAGATGCTCGACGAGCGCGAGGCGCCCGTCGAGCCGAACGAGCGCCATCAAGCCTTCAACAACCGTCCCCTGGCTGTCCGTGCCGCCATCGTGCTGGCCGGGCCTCTGGCCAACCTCCTGCTGGCCGTCGTCCTCTACGGCGTTGTCAATTGGATAGGCCAAGAGCAATCACGGCCCATCTTGTCGACCCCTGAGGCCGGTTCCGTGGCCGAGCAGGCCGGCCTGCGTTCTGGCGAGCTGGTGCTTGAGGCTGCAGAGGAGGGCGAGGCCTTGCAGGCGGTGCGCTCTTTTGAAGAATTGCGTTGGCATCTCACCCGCACCGCCATGGAGGGCGAGCGTTTGCGCCTGCTGCTCCAGGCGCAAGCCGAGCGGGGGGCGGTGCGCGAGGTGGTGCTGGATTTTTCCAGCTTGCCGGCGGGCGAAGAAGGGGATCAGCTGTTCAGGCGCATCGGCATCGGCAGCCCTTTTAGTCTGCCGGTGATCGGTCAGATTCAGGGCGGCAGCGCGGCTCAGGAAGCCGGCTTGCAGCCGGGGGATCTGGTGCTGTCCATCGATGGCCGCGCCATGACTGATGCCTGGCAGCTGCGCCAGTGGATTCGCCGGTCGGTGGCAGGGCATCTGCAGGCCTGGGAGGTCAGGCGTGGCGAGCAGCGCTTGCTGATCCAACTCAAACCGCGCGTCCTCGATGAGGCAGGCACCCGGGTAGGGCGCATTGGTGCCTTTGTGGGTGCGCCGCCAGCCACAAGCTGGGTGAGCGACGATGCCTGGGAGGCGCTGGTGGGTGGTCTTGGCCGCACCTGGGAGGTCAGCGTGCTGACGCTACGGATGATGGGGCGGATGCTGGTGGGCGAGGCTTCCTTGAAGAACCTCTCAGGGCCGATCACGATCGCCGATTACGCGGGCAAGTCGGCCGAACGCGGATGGGTGTCCTACCTGCTGTTCCTGGCCATGATCAGCGTGAGCCTGGGGGTGCTGAATCTGCTGCCCTTGCCCATGCTCGATGGAGGGCACCTGATGTATTATCTTTGGGAGGCTGTCACTGGGCGAAGCGTCTCCGAAGCCTGGATGGATCGGCTGCAGCGTGCGGGCATGGTTGTCCTGTTGCTCATGATGTCGATTGCCTTGTTCAACGATGTGGTCCGCCTCCTGGATTAATTCAAGTCGGTCATACGCATACCTCGGCCGGCCGCACCGGGCTCGTCTCCTACTCATGCACCACGCACTACTTCGCTTCAAACGCCGGTCCACCTCCGCACTGATCGCCGGCCTTCTGTCTTCCTCCCTGGCCTGGGCCGTCGACCCTTTTGTGGTGCGTGACATCCGTGTTGAGGGCCTGCAGCGCGTCGAGCCCGGCACCATCTTCGCCTCACTGCCGTTTCGCCTGGGCGAGACTTACAACGACGAGAAGGGTGCTTCGGCCATCCGAGCTCTGTTTGGTCTGGGCCTTTTCAAGGACGTGCGCCTAGAGGTGGACGGCAACACCCTGGTGGTGGTGGTTGAGGAGCGCCCCACGGTGGCTGAGGTGGACTTCGTCGGCACCAAGGAATTCGACAAAGACGTCCTCAAGAAAGCCCTGCGTGACATTGGCTTGCGCGATGGCCAACCCTTTGACAGGGCCTTGGCCGACAAAGCCGAGCAGGAACTCAAGCGCCAGTACATCAACCGCAGCCTCTACGGCGCGCAAGTGGTGACCACCGTCACGCCCATTGAGCGCAACCGCGTGAACCTGACCTTCAGCGTCACCGAGGGCGAGGTCGCCAAGATCAATGACATTCGGATTGTGGGGGCCAAGGCCTTCAGCGAAAGCACCCTGCGCAACTTGTTCGATCTGAACACCGGCAACTGGTTGAGCTGGTACACCAAGTCTGACCGTTACTCTCGCGTCAAGCTCAACGCCGACATTGAGACCCTGCGTTCCTACTACCTCTCGCGTGGCTACCTCGACTTCCGTATCGATTCCACGCAGGTGGCGATCTCGCCCGACAAGCAGCAGATCACAGTGACCCTCAATATCCACGAGGGCGAGCGCTTTATCGTCTCGTCGGTGCAACTGGCCGGAAATTACCTCGGTCGCGATGGCGAGTTCAAGTCCCTCATCAGCATTCGCCCTGGCGAGCCCTACAACGCTGACAAGGTGGCAGAAACCACCAAGGCCTTTACCGACTATTTCGGCAGCTTCGGTTTTGCCTTTGCGCGCGTCGAGGCGGTGCCGCAGGTTGACCGAGCCACCAACCGCGTGAGCTTCGTCTTGCAGGGTGAGCCCTCGCGCCGGGCTTATGTGCGCCGCATCAACGTGGCCGGTAACACGCGCACGCGCGATGAAGTGGTGCGCCGCGAGTTCCGCCAGCTGGAGTCCTCCTGGTACGACAGCGACAAGATCCGGCTCTCACGCGAGCGCGTCGACCGCCTGGGGTTTTTCACCTCGGTGGAAGTGGACACCCAGGATGTCCCGGGCACGCCTGACCAGGTGGACATCACGGTGACCGTGGCCGAAAAGCCCACGGGCAACTTGCAGATCGGTGCGGGCTTTTCCAGCGGCGACAAACTTTCGCTGATGGCGGGTATTCGCCAAGAAAATATCTTTGGCACTGGCAATTATCTGGGCCTGGACCTCAACACCAGCTCGTTCAATCGCCAAATGGTGATCAGCACCGTCAATCCCTACTTCACGCCCGATGGTGTCTCACGTGCCTTCGATATCTTTGCCCGCACCAACAGGCCACTGACCGGTCAGGCCACCCAGTACTTGCTCAAGACGCAAGGCGGCAGCATCCGCTTTGGCGTGCCTGTGACCGAAACCGACCGGGTGTTCCTGGGCGCCGGCATGGAGTTCTGGGACGTCGATCCCGGCAACAACCTGGGCCTGACCCGCTACGTCGAGCAGTTCGGCAAGAAAACCCAGTCCTTCCCCTTGACGTTGGGCTGGCAGCGTGACAAGCGTGACAGTGCCCTGGTGCCCACGCGGGGTATGTACCAGCGGGTCAACGGCGATTGGGGTGTGGGCGGCGATGTCCGGTACCTGCGCTCGGTGTACCAGATCCAGAATTACATTCCTCTGAACAAGCAGTTCACGATTGGCCTGAATGCTGAAATCGGCTGGGGCCAGGGCCTCAACGGTAAAGAATTTCCGGTCATCAAGAATTTCTACTCGGGCGGCCTGGGCTCGGTGCGAGGCTTCGAGCAGGGCTCCCTGGGCCCGCGCTACAGGGACTCTTCTGGCGCGCTCACCACCGCCGCCACCGGTGGCGCCAAAAAGCTGACCTTGAACGCCGAACTGATTGCGCCATTCCCGGGCGCCGGCAACGACCGCACCCTGCGCATGTTCGGTTTCTTCGATGCTGGCAATGTCTTCGCTGAGAACGATCCCTATCGCCTGCAGGACCTCAAGGCCTCGGTGGGCTTGGGTATCACCTGGATTTCGCCGGTCGGCCCGCTGCGCCTGGCCTTTGGCGTGCCGGTGCGCAAGGACGCCAGCGATAGAATGCAGCGCATGCAATTTCAGATTGGTACCGCTTTCTAATGACTACTTTGCCCCAACGCCTCGCCCTCTGTGCTGCTCTTTTGCTGACCGGCCTGTCCGCCAGCGCGCAGGAGTTCAAGATTGGCATCGTGAACCTCGATCGCATCGTGCGTGAGGCCGGTCCCGCCAAGACCGCTCAGGCCAAGCTGGAGCAGGAATTCAGCAAGCGTGAGAAGGAGCTGGCCGATCTCGGCAACCAGGTCAAGACCCTGTCCGACCGACTGGAGCGAGAGGCACCGACGCTGTCGGATACCCAACGTGGAGCCCGTCAGAAGCAGTTGGTGGACCAGGACCGTGAATTCCAGCGCAAGCGCCGTGAGTTTCAGGAAGACCTCAATAACCGCAAGAACGAAGAGCTGCAGCTCATCATCGACCGCGCGAACCGGGCCGTCAAAACGCTGGCTGAGGCCGAAAAGTTTGACCTGATCATCCAGGAAGCGGTCTACATCAATCCCAAGCACGACATCACGGACAAGGTGATTCGCCAGCTCAATGCGAGCGCACGCTGAGCTCCCGTTGGATGGAGTGACTTCGGTGTGAGTCTGGTCCTCGGCACCTTGGTCGAGGCCCTGGCGGGCGAGTTCCAGGCCAGGCTGCTGGGCGATGCCCTGCGCCGCATCGACCGATTGGCCCCCATCGAAACCGCTGGCCCCCAGGACCTGAGCTTCGTCAGCCACCCCAAGTACCTGTCCCGCCTCGCTGCCTCCCAGGCCGGCTGTGTCATTGTTTCCCCGGCCCTGCAGGACGCCGCCAGCCGCCGCGGTGACTGCATCGTGGTGGACGACCCCTACCGATTTTTTGCCCGTGCCACGCAGCACTGGAAGGCGCTGCATGGCCGACCTGCGCCTCTGGGCGTACATCCCACCGCATGGATCGATCCAAGTGCACAGGTGGCTCCCTCGGCCAGCGTGGGGGCCTTTGCTTTCGTGGGTGCGCAGGCTGTCATCGCAGAAGGCGTGCGTCTGGGTGAGCACGTGGTGGTAGGTGCGGGCGCCATGCTGGGCGCCCACACCCGCCTAGCAGCCCGGGTGAGTGTGGGTGAGGATTGCCAGGTCGGCGAGCGCTGCATCTTTCATTCGGGGGTGGTCATCGGCGCCGACGGCTTCGGCTTCGCACCGGCCGGCGGACGCTGGGAAAAAATCGAGCAACTCGGAGCTGTGCGCATCGGCAACGACGTGGAGGTCGGCGCCAACACCTGCATCGACCGCGGCGCTCTGGAAGACACCATCCTCGAGGACGGCGTCAAGCTCGACAACCTCATCCAGATCGGTCACAACGTGCACGTGGGCGCGCACACGGCCATGGCCGGCTGTGTGGGCGTGGCCGGCAGTGCCCGCATCGGTGCGCACTGCACCATCGGTGGCGGTGCCGTGGTGCTGGGGCACCTGAGCCTGGCCGACCATGTGCATGTCTCGGCGGCCTCGGTGGTCACCCGCTCCATTGCCACCCCAGGCCACTACAGCGGCTTTTTCCCTATCGACGACAATAGCAGTTGGGAAAAGAACGCCGCCACGCTCAAGCAGTTGCATGCCTTGCGCGAACGCATCAAGCAACTTGAGGCCCAGGCTAGGCGCCCGGGCGTCTGAGCCGAACCGCCCTCGGGCATGTTGACGGCTGCACCCCCACAAAACCAACGATAAAGAAATCCCATGATGGACATTCACCAGATCCTCAAGCAACTGCCCCACCGTTACCCCATCTTGCTGGTGGACCGCGTGCTTGAGATCGAGAAGGGCAAGCGGATTAAAGCGCTCAAGAATGTGACCATCAACGAGCCATTCTTCACCGGTCACTTCCCCCACCGGCCGGTCATGCCCGGGGTGCTCATGCTCGAGGCCATGGCCCAGGCGGCGGCTCTGTTGGCCTTTGACACTCTGGGCACCACCCCGGACGACAAGACCGTGTACTACTTTGCCGGTATCGATGGGGCGCGTTTCAAGCGCCCGGTGGAGCCTGGCGACCAATTGGTGATGGACGTCAGCCTGGACCGTATGAAGGCGGGCATCTTCAAGTTCACGGGGGTGGCGCGTGTGGCTGAGCAGGTGGCCTGCGAGGCCGAGCTGATGTGCACCATGCGCACGATTGCCTGAGCACCAGCGAGACACTCCATGGCAGGCATTCATCCCACGGCCCTGGTGGATCCCGCTGCCGAGCTGGACAGCTCGGTCGAGGTCGGCCCCTACACGGTCATCGGACCGCACGTGAAGATCGGTGCGGGCACCACCGTCGGTGCCCACTGTGTGATTGAAGGCCACACCACCATCGGCCGTGACAACCGCATCTTCCAGTTCAATTCCCTGGGGGCCATCCCTCAGGACAAGAAATACGCCGGTGAGCCTTGCGAGCTGCGCATCGGTGACCGCAACACCATCCGCGAGTTCTGCACTTTCAACATCGGTTCGCCCGGTGACACGGGCGTGACGCAGATCGGCGATGACAACTGGATCATGGCCTACGTGCATCTGGCGCACGATGTGGCCGTGGGCAACCACACCATCTTTGCCAACAATTCGCAGCTGGCCGGCCATGTGTATGTGGGCGACTGGGTGATCCTGGGCGGCTTTACCGTGGTGCACCAGTTCGTCCGCATCGGCGCACATGCCATGACGGCCATGTGCTCGCTGCTGTTTGCCGACGTGCCGCCCTTCGTCATGTGCCAGGGCCAGCCCGCAGGCGCGCGCTCCATGAACTTCGAGGGCCTGCGCCGTCGGGGCTTTTCACCAGAGCGCATTGCCGCCGTCAAGGCCATGCACAAGGCGCTGTACCGCGACAACCTGACCCTGGAGTCCGCCAAGGAGCGCATCGCGGGTCTGGTGCAGGGACAGCCCGAGGCTGCGCCCGACGTCCGCATGATGTTGGACTTCCTCGACGCCAGCTCCGCGCAGCGCGGCATCGTTCGCTGAGCCCGACATGAGCCAGGCAGCCTCGCCCCGCGTGGCCATGGTGGCCGGCGAGGCCTCTGGCGACCTGTTGGCCGGCCTTCTACTCGGTGGTATGCGCCAGCGCTGGCCCGGCCTGAGCAGCCTGGGCATTGGTGGCCCCCGTATGGCAGCCCAGTGCTTTACCGCCTGGTGGCCCAGCGACAAGCTGGCCGTGCGCGGCTATGTCGAAGTGCTGCGCCACTACCGAGAGATCGTGGGCATCCGCCAGCAGCTCAAGGCCCGCCTGTTGGCCGACCGGCCTGATGTGTTCATCGGTGTGGATGCGCCCGACTTCAACCTGGACCTCGAGGCTGCCTTGCGCGCCCAAGGTGTGCGCACCGTGCACTTTGTGTGCCCCTCCATCTGGGCCTGGCGAGCCGAGCGCATCGAGAAAATTCGGCGCAGCTGCGACCACGTGCTGTGCATTTTTCCCTTCGAGCCGGCCTTGCTGGCCGAGCGCGGCATTGCCGCCACCTACGTGGGCCACCCCCTGGCGCAGGTGATCCCCTTGGAGCCCGACCGGCTGGCCGCCCGCCAGGCCCTGGGCCTGTCGCCCGAGGCGACGGTGCTGGCCTTGTTGCCCGGCAGCCGAGCCTCCGAGGTCCAGTCCATTGGCCCCCGCTTTCTGCAGGCCGCCCGCCTCTTGCTGGCCCGTCATCCCGGCTTGCAATTGCTGCTGCCGTCTCTCCCTGCGCTGCAAGGGACCGTGGAGCGGCAGGTGCTTGCTGCCGGCCTGGCTGGCCGTGTGCAGGTGACCGCCGGCCAATCGCATCAGGTGCTGGCCGCCTGCGATGTGACGCTGATCGCCAGCGGCACCGCCACGCTGGAGGCGGCCCTCTTTAAGCGCCCCATGGTGATTGGCTACCACATGAATTGGCTGTCCTGGCAGATCATGCGTCGCAAGAAGCTGCAGCCCTGGGTCGGGCTGCCCAACATCCTGTGCCAAGACTTCGTGGTGCCTGAGCTGCTGCAGGACGCCGCCAGCCCCGAGGCCCTGGCCGACGCAGTGGACGATTGGCTCCATGCCCAGGCACATGCGCCCGAGCGAGTCCGAGCACTCGAGACCCGGTTCACGGCCCTTCACCATGAACTCAAGCGCGATACCGCGCAACTGGCCAGCGATGCGATCAGCCAAGTTCTTCAAGGCTGAGCAGGTGCACTTGTCCTGGGACACGCCTGGCCTCGTGGCCGGCGTCGATGAGGCCGGCCGCGGCCCCCTGGCCGGGCCGGTGGTGGCCGCTGCCGTGATCCTGGACGAGTTGCAGCCCATCAAGGGCCTGGCCGACTCCAAGGCCCTCACGCCCCTGCGCCGCGCCCGGCTCTACGACGAGATCCGCGCCAAGGCCTTGTGCTGCTCGGTGGCCGAGGCTTCCGTGGAGGAGATCGACCAGCTCAACATCCTGCAGGCCACCATGCTGGCCATGCGCCGGGCCGTCGAAGGCTTGCGTCTGAAGCCCGTGAAGGTGCTGGTCGACGGCAACCGCCTGCCCACGCTCTCGGTGATGGCCGAGGCCGTGGTCGGTGGGGATGCCAAGGTCAAAGCCATTTCTGCAGCCTCCATCCTGGCCAAGGTCACACGCGACCGTTGGTGCGAGGCCTACCACGCGCAGTACCCCCAGTACGGCTTTGCCGCGCACAAGGGCTATGGCACGGCCGAGCACCTGGCCGCCCTGCGCATGCATGGTGTCTGCCCGCAGCACCGTCGCAGCTTCTCGCCCGTCGCCCAGGTCTTGAAAGGGCCTGCCCGGTGAACGCACCCACCTTTATCAGCTCCCGCAGCAACGCCTTCCTCAAGGACCTCAAGCGCCTGGCCCAGGACAGCACCGCCTACCGCAAGCAGGGCCAGGTCTGGCTAGAGGGCGACCACCTGATCCGGGCGGCCCTGCAGCGCGGCCTGGGCCTGCGCAGCCTCGTGCTGGCCGAATCGTTTGCCCCTCAGGCTCCGGCCGAGTGGCAAAGCAGGGCTGCCGCGACGGTGATCGTGGCCGACAGCCTCTGGCGCGACTTCAGCGGTCTGGAGTCGCCGGCTCGGTCCGGGGCCGTGCTGGACTTGCCATCGGCCCCCGAGCTGTGGGCTCAGGCGCCCAGCATCGTGCTGGACCGCGTGCAGGATGCCGGTAATGTGGGCTCCATCCTGCGCAGCGCGGCTGCCTTCGGTTTTACCCAGGTGCTGGCGCTCAAGGGCACGGCGGCGCTGTGGTCGCCCAAGGTGTTGCGCGCCGGCATGGGAGCGCATTTCGGCCTGCACCTGGTCGAGTCGCTCGAATACCCGGCCTTGGAGGCCTTGCAGGTGCCCCTGCTGGCCACCAGCTCGCACCAGGGCAGCCTCTTGCACCAGGCTGCGTTGCCTTGGCCCTGCGCCTGGGTGCTGGGCCACGAAGGGCAGGGTGTCGGCCCCGAGCTGATGGCCCGGGCGCAGCAGCTGGTGCGCATCGCCCAGCCCGGCGGCGAAGAATCGCTCAATGTCGCCGCCGCTGCTGCCATCTGCTTGCACGCCAGCGGCCTGCAAGCGCCTTAGCCCAGCTATAATCAGTGGCTTTTCAAAACAGTCTCGCCCGAGCGCCGCAAAAGCCACCCCCCTGATCACAAAAGCAGACCGCAGCAGCACCTTGCAGGCAAGGCTCTAGATGCGCGCGCGCTTGGGCGAACCGAAACCACATCGGAGAACCCAGTGCTTTTGTCTCTACAGGGAAACCACCCCTCGGCCATCTTGGCCCTCGCAGACGGCACGGTCTTTGTTGGCAACTCCATCGGAGCCCCCGGCTCCACGGTCGGTGAAGTGGTGTTCAACACCGCCATGTCCGGCTACCAGGAAATCCTCACGGATCCCAGCTACTGCCAGCAGATCGTCACACTCACCTACCCACACATCGGCAACTACGGCGTCAACCCTGAAGACGTCGAGGCCGACCGGGTGTTTGCCGCAGGTCTCATCATCAAAGACCTGCCGCTTCTGGCCTCCAACTTCCGCCGCACGGTCTCTTTGTCGGAATACCTGCAGGCCAATGGCACGGTGGCCATTGCCAACATCGATACCCGGCGCCTGACACGCCACCTGCGCGTCAAAGGTGCGCAAAACGGCTGCATCCTGGCCCTTGCCCCGGGTCAGGCAGCGGATCAGGCTGCCATTGCACGGGCCGTGGCGGCTGCTCAGGCCGCCCCCAGCATGAGCGGTCTGGACCTGGCCAAGGTGGTGTCCGTTCAGCAGGGCTATGCATGGACCGAGAGCGAGTGGCGGCTGGCCCGCGAAGACGGCACGCCTGGCTACGGCACGCTCAAGTCACCGCGCTTTCATGTGCTGGCCTATGACTTTGGCGTTAAAAAGAACATCCTGCGCATGCTCGCCGAGCGGGGCGCCCGCGTGACCGTGGTGCCGGCGCAGACGCCGGCCGCCGAGGTGCTCAAGCACCAGCCTGACGGCATCTTCCTCTCCAACGGTCCTGGCGATCCTCAGCCTTGCGACTACGCGATTGCCGCCGCGCGTGAGCTCATTGAAACAGGCATCCCAACCTTCGGCATTTGTCTGGGCCACCAGATCATGGCCCTGGCCTCGGGTGCCAAGACCTTCAAAATGAAGTTCGGCCACCACGGTGCCAACCATCCGGTCAAAGACCTGGACAGCGGCCGCGTGAGCATCACCAGCCAGAACCACGGCTTTGCCGTCGACGAAAAATCCCTGCCGGCCAATCTACGCGCCACGCATGTGAGCCTGTTCGACGGCACGCTGCAGGGCCTGGCCCGCACCGACAAGCCCGCGTTCTGCTTCCAGGGCCACCCGGAAGCCTCGCCCGGCCCGCACGACATCGCCTACCTGTTTGACCGCTTCACGGCATTGATGGCCACGGCCCAGGAGAAAAAATAATGCCCAAGCGCACAGACCTCAAGAGCATCCTCATCATCGGCGCCGGCCCCATCGTCATTGGTCAGGCCTGCGAGTTTGACTACTCCGGCGTGCAGGCTTGTAAGGCCCTGCGTGAGGAGGGCTACCGCGTCATCCTGATCAACAGCAACCCCGCCACGATCATGACGGACCCGGCCACGGCCGATGCGACCTACATCGAGCCCATCACCTGGCAGACGGTCGAGAAGATCATCGCGCGCGAGCGGCCCGACGCCATCCTGCCGACCATGGGCGGCCAGACGGCGCTGAACTGTGCGCTCGACCTGTGGCGCCACGGCGTGCTCGACAAGTACAAAGTTGAACTCATCGGCGCCACGCCGGAGGCCATCGACAAGGCCGAGGACCGTCTGAAGTTCAAAGACGCGATGACCAAGATCGGCCTGGGCTCGGCGCGCTCGGGCATCGCCCACAGCATGGACGAGGCCTGGGCGGTGCAAAAGACCGTGGGTTTTCCCACGGTCATTCGCCCGAGCTTCACGCTGGGCGGCACGGGCGGCGGCATCGCCTACAACGCCGAGGAGTTCGAGTTCATCTGCAAGCGCGGCCTGGAGGCCTCGCCCACCAATGAGCTGCTGATCGAGGAATCCCTGCTCGGCTGGAAAGAGTACGAGATGGAGGTCGTGCGCGACAAGGCAGATAACTGCATCATCGTCTGCTCCATCGAGAACCTGGACCCCATGGGCGTGCACACCGGTGACTCCATCACCGTGGCACCGGCCCAGACGCTGACCGACAAGGAATACCAGATCCTGCGCAACGCCTCGCTGGCCGTGCTGCGCGAGATCGGCGTGGACACCGGCGGCTCCAACGTGCAGTTCTCCATCAACCCCAAAGACGGCCGCATGGTCGTCATCGAGATGAACCCGCGTGTCTCGCGCTCCTCGGCGCTGGCCTCCAAGGCCACGGGCTTTCCGATTGCCAAGGTGGCGGCCAAGCTGGCCGTGGGCTACACGCTCGATGAACTGCGCAACGAAATCACAGGCGGTGCCACACCCGCGAGTTTTGAGCCCAGCATTGACTACGTGGTCACCAAGATTCCGCGTTTTGCTTTCGAAAAGTTCCCGGCCGCCGATTCTCGCCTGACCACCCAGATGAAGTCGGTGGGCGAGGTCATGGCCATGGGCCGCACCTTCCAGGAGTCCTTCCAAAAAGCCCTGCGGGGCCTGGAAGTCGGCGTGGACGGCATGAACGAAAAGACCCAGGACCGTGAGGTGCTCGAAAAAGAGCTGGGTGCGCCCGGCCCTGAGCGCATTTGGTACGTGGGCGATGCCTTTGCCCTGGGCATGAGCGTGGACGAGGTGCATGCGCTCACCAAGATCGATCCCTGGTTCCTGGTGCAGATCGAACAGATCGTCAAGATTGAGCTTGAGCTGGAAAGCAAGAGCCTCGATGACATTGATGCCGCCACGCTGCGCGCGCTCAAGCAAAAAGGTTTTTCCGACCGGCGCCTGGCCAAGCAGCTGCGCACCACCGACCAGGCGGTGCGCGAGAAGCGCCGCGCCCTGGGTGTGCGCCCGGTCTATAAGCGCGTGGACACCTGCGCCGCCGAGTTCTCCACCAACACTGCCTACATGTACTCGACCTACGAGGCCGAAGGCAGCGAGTGCGAGGCCGAGCCGACCGACAAGAAGAAAATCATGGTGCTCGGCGGCGGCCCCAACCGCATTGGCCAGGGCATCGAGTTTGATTACTGCTGCGTGCATGCAGCGCTCGCCATGCGCGAAGACGGTTACGAGACCATCATGGTCAACTGCAATCCCGAGACCGTCTCGACCGACTACGACACATCAGACCGCCTGTATTTCGAGCCGCTGACGCTGGAAGATGTGCTGGAGATCGTCGACAAGGAAAAGCCTTTCGGCGTGATCGTGCAGTACGGCGGCCAGACGCCGCTCAAGCTCGCCCTTGACCTGGAGAAAAACGGCGTGCCCATCATCGGCACCTCGCCCGACATGATCGATGCCGCAGAGGATCGCGAGCGTTTCCAGAAGCTGCTGCACGAACTCAAGCTGCGCCAGCCGCCCAACGCCACGGCCCGCGCCGAGGGCGAGGCCCTGGAAAAAGCCGCGCAGCTGGGCTACCCGCTGGTGGTTCGCCCCAGCTATGTGCTGGGTGGCCGGGCCATGGAGATCGTGCATGAGCAGCGCGACCTCGAGCGCTACATGCGCGAGGCCGTGAAGGTGAGCAACGACTCCCCCGTGCTGCTGGACCGTTTCCTCAATGACGCCATCGAATGCGACGTCGACTGCCTGCGCGACCCTGAAGGCCGCACCTTCATCGGCGGCGTGATGGAGCACATCGAGCAGGCGGGCGTGCACTCGGGCGACTCGGCCTGTTCCCTGCCGCCGTACTCCCTGTCCGCAGCCACCGTGACCGAGATCAAGCGCCAGACGGCGGCCATGGCCGCCGCGCTGAACGTGGTGGGTCTGATGAACGTGCAGTTCGCCATCCAGAACGTGGACGGCCAAGACGTGATCTACGTGCTGGAGGTCAATCCTCGCGCTTCGCGCACCGTGCCTTTTGTGAGCAAGGCCACCGGCATCCAGCTGGCCAAAGTGGCGGCGCGCTGCATGGTGGGCCAGAGCCTGGCTGCGCAGGGCATCGAGCATGAGGTGACGCCGCCTTACTTCAGCGTGAAGGAAGCCGTGTTCCCCTTCGTCAAGTTCCCCGGCGTGGACACCATCCTCGGCCCCGAGATGAAGTCCACCGGCGAGGTGATGGGCGTGGGCAAGACCTTTGGTGAGGCCTTCGTCAAATCCCAGCTGGGCGCGGGCACCAAGCTGCCCACCGCCGGCCGTGTGTTCTTGACGGTCAAGAACGCTGATAAACCGCGTGCGGTGGCGGTGGCGCGCGCGCTGGCGGCCTTGAAGTTCGAGCTGGTGGCCACCAAGGGCACGGCGGCGGCCATCCAGGCGGCGGGCATCGCCTGTGGCGTGGTCAACAAGGTCACCGAAGGCCGGCCGCACGTGGTTGACATGATCAAGAACGATGAGATCGTGATGGTCATCAACACCGTGGAGGAGCGCCGCAATGCGATTGCCGACTCCCGACAGATCCGCACGTCGGCCCTGGCGGCGCGAGTGACCACCTTCACCACCATCGCCGGCGCGGAAGCAGCTGTTGAGGGCATGAAGCACCTCGATCACCTGAACGTCTACTCCGTGCAGGAGCTGCACGCCCAACTGGCCGCCTGAGCGCGAGGGGCAAGTCATGCCGGCTGCGCATTCGGCAGCCGGCATGCATTAAACTTTGTTGCAGTAAAGTCTTCCACCGCCCCCGGGCAACTGGCGGCGGTTTTTAGTTTTCTGGAGCATTTGCAATGGCCACCCTTCCGATCACCAAACGCGGCGCTGAGAAGCTCAAGGCCGAGCTGCATCAGCTCAAGACCGTCGAGCGCCCCGCCGTGATCACCGCGATTGCCGAGGCCCGCGCCCAGGGCGACCTGAGCGAGAACGCCGAGTACGACGCTGCCAAGGACCGCCAGGGTTTCGTCGAGGGTCGTATCCAGGAAATCGAGGGCAAGCTTGCAGCGGCGCAGGTCATCGATCCGGCCGAGGTGGATGCAGGCGGAAAGATCGTGTTCGGCTCCACCGTCGAGCTCGAGGACGAGGACAGCGGCGACCGCGTGACCTACCAGATCGTGGGTGAGGACGAGGCCGACCTCAAGCTGGGCCTGATCAACGTGAGCTCACCCATCGGCCGGGCCCTGATTGGCAAGGAAGAAGGGGACACCGCCGAGGTGCAGGCGCCCGGCGGGTTGCGGCGCTACGAAGTCATGGGTGTGAGCTACGTCTGAGCGGCCGTGAGGTCCCGCCTCGCTATCTTTCTTGCGGCCCTCTGGTGGGGCAGCCTCAGCAGCCTGGGCGCCCTGGTGGTGCCTCTCTTGTTCAAGCACCTGGAACCGCCGGCGGCTGCCGGTGCGATGGCCGCCAAGCTGTTTGCAGCGCAAACCTGGTTGTCAGTCGCTTGTACCGTGCTGCTCTTGCTGATGTTCAACCGGCCCGATGATGGGCCAAGCCGCGCTGCAGCTCAGCGGGTGCTCAAGTTTGTGGTGGCTGGCCTGCTTCTGGCCCTGCTGGTGGAGTTTGCGGTGGCGCCGCAGATCGTCAGCGCCCGGGCGACCGGTGCGCCCCTGCGCCTGTGGCATGGCTTGGGCACTGCCATGTACCTGGGCCAGTGGCTGAGCGCGACACTGGCGCTCTGGCACCTGACCCGTCGGGTCTGACCTTTTAGCCGGCGGCCCGTTCGGCCGCTTCGAGGGTGTTGACCAGCAGCATGGTGATGGTCATGGGACCCACGCCGCCCGGGACGGGCGTGATGTAGCTTGCCACTTCCTTGACGCCTGCAAAGTCCACGTCACCGCAGAGCTTGCCTTCCTCGTTGCGGTTCATGCCCACGTCAATCACCACCGCACCGGGCTTGACCATGTCGGCCGTCAACACATTGCGTTTGCCCACGGCAGCCACCACCACATCGGCCTGCAGGGTCATGGCCTTGAGGTCGGGCGTGGCGCTGTGGCAAATGGTGACCGTGGCATTTTTTTGCAGCAGCATGAGGGCCATGGGCTTGCCCACGATGTTGCTGCGCCCGATCACCACCGCGTGCTTGCCACGCAACTTGTAGCCGATGCTCTCGAGCATCTTCATGCAGCCGTAGGGTGTGCAGGGCCAAAACCCTGGCTGGCCGACCATCAGGGCGCCGGCACTGGCCACGTGGAAGCCGTCCACGTCTTTGTCCGGCGAGATGGCCTCGATGACCTTCTGCGCATCAATGTGCGCTGGCAGCGGCAGCTGCACCAAGATGCCGTGAATGGCCGGGTCGCGGTTGAGAGCATCCACGCGGGCCAGCAACTCGGCCTCGCTCAGGCTGGCCGGGTACTGCTCCAGTACCGAGTGCAGGCCGTTGTCTTGGCAGGCCTTGACCTTGTTGCGCACATACACCTGGCTGGCCGGGTTGTCGCCCACCAGCACCACGGCCAGTCCAGGCGTGAGACCGCGGGCCTTGAGGGCGGCGGCTCGCCGTGCCACGTCGGCGCGCAGTTGGGCGGAAAGGGCGTTGCCGTCGATCAGTTGTGCGCTCATGTCAAATCCGAAGGAAAAAAGCCCGTGGCGCAGACCACGGGCGGGTGGGACAGTGGCCGCACAAGGGCGGCCTGGGCAAGCTCAGCTCTTGGTGCCGTTGGAGCCGAGCGCGATCTTGAGCAAGTCGGCCACGGTGTTGGCGTTGAGCTTTTCCATGATGTTGGCCCGGTGGGCCTCCACCGTCTTGATGCTGATGCCCAGGTCATCGGCGATCTGCTTGTTCAGGCGGCCGGCCACGATGCGCTCGAGCACCTGGGCTTCGCGGGAGGTCAGCTTGGCCAGCAGGGCGTCGCGGCTAGCGCTGTTCTGGTGCTGGCTGAAGCTGTCGCGCGCCTGCTCGAGCATGCGCTCGACCAGGCTCAGCAGCGCGTCTTCCTGGAAAGGTTTCTGGATGAAGTCCATGGCCCCTTTCTTCATGGTGTTCACCGCCATGGGCACATCGCCGTGGCCGGTGATGAAGACGATGGGCAAGGGGGACTTGCGTTCGATCAGGCGGTCTTGGAGTTCCATGCCGCTCATGCCACCCATGCGGATGTCGACGATCAGGCAGGCCACCTCGCGGGGGTCGTAGCGGCTGAGGAAACTCTCGGCCGAGTCGTAGCAGCGCACCCGGTAGTCCTTGCCTTCGAGAAGCCATTGCAACGAGTCGCGTACGCCCTCGTCGTCATCCACCACGTACACCGTGCCTTTTTTAGGAATCAAGCTCATGCAAACCCTGAATCGATGAAGGAAGCCGAGGGGTCACGAGGACGCTTGCACGTCCTCGATGTGGGCAGGCGGCTGGGCCGCGGACGCCATGGATTGCGAAGGAACCGCAGGCAGCCAGAAGGTGAAACGGCAGCCCAGGACTTCTTCCCCATTGTAGAGGTTCTCCGCGTCCAGCCGCCCCTGGTGGGACTCCACGATGCTTCGGCACAGCTTCAGGCCAATGCCCATGCCCTCGGTCTTGGTGGAGTAGAAGGCCTCGAAGAGGCGTCCCATGATCTCGGGCGAGAGGCCCCGGCCAGAATCGAGCACGGCAAACTCCACGGCCGGCTGGCCGTCGACTTCCTTGGGGCTCACCCTCAGCTCCACCCGCCGGCGAGCACTGGGCCGTTGGGCCTGTTCAATGGATTCGGCAGCGTTCTTGAGCAGGTTGATCAGCACTTGCTCGATCAGGATGGGGTCCACCACGATGGAGGGCAGGCTAGGTGCGATGTAATGCGTCAGGCGCACGTGGTGACGGCGCAGCTCGATGTCGGCCAGTTCCATGGCATTGCTCACCAAGGTCGAGACGTCCGAGGGCGTGCGGTTGGGCTCACTGCGCTTCACGAAGGAGCGGATGCGGTGGATGATCTGCCCGGCCCGTTGCGCCTGCTTGGCGGTTTTGTCCAGCGCCCCCAGAAGGTCCTCGTTGCTCATTGCGCCGCGCTCGATGCGCGAGACCATGCCCTGGCAGTAGTTGCTGATGGCGGTCAGCGGCTGGTTGAGTTCGTGCGCCACCGAGGAGGCCATCTCCCCCATGGTGATCAGGCGGCTGGCTGACTGTGCGCGCTCGGCCTGCAAGGCAGCTTGTTCTTCGGCCTTGCGCCTGGGCGTGATGTCGGTGGCAATCATCATCTGCGCCAGGCGGCCGTCCACCCAGCTGAGGTAGCGCGAACGCACTTCCAGCCATTTGCCCAGCTCGGGCACGAAGATCTCCGCGTTCTCGGTGTCCGCGGCCGTGATGACATGCGTGGGCAGGCCCGCCAGAGAGTCCACCGGGTCGAGCTGGTCGCCCGTGGGTTGCACGCCCGTGCTGCCGGCCTGCGTGATGAGTTGCACGTGGCCTGCGAGCTCGGCGCCGAACCAAGCGCGGTAGAGCTTGTTGGCAAACAGCAGCTCGGTGCCGTCGATGGGCGCCACGGACACCGCCGCATCCAGGCCCTCAAGCACCGTGGTAAAGCGCTCGTAGGAGTTTGACAGTTCCTCCCGGATGCGCTTGGGTTCGGTGATGTCGGTCATGGAGGTCATCCAGCCGGCTTGCTGGCCACGGGGATCAATCAGCGGCGAGACGTACATGCGTGCATCAAACACGCTGCTGTTCTTGCGCTTGACTCGTACCTCAAAGCCACCCAGTGTGGTGCGTCCGGCCAGCTCATCCTCCAGGCGCGCCATCAGCCAGTCCACATCCTCTTCCGGCCAGTAGGGAAACGGGGCGGTGCGGCCCACCAGCTCGGCCTCGCTCCAGCCGGTCATCAGGCAGAAGGCTGGGTTCACGTAAGTGATACGGCCTTGCAAATCCAGTGCGCGCATGCCGGTCAGCATGGAGTTTTCCATGGCGCGCCGGAAATTCGTTTCGGCAATCAGCGCTTCCTGCGCTTGCACACGGCGCCGGGTGTGGCGCCAGGTACCCAGCAGCATCCACACCGTCAGGGCGCTGAGCGCGCTGACCAGCCAGAAGAAACCGCTGCCCACCACGCCCAGCGAGGCGCGGTAGCCCTGGGCCCGCACGAGCAATCCGTTGCCCACCGGCGAGACAGGGATCTCGTAGACCGGGGCCTCCTCGTACCAGGGCAGCAGGCGGGCCACTGTGGGGCGTGGAGGCGGCAGGCTGCCAGCCAGCACCTGGCCCTGGTCGTCCATGAGGGCCACGGCGTACTTGGCGCTCACCTCCGGCGGAACGCCAAAACGCAGCAGACCGTCGAGCGCGTATTCACTCAGGATCACCCCGCTGAAGCGGCCCTGGTCGTCCAGCGGGACCTGCAACTGAAGTGTGGCCACGCTGGCGCTGCGGTCGTTGGAGGGCATGAGGGGCCGGGAATACACGGGCGTGCGCAGGTCTCGCGTCAGGCCGAAGGTCTGCTCGGTCTCGCCTTGTGCAAGGTGTTCGCCCGGTGCGCGCAGCTGGGCATTGCTGGCGCTGGGCGAGATGAAGGTGGCCTTGACCCGTCGGCGGCTGTCCAGCCAGGTGATGGCCAGCAGCTCCGGGTGCTGGTTGATCATGGACTCGGCCTGGATCACAAAGTCAGCGGGGTTCACCTCGCGGTTCGAGATGTCGCGGCCCAGTCGCATGACCTGCTCCTGCCGCTCCAGCAGCCTGAGTCGCATGCGCTGCTGCGCATACTCCAGGTCTCGGCGCACGGCCTCGTGCTCGCGGGCAATCTCCTCGAACCGCAGGTAGGCGAATGCGGCGATCACAGCGGCCAGGAACAGTGCTACCGCCAGCAAGGGTCCCAGGGTGATGAAGCGGTCCTGGCGCGAGGGGGAGAGTTTTCGCCAGTAGCGCTGCCACCGCTCCAGCAGCGAGGATGGCCTCGGGCCAAAGCTACCTGCTTGCGGCGTGTGCGTAGGCAAAGACATGAGGCAGACAGTTTAGTCCCGCCCCGTTTTTCACTTGGAATGCTGCCTTGCAGTCCAGCGTTCTCAGCGGGCCCATTCATTGAAGAAAATGGCCATGGTCATTACGATATTTCTTAATGTGAAAACATGAGGCACTATTTGAAAATTAAAAAATTTGTGGGACACTTCACTTGAGTTCAGTCGTGCCTCTAATGAGGCGCGCATTTCGACCAGGCGGCCCGGCGAATGCCGGGGCCGCCGCCTAAAGCAAAAAGCAAGGAGACACGCATGGCAGCCCAAGCCCACAACGGTGGACACGACAAGGACCAGCTGGAAACGCGGGAGTGGCTCGACGCCCTGGCCGCCGTCATCGACAAGGAAGGCCCGGAGCGCGCGCACTTCCTGCTGGAGCAGTTGCTCGAAGAGGCCCGCCAGCACAGCATCGACATGCCGTTTTCGGCCAACACCGGCTACGTGAACACCATCGAGGCCGACCAGGAGGCACGATGCCCCGGCAACATCGAGATTGAGGAGCGCCTGCGCGCCTACATGCGCTGGAACGCCATGGCCATGGTGGTCAAGGCCAACCGCCACAACCCCGATGATGGCGGCGACCTAGGCGGCCACATCGGCTCCTTCGCCTCGCTGGCCCACCTGTTCGGCGCCGGCTTCAACCACTTCTGGCACGCCGAGAGCGAGAACCACGGCGGCGATTGCCTGTACATCCAGGGCCATGTCTCGCCAGGGGTGTATGCCCGCGCTTACCTGGAAGGGCGCCTGACCGAAGAGCAGCTCCTGCACTTCCGCCAGGAGGTCGACGGCAAAGGCCTCTCGAGCTATCCGCACCCCAAGCTGATGCCCGAGTTCTGGCAGTTCCCCACGGTCTCCATGGGCCTGGGCCCGCTGATGGCGATCTACCAGGCGCGCTTTCTGAAGTACCTGCA
>JAIXPL010000028.1 GCA_027486255.1 Comamonadaceae bacterium
GCTGAGCGAGCGGAACATCTTGCTGGCCACGCCCACGTGGCTGCGCATGCCGATGCCCACGATGGAGACCTTGCAGATCTTGGCATCGCCCGTGATTTCCTTGGCACCCAAGGCCGGGCCGACCTTGGCTTTGAGCAGGTCGCTGGCGCGGGCGAAATCGTTGCGGTGCACGGTGAAGCTGAAGTCCGTCTTGCCCTCGTGGCTGACGTTCTGGATGATCATGTCCACTTCAATGTTGGCATCGGCCACAGCGCCCAGGATTTGGTAGGCAATGCCGGGGGTGTCGGGCACGCCGAGCACGGAAATCTTGGCTTCGTCACGGTTGAATGCGATGCCGGAAACGACGGCTTGTTCCATGTTTTCGTCTTCCTCAAAACTGATCAGGGTGCCGGACTTGGCTTCCTCGTTGATGTCGATGTCCCAGGGCGTGAAGCTCGAGAGCACGCGCAGCGGCACTTTGTACTTGCCGGCAAATTCCACCGAGCGAATTTGCAGCACCTTAGAGCCCAGCGACGCCATCTCGAGCATCTCTTCAAAGCTCACGGTGGCCAGGCGCCGGGCCTCGGGCACCACACGCGGGTCGGTGGTGTAGACGCCGTCGACGTCGGTGTAGATCAGGCACTCGTGCGCCTTCATGGCCGCGGCAATGGCCACGGCCGAGGTGTCGGAGCCGCCACGGCCCAGGGTGGTGACATTGCCCTGCTCGTCCACGCCCTGGAAGCCCGTGATGATGACCACCTTGCCGGCCTTGAGGTCGGCATTCACGCGCTCGTCGTCGATCGACTCGATGCGGGCCTTGGTGTAGGCGCTGTTGGTGCGGATGGTGACCTGCCAGCCGGCGTAACTCACGGCCTCCATGCCCTCGGCCTGCAGTGCGATGGCCAAAAGAGCACTGGAGGCCTGCTCGCCCGTGGCGGCCAGGGCGTCGAGTTCGCGGTGGTAAGAGGCCTTGGCCTGACTGGGCGCCAGCTCCTTGGCCAGGCCCAGCAGGCGGTTGGTCTCGCCGCTCATGGCGCTGGGCACCACGATCATCTGGTGGCCGGCTCGCGCCCATTTGGCCACGCGCCGGGCCACGTTGCGGATGCGCTCGGTGGACCCCATCGAGGTGCCGCCGTACTTGTGAACGATCAAAGCCATGGAATCTTGTCTTGAGGAAAGGGCTGCCGGCAGGTGCCCCGTCATGCGGGAAGGCGTGCCCGGGGCGTTGGCAGCAAAGCCCTCAATTATAGCGATCGACCCTCTGGGAAAGCCCGGTACGCCAGGGCCTGGCCCTCGCGCACAAGCTGCCCATCGGCCAGGCGCAGCTCAAGGCCGTGCCCCCGGGTCGTGCAGGCGCTCAGCTGGCGTTGGAGCTCTTCCAGCTGCGCCGCGCTGGGCCGCGCGCCATGGGCGCTGGCCAGCCAGTGGCGCAGCACATTGGCCTGCCGGGCCGGCGAGAGCTGCTGCAATGCACTGATGCGCGGCGGGCTGCCCGCCTGGCGCAAGTCCTCCGCGGCCACTTCATCAAGCAGGGCCTGGGCCTGGGCCGCGTGGCGGGCACTGCGGGCCAGGGTCTGGCGGTAGTGCGGCAGTGCCTCGGCCAGTGCCGGCATGAGGCGAGCGCGCAGCTTGTTGCGGGCAAAACGCTCGTCGGCATTGCTCGGATCCTCAATGAAAGAATGGCCCGCCGCCTCCAGCCAGGCGCGCAGGCTGGCACCCGGCACGGCCAGCAAGGGGCGAAGGAACACGGCGCCGTGGCGCTCGAAGCGCTCGGGCATGGCCGACAGGCCCGGCAAGCCTGCGCCGCGGCCCAGCGCCATGAGCACGGTCTCGGCCTGGTCGTCGGCATGCTGGCCCAGCAGCACCTGTGCGCAGCCGGCCGCTTGCGCGCCCTCGGCCAAGGCCCGGTAGCGGGCGCGACGGGCCGCGTCTTCAGGGCTTTGGCCCGGCTGAGGATGGGCTTGCACCGCCAGCACGCTCAGGGGCACACCCAGGGCCTGGCACACGGTCTGGCACGCGTGCTGAAAGTCATTGGCCGCCGCCTGCAAGCCATGGTTCACATGCAGGGCTCTGACCTGCCCCGGCCAAAGCTGCACGGCCGCGCGCAACAGGGCCGAGGAATCGGCGCCACCGCTGTAGGCCACGGCCAAGGGCCAGGCCAGGGCCTGCCGCTCGGACAGTGCCTGGAGAGCACTGACAGACGGGTTGGGGGGCTCAAGCAAAGACGCCGGCATGGTGGCCGGCGTCTGGGAGTCAGCGGGCTTCAGCCTTGGTGTCGGTGAAGCGGCCATAGCTTTGCAGGCGCTCGTAGCGGCGGTCCAGCAATTCCTTGACCTTCATGTCGCTGACCTGTCGGAAGGCATCGCCCAGGGCGCGCTTGAGGAAGGCGGCCATCTGCTTGTGGTCGCGGTGGGCGCCGCCCACGGGCTCGTTGACGATCTTGTCGACCAGGCCCAGGGCCTTGAGACGATGCGCCGTGATGCCCAGAGCCTCGGCCGCGGTCTGGGCCTGATCGGCCGTTTTCCAGAGGATGGAGGCACAGCCCTCAGGGCTGATGACGGAGTACACCGCGTACTGCAGCATCACCACCTGGTCGGCCACCGAGATGGCCAGCGCGCCACCGGAGCCGCCCTCGCCAATGATGGTGGTGATGATAGGCACTTCCAGCTGGGCCATCTCAAAGATGTTGCGGCCAATAGCCTCGGACTGGCCGCGCTCCTCGGCGTCAATGCCAGGATAGGCGCCCGGGGTGTCCACGAAGGTGAAGACCGGCAGCTTGAATTTTTCGGCCGTCTTCATCAGGCGCAGGGCCTTGCGATAGCCCTCAGGCTTGGTCATGCCGAAGTTGCGGGCGGCACGTTCCTTGGTGTCGCGGCCCTTTTGCTGGCCCAGCACCATGCAGGCCGTGCCATTGAAGCGGGCCAGGCCGCCGACGATGCTCAGGTCGTCGGAAAAGTGGCGGTCGCCATGGAGCTCCACGAAATCCGTGAAGATCTCGTTGATGTAGTCCATGGTGTAAGGACGCTCAGCGTGGCGGGCGATCTTGGTGATCTGCCAGGGTGTGAGGTCGCTGTAGATGTCCTTGGTGAGCTGCTGGCTCTTCTTGGCCAGCTGGTCGATTTCATCGGAGATATCGACGGCCGACTCGGTCTGCACATAACGCAGCTCCTCGATCTTTTCCTCGAGATCGGCAATGGGCTGCTCGAAGTCGAGAAAGGTTTTCTTGGGCATGACCTGATCCTTCAATGTAGGGCGGGCTGGTGGGGCGGCATACAAGTGCCACGCCAGCCCGTTCAGTACTCAACCGGCAGGGGGTCCAGCGACCGCCAAATATACCAAGTCGCCACCGTGCAATAGGGCGCCCAGCCGCGGGCCACCTCGCGGGCATCGCTGCGGCTGACGGACTCGCCTGAGAAGTAGTTCTTGCTGATGCCGTTGATGAGCCCCACGTCGTCCAGGGGCAGCACGTTGGGCCGCATGAGGTGGAAGATGAGGAACATTTCGGCGGTCCAGCGGCCGATGCCGCGGATGGCCACGAGTTCAGCAATGATCTCCTCGTCGCCCATGCTCTCCCAGCCCTTGACGTGCACCACGCCCGAGTCGAAGTGCAGCGCCAGGTCCACCAGGTACTCCACCTTGCGGGCCGACAGGCCCGCCGCGCGCATGTCGTCGACCTTGAGCTTGAGCACGTTGGGCGGCGTCATCTGCCGGGGCAGACGAGAGAATTTGTCCCAGACGCTTTGCGCAGCCTTCACCGAGATCTGCTGGCCCACGATGCTGCGCGCCAGGGTCACGAAGGCATCCCCCCGCGACTGCAGGCAAGCCTGGTCGAACTGGGGAATCAGGCGCTTCATCACCCGGTCTTTTTGCACCAGGTGCGCGCAGGCCTCCTCCCAATAAGCCGGCACGGTGGTGGGCGTGACGGGCGAGTCCGTGACTTCGGCCGTGCCCGGCCCGGTCTTGGCCAGGGTCTTCATGCCTTGGCCTCCCAGGTGGTACCGGTCGGCGAGTCCTTGAGCACGATGCCGCGGGCCAGCAGTTCCTGGCGGATGCGGTCAGCCTCGGCAAAGTTCTTGCCCGCTTTGGCGGCGGCGCGCTGCGCGATCAGGTCCTCGATTTGCAAAGGCGCCAGCGCCACCCCAGCCTGCAGGAAAGCTGAAGGCTCGCCCTGCAGCAGGCCCAGCGTGGCCCCCAGGGCCTTGAGCAGACCAGCCTGCACGGCCGACTTGCTGCGGTTGACTTCACTGGCCAGCTCAAACAGCACGGCCACGGCCTCGGGCGTGCCGAAATCCTCGTCCATGGCGGCCTTGAAGCGCGCGGCAAAGGGATCGTGCCAGTCGATCGCCACCTCCGCAGGCTTGACCAGCTCGAGCGCGGTGTAGAGGCGCTTGAGCGAGGCGCGGGCATCGTCGAGATGCGCATCGCTGTAGTTGAGCGGGCTGCGGTAGTGGGTGCGCACCATGAAAAACCGCAGCGTCTCCGGGTCGTAGCTCTTGAGCACGTCGCGGATGGTGAAGAAGTTGCCCAGGGACTTGGACATCTTCTCGTTGTCCACGCGCACAAAGCCGTTGTGCATCCAAAAGTGCGCCAGGGGCTGGCCACTGGCGCCTTCGCTTTGCGCGATCTCGTTTTCGTGGTGAGGGAACTGCAGGTCGGCGCCACCGCCGTGGATGTCGAAGCTCTTGCCCAGGGTGTGGCAGCTCATGGCCGAGCACTCGATGTGCCAGCCCGGGCGGCCCCGGCCAAAGGGGCTGTCCCACTTGGCGTCTTCGGGCTCGCTGTCCTTGGCGGACTTCCAGAGTACAAAGTCCAGCGGGTCTTGCTTGCCGGCCTCCACCGCCACGCGCTCACCGGCACGCAGCTCGTCGAGTGACTTGCCCGAGAGCTTGCCGTAGCCCGCAAACTTTCGCACGGCGTAGTTCACGTCGCCATTGTCCGACCGATAGGCCAGACCCTTGGCCTCGAGTTGGCCGATGAGCTCGAGCATCTGAGGCACGTACGCGGTGGCGCGCGGCTCCAGGCTGGGCGGCTCGATGCCCAGGGCCGCAATGTCCTGGTGCATGGCCTGGGTCATCTCGTCAGTGAGCTGGCCGATGCTGATGCCGCGCTCGAGCGCGCGGCGGATGATCTTGTCGTCAATGTCGGTGATGTTGCGCACGTAAGTGACCTGCAGCCCTGAGGCCCGGAGCCAGCGCTGCACCACATCGAAGGCCATCATCATGCGCGCATGGCCGATGTGGCAGAGGTCGTAGATGGTCATGCCGCACACGTACATGCGCACATGACCCGGAACCAGCGGCGAAAACTCTTCCACGGCACGCGACAGCGTGTTGTAAATGCGAAGGCTCATGAGGACAGTGAAGCGGGCGAAAGAGGTCTGGCGTGCGAATGCGAGAAGTGCCTTCGCCCTCGGGCTGGCCGACCCGCTGGTCGAGGGCTGAACTATACCCCTCGGCTAGAATGCACAGCCATCGATACACCCCTTGACAAACGGCTGTCCGTCGGCTCAAACCGGTCCCTGGCCGCACCCCCCAAGGCTTCCCACGCATGCATTCTTTCGCCCCCGCCGCCTTGCTGCTCGCTGCCCTGCTGGCCGCCCTGCCGGCCCGTGCGGACGACTACACCGACGTGAACCGACTGATCCAGTCTGGGCGCCTGAGCGAAGCCCTGCAGCGCGCCGAAAAGCACCTGAGCACCAGGCCCCGGGATCCCCAGATGCGGTTTCTGCAAGGGGTGATCTTCAGCGAAACCGACAAGCAGGCCCAGGCCCTGGAAGTGTTCTTGTCCATCACGCAGGACTACCCAGAACTGCCCGAGCCCTACAACAACCTGGCCGTGCTGCAAGCTGCGCTTGGCCAGCTCGACCAGGCGCGCGCCTCCCTTGAAACCGCCACCCGCCTGGACCCCACCTACGCCACCGCCCATGAGAACCTGGGTGACATCTATGCGCAGATGGCCGCACGCTCCTACGGCCAGGCCCAGGTGCTGGACCGCGCCCGCAGCTCGGTCGAGCGCAAGCTGGTGCTGGTCAGGCAGTTGATGGCGCTGAACGCGCCCGTGCGTTTGGCACCGCCCACCCCCATCACGCTGCCGCCGGCCCCCGTCCCCCTGCGCCGCAAATAATTTTTGAATTCCATGCTTCTGCGTCGTCCCCTCCTTCAGGTCCTGGCCGCCGGCCTGGCCGCACTCAGCCTGGGCTCCGCCAGCCTGGCACAGACACCCAAGGCGCCGCAGGTGCGCTTTGACACCAGCGAAGGCAGCTTCGTCGTCGAGGTCTATCCCGACAAGGCGCCCCGCACGGTGGAGAACTTCTTGAAGTACGTGCGCGACAAGCACTACGACGGCACGGTCTTCCACCGGGTGATCGATAACTTCATGATCCAGGGCGGCGGCTACGACGCCCGCTACCGTGAAAAACCCACGCGCCCCCCCGTGGCGCACGAAGGTCGTGAGGCGCTGGCCCGGGGCGGCGCGCTCAACACCGTGGGCACCCTGGCCATGGCCCGCACCAACGACCCGAACTCCGCCACCGCGCAGTTCTTCATCAACGTCCGGGACAACACCTTCCTCAACCCCACGCCCATCCCGCCCGGTGACCCCGTGCCGCGCTTCGAGTACCAGGGCCAGGTGTATGAGAATGTGCCCCGTGCGAAACTTTTGGGCGCTGCCCAGCTGTACGGCTACACCGTCTTTGGTCGGGTCGTCAGCGGCATGGAGGTGGTCAACAAGATCAAGTCCTTGCCCACCGGCGCCGGCGGCCCCTTTCCCAGCGACGTGCCGCGCACGCCCGTCATCATCCAATCCGCAACCCAGGTCCACTGAACCATGAGCAATCCCCAAGTACAACTCCATATCGCTGACTTCGGTGCCATCACCGTGGAACTGGCCCAGGACAAGGCGCCCATCACGGTGGCCAACTTCCTGAGCTACGCGAACAAGGGCCACTACGACGGCACCATCTTCCACCGCGTGATCCCGGGCTTCATGGTCCAGGGCGGCGGCTTTGGCGTGGGCATGAAGCAAAAGGCCACCGATGCGGAAATCGAGAACGAGGCCGCCAACGGCCTGATGAACGAGCGCTACACCCTGGCCATGGCCCGCACCAGCGCGCCGCACTCGGCCACGGCGCAGTTCTTCATCAACGTGGCGGACAACGGCTTCCTCAACCACACCTCGCCCAGCCCCTCCGGCTGGGGCTACGCCGTGTTCGGCAAGGTGGTCAAGGGCACCGAGGTGGTCGACAAGATCGCCGCCGTCTCCACCGGCCGCAGCGGCTTCCATGACGACGTGCCCCAGAAGGACGTGGTCATCGAGAAGGTCGAAGTCCTCGGCTGAGGACTCAATCGCACGGGGCCTGAAGGCCAAGCACGCCCGCCCATGGCCAGCCCCGCGCCGCTCCTGCCGCCCGAGCTCGTGGCGCCAGACCACTGGCGCACCATCGAGTTCATCTCCGATGTGCATCTGAACGCTGACGAGCCCGCCACGGCCGAGGCCTGGAAGGCCTATCTGGCTGGCACCCAGGCCGACGCCGTGTTCATGCTGGGCGACCTCTTCGAGGTCTGGGTCGGCGACGACCTGCTGGCAGCCCCAGAAGCGTTTGCCGCCGACTGCGTGCATGCACTGCGCCATCTCTCCAGCCGCTGCGCCCTCTTATTCATGCACGGCAACCGCGACTTCCTGGCCGGTGAGGGCTTGATGCAGGCCTCGGGTGCGCGCCTGCTCGCCGACCCCACCGTGCTGGTGCTGGGCAGCCAGCGGGTGCTGCTGTCCCACGGTGATGCGCTCTGCCTGGACGACGCCCGCTACCTCGCCTTCCGCGCCCAGGTGCGCAGCCCGGCCTGGCAGCGTGATTTCCTCTCGCAGCCGCTGGCCCAGCGCCAGGCGCTGGCCCGAGCGCTTCGTGAGCAAAGCCAGCAGGAACAGGCCCAGCGCCAGGCCAACGGGCTGGGCTATGCCGACGTGGACGCGGCCGCGGCCCGAGACTGGCTCAAGGCCAGTGCCGCGGCCTTGCTCGTGCACGGACATACGCACCGCCCGGCGCCTCATGAACTGGGCGATGGGCTGCGCCGCGAGGTGCTGAGCGACTGGGACGCGCTGGCCACCCCGCCGCGCGCGCAGGTGCTGCGCCTGCACTTGCAGCCCGGCGAGCGCCTGCGGCTCGAACGCCAGCCCCTGCTCTGAACATGGGCGCCACACGCTGGTGGCAACGCCTGCTCGGGCAACCACCCGGGCCCGAACGCATTCCCGATCCGCTGTGGCATGCGGTGCTGCAGCGCTATCCCTTCCTCGCCGAGTTGTCCGCTGAAGAGGCCACCCAACTGCGCCAGCTCTGCAGCGAGTTTCTCGCGCACAAGGAATTCAGCGGCGCCCATGGCCTGGTGGTGAATGACGAGATCGCCCTGGCCATCGCCGCGCAGGCCTGCCTGCCGGTGCTGCACCTGGGGCTGCACTGGTATGAGGGCTTCAGGGGGATCGTGGTGCACCCGGGCGCCATGCTGGCGCGGCGCGAGGTTCACGACGAGATCGGCCTGGTGCACCACTTCACAGAGGAGCTCAGTGGCGAAGCCATGGCCGACGGCCCCGTCACCCTGAGCTGGGCAGACGTGGAGGACAGCAGCGCAGACGAGGGCTACTGCGTGGTCATCCACGAATTCGTGCACAAGCTCGACATGCGCAATGGCATGGCCGACGGCTGCCCGCCCCTGCCCAGCCGGGCGCTGCAGCGGCAGTGGGCGCAGACCATGCAGGTGGCCTTCGAGGACTTCTGCGACCGCGTGGTGCAGGCCGAGCGCTTTGGCGCCGAGGCCCCCTGGCTGGACGCCTACGCGGCCACGGCGCCGGCGGAATTTTTCGCGGTGTGCGCCGAAGCCTACTTCGTGAACAGGCCGCGGTTCAGCCAGGAGTTCCCGGCCCTGCCCGAGCTGTTCGACGCCTTCTTCCGCCCTAAGACCTGAGCAGGGCCTTGAGCACGTTCTGCACGCGGCGGGCGTGCGCAGGGTCGTGCGGGCCAGCCAGCACCTGGGCCAGGTCAGCGCCCCAGGTCTGGGCCGGGGCCGGCGCATGGCGCTGGGTGAGCAGCTGCAACTGCAGCATGCGCCGCGCCGGCAGGTGCTCGGCCGGCGTGGGCAGGTCGGCAGCCATCTCCAGCCGCAGCAGCACAGGTTCGGCAGCCGAGGCAGCGCCCGCAGGCGCCTGGCCCAGCGCCGCCAGCCACTGGCTGCGCACGGCCGGGGCCACGGCCTTGCCCAAGGCCTGAGCCGGAGGTAGCTGCGCCGGGTCGCGCTGCTGCCAGGCCGTCATGAGCTGCGACAGCACCTCGCCATGGGCCTGCGATGCCAGCTTGCGCAAGGCCAGCTGGGCATGCTCCAACGCGTCGCGCTGAGCGCGGAAGGCGGCATCGCCCAGGCGCGGGCCGCGGTCCTGCGGACGGGGCCGGTCACCGAAACGGTCGCGCCCGGAATCGCCGGCCTCGCGTCCGCGGCCTTCAAAACGCTTATCGCCGGGGCGGCCATCCTTGCGCTCGAAGCGGCCAGGGCGCGCGGCGGCCGGCTCCGGCTTGCGTGCGCCAGGGCGATCGTCGCCGCGCATGGCGACCACGGGGCGGGGTGCGGGCTTGGCGGCCGGGGCAGGCGCAGGCGCCTCGTCGGCCTGCTCAGCCGCCGGCTGAGGTGCGGTGGCGTCGGAGGACAGCTCATTAGCGGCCTCGGTATGTGCATCGGTGGGTGCCTCCTCGGTGGGCGCCTCGCTGGTCACCTCTGCGGCGCTCGATGGCGCTGCAGGGGCGGCGTGGCTGGTGGCTGGCGCTGCGGCCTGGCCAGCGGCCGACTCTTTTTGTCCGCGCAGCGCCGCCTCCAGAGCCTTGACGGCTGCCTGAATTTTTTGGGCATCGCACGAGGCGTTGGCTTCTTCCAGGGCCCGGGCAGCGGCGATCACACCGCGGTCATGCTCACCCAGGGCCTGGGCGGCCTTCTCTCGTTCCTGGGTCTTGCGCTGGAAGGCCTCATCGATGGGCTTGCGGAAGGCATCCCAGAGCTTTTGCTCCTGGCGCCGATCCAGCGGCACCACCTGGGCCTCGTGCTGCCAGCGCTGCTGCAGGGCCTTGACCGCGTCAATGCGCAGCGCCGGCTCGGCACCCAGGGCCTGGGCCTCGTCGATCATGGCGCGGCGGCTGGCCAGGCTGTGCTGACGCGCCGCATTCAAGGGCGCCGCGGCGGCATCGATCAGGGCCTTCCACTGGCTGTTGAGCTCCGCAAAGGCTTTCTCGCTCAGGTGGCCGGCCTCGCGCCAGCGCTGGTCAAAGCCGTGCAGGCTGCGCAGGTGCTGCTTCCAGTCGGTATCGGCCTGGTGGGCCTCGGTCCAGGCACGCAACTCGTCCATCAAGGTGCGGCGCTGCGCGCGGCTGGCCTCCTGCTGTTCACGGGTTTTTTCCAGCCAGGCCTCGACCACCTTGTGTGCCTGGTTGCAGGCTTCGTCAAAGCGCTTCCAGAGAGCGTGATTGGGCGCGCCCCCCTGGTCGCTGGTCTTCCACTGTTCGCGCAGGGCCCGCAGGGTCTCCTGCTGTTTGCGCCCGCCCAGGGGTTTGTCGACCAGGGCCTGGGCCTTGGCCAGCAACTCTTCCCGGATCTGGTCGGCACGCCAGCGCTGCCAACCCTCGAGTTCACCGGCCGCACTCAGGGCGGTGTGGGCCTCGGTCTCCAGGGCGCTGTCCAGGTGGCGGGCATGCTCCTTGAGGGCTTGGCGCAGGTCGGCCGCGGCCTTGGGGGTGGACTTGCCATGGCCTTCGGCCAGTTCGGTCTTCAGCACGGCCAGCGCGGCCGACACGGCCTGGCTGGCGGCGGCGCGCTGCTCGGCGCTGGCAGCTGGATCGGGCTTGGCACGCACCGGTTTTTCTGCCGGGGCCTGCCCACGGCCAGTCCGCAATTGGTCGGCCCAAACGGGCACGGCCGGCAGGGGCGCGGCGGGGTCGGCGGCCGCGGCCACGGCCAGGGCCAGGGCCGCCTCGAAGGCTTGCCAGACCGCCAACAGCTGGGTGCGGGCCGCGTCCAGCAAGGCCGGGAAACGGGGATCCACGCTGGGCCAGATGGGGTCTTGCTTGAAGGCCTCAGCCTGGTCCTGCCAGGCCGACACATCGGCGCGCAAACCTTCCCAGGCGGCCTGGGCATCCTGCCAGGGCTTGGTGGACAGCACCTCCGTGCGTTGGGCGATCAGCACGGCCGCTTCGCGCTGGACCTGGGTGCGGTGCTGCAAATCTTCAATGGTGCGCACACGCTCGGCCAGTTGGGTCTTCAAGCCCGCCAGGGGCTCGCGTGACAGGGGGGCGCCCGCCTTGGCCGCGTCGCGCTGCCAGGCCAGGGCATCGGCCAGGTTGAGCTTGGGCAGGTCCAGCAGTTGCTGGGCCTTGGCAGCCCACTCGGCCACCACCGCCTCCTGCTCGCGGGCACGGCGCAGGTCGTCCAGCTTTTCGCGCAAGGGCTTGGCGGCCCCCTTGTCCCGGTTCGACAGGAGTTTGTAGACCTCCGACATCTGCTCGGCCGAAGGCTCGGTCTGCAACCAGCTGCGGATGCGCGTGGCGCGCTCCCCCGAGGTCGGGGCGGTGAAGGCGCCGCCCGTGAGCTTGTCGAGGGCCTGCAGGTCGGCAGAAGTTCGAGCCTGGGCTTGAGAAGAATCAGGAGAAGACATGGGCGAAGCTTGAAAGGGAAAGGGGAAAGAGTGGCAAGGAAGGGGTGGCAAGGGCCAGCCCGAGGTTCAGGCTGGGACGCGGCACGAGGGACAGCGCGGTCGACAGCCCGACCACGCTCAGGCCACCGCGCTTGGAGAAAAGGAAGGCGTTGGCACTATTTTCGCCGCATTTACCCATCCCCTGACCAGCCGGGGCCAAGGCTCAGGCTCCATCCTCAAAAAGCCCAGGCCTCAACCAGCACGGCTTCAAGCCCTGTGAAGAAGGCCCCGGCCGGCTTGACCGGTCGGGGCCTAGAGGCCGGGCACAAGGCACCGGTCATCGGCTTGGCGGGTCGGAGCGTCATTGTCCGAACCGACAACAGAGGCAAGGGATTGCCTCTCTGGGAAACCAGGCGCAAGGCCCGGTCAGTGCCTGAAGTGTCTTCAGACAAGGATCATCCTATGCCCGCCCCGGGCACCGACCCAAGGCAAATCTTTTAATCACAGAGGGGACTGTGATCGCAGTCAGTCACTGCTCACATTAAGTAAGTGGTCTAACAACAGGCTCAGGCTCAGAAAAAACCGAAAAGTATAAAGAATGAATTTGATATTATTGACAGGTTATTTAGCCGACTTCTAAAATTCGGTTTTTTCGTGTCCAGGGTCATTCCTGACACGCCGGTCCCCGAGGGCACCGGCAGCGGCTCCTCCCAGGCCTCAGCACACAGGCCAACTGGACGGGCATCCAGCACTGACACCCCAGAGGTGCTCGGGCAGACAACAAGGAGTGTCATGACAGCGCAAATACATACCGGCTTGAAGGCTGGCCTGCATCGTGTGCGTCGCAGCCTCGCGAACGTGGCGAACGATATCGCCCAAGGCTTCTTCGATATCACCCACAACAGCTTCGCCATGCTGGGCCTGGCCGTGGCCTTCTTGGCCATCATGCTCACCGCCCGGCCCGACCTGCGCGAAGAAGGGGCAAGCCGCCTGATGACCTTGCTGCTGGAGCGGCAGGAAGCGACTTACAGCTTCATCGAGCTCGACGCGGTGGAGCGGGCCACTGCCCTGAACCCCAAGGACCTGCCCAAGGAGCAGGCGGCCGTCACCCACTGGCTCAGCCGCAAATACAGCGTGGCCCCCGAACCCGTGGGCGCCCTGGTGGCTGCGGCCTATGAGATCGGTGAGAAGGTCAAGCTCGAGCCCACCCTGATCCTGGCCATCATGGCCATCGAGTCGGGCTTCAACCCCTTCGCCCAGAGCCCGGTGGGCGCCCAGGGCCTGATGCAAGTGATGACAGGCATCCACCATGACAAGTACCGCCATTTCGGTGGCAAGCTGGCCGCCTTTGACCCCGTGACCAACCTGCGCGTGGGCGTGAAGGTGCTGCAGGAATGCATTACGCGCGCCGGCTCCCTGGAAGGTGGCCTGCGCTACTACGTGGGCGCCGCGCACCTGGAGGATGACGGCGGCTACGTGGCCAAAGTGATGGCCGAGCATGCCCGCCTGCGCCTAGTGGCCCAGGGCAAGCCGACCACCACC
The DNA here is from genome assembly GCA_027486255.1 of Comamonadaceae bacterium. Classification (GTDB taxonomy): domain Bacteria; phylum Pseudomonadota; class Gammaproteobacteria; order Burkholderiales; family Burkholderiaceae_C; genus Polaromonas. The sequence goes on from JAIXPL010000028.1 coordinate 13,180, forward strand.
AACGGCACGGCCATTCCCGTCTCGGCGCCCCCTGAGGCAGCGCCAAAGGACAAGTCGCCCGATCAGGTAGCCTTGCTGAACGGGTCCTGATTTCACGGGTCAGGCGCCCCAGGCCCTGGGCTACACTGGCCCCCGTGCGCGACTGGCGATAGGTCCGGCTTTTCCACAAGCCGCGGCTGACGTGGGACACCACTGGGAAGCGCACAGCCGGCGGCCTCGAGCCCCGGTGTTTAGCCGTTCGCCTGGGCAGCCCTCCGCTCCTCATCGAGGACAGGGACCGTCATTGAAGGACTGCCATGTACAACCGACACATCCTGGTCGAACAGACCGACCCTGAACTCTGGGCCGCCATCCAGGCCGAAAACGCCCGCCAAGAGCACCACATCGAGCTGATCGCCAGCGAGAACTACGCCTCGCCCGCCGTCATGGCCGCCCAAGGCTCGCAGCTCACCAACAAGTACGCCGAAGGCTACCCGGGCAAGCGCTACTACGGCGGTTGCGAGAACGTGGACGTGGCTGAGCAGCTGGCCATTGACCGCGTCAAGCAGCTCTTTGGCGCCGATGCCGCCAACGTGCAGCCGCATTGCGGCGCCTCGGCCAACGAGGCCGTGTTTCTGGCCTTCCTCAAGCCCGGCGACACCATCATGGGCATGAGCCTGGCCGAGGGAGGCCACCTCACCCACGGCATGCCGCTGAACATGTCGGGCAAGTGGTTCAACGTCGTCTCCTACGGCCTGAACGACAAGGAAGAGATCGACTACGAGGCCATGGAGCGCAAGGCCCACGAAACGCGTCCGAAACTGATCATCGCCGGGGCTTCGGCCTACAGCCTGCGCATCGACTTCGAGCGCTTTGCCAAAGTGGCCAAGGACGTGGGCGCCATCTTCCTGGTGGACATGGCCCATTACGCCGGTCTGATTGCCGCCGGCGTCTACCCCAACCCTGTGCCGCACGCCGATGTGGTGACTTCCACCACGCACAAAAGCCTGCGAGGCCCGCGTGGCGGCATCATCCTGATGAAGGCCCAGCACGAAAAAGCCATCAACAGCGCCATCTTCCCGGGCCTGCAGGGCGGCCCGCTCATGCATGTGATCGCGGCCAAGGCCGTCGCCTTCAAGGAGGCGCTCACGCCCGAGTTCAAGACCTACCAGCAGCAGGTCATGAAGAACGCCCAGGTCATTGCCCAGACGCTGACCGAGCGGGGCCTTCGCATCATCAGCGGTCGCACTGAAAGCCACGTCATGCTGGTGGACCTGCGCGCCAAGGGCATCACCGGCAAGGAAGCCGAGGCCGTGCTGGGCAACGCCCACATGACCATCAACAAGAACGCGATTCCCAACGACCCGGAAAAGCCCATGGTCACCAGCGGCGTGCGCATCGGCACCCCCGCCATGACCACCCGCGGCTTCAAGGACGAGGAAGCGCGCCTGACGGCCAACCTGATTGCCGATGTGCTGGACAATCCCCGCGACGAAGCCAACATTCAGGCCGTGCGGGCCAAGGTCAACGCCCTGACCGCCCGCTTCCCGGTCTACCGCTGATCTTCACACTGGCCCTTGAATGGGCCAGTTTTCATTGGGAAACCTGACTCATGAAGTGCCCCTTCTGCGGACATCTGGAAACCCAGGTCGTCGAGACCCGGGTCTCGGAAGACGCGGACTTCATCCGCCGCCGCCGGCAGTGCGGCGCCTGCGAAAAACGCTTCACCACCTACGAGCGCCCGGACGTGAATTTCCCAGCCATCGTCAAGAAAGACGGCCGGCGCATTCCCTACACGCGCAGCAAGATCCTGGACTCCATGAACCTGGCGCTGCGCAAGCGCCCCGTGAGCACAGAGCAGATCGACGCGGCCATTGAGCGCATCGAAGAAAAAATCCTCAACCTGGGCGTGCGTGAAGTCCAATCCACCCGCCTGGGCGAGTTGGTGATGCGCGAGCTGAAAAAACTCGACAAGGTGGCCTACGTCCGCTTTGCCAGCGTCTACCGCAGCTTCGAGGACCTGGACGACTTCAAGAACCTGGTGGACGAAGTGCGCCGCTGAGGCGGCCGCGCTGCGGCTTATTGCCAGCACTGGGCCACCGTCAGGCCCTGGCCCGTGCGCCCCTTGGCGCCAGTGCTCGCCAGGGTCAGGCTGCCGCAGGCATCCCCGGCCAGAACATCCTGCGGGTCGGCCCGCAGCGTGAACTTACCCGCCTCCACCCCTTCGAGCCGCAGGCGGTAGCGCGCCTGTCCTTGTGCAGGCACGGCCTGCAGACGCACAGGCAAGGCCGGCGCGGCGCCGCTGGCCATGGTGTAGCGGCCCTGCACCGCGTAGTAGCGCTCCATGAACTGCTGCGCCTCCAGCAAGGCCGCCGCCGCCTCGGCCCGGTGGCTGCGGCGCACATGGCTCTGGTAGCTGGGCCACGCTACTGCCACCAACACCCCCGTGATCAGCAGCACGGTCATCAGCTCGATCAGGCTGAAGCCCCGGCGGGAAAAACGGCGTGCATGGTGCATGGCTTACCTCAGCGGGGGCAGCACCAGGCGGCGCTGCACGCGGTTGCGCACCGCGCCCTCGTGGATGAGCAGGATCGACTGCAGCCAGGCGGCGCTGCCGCCCAGGGTGGCGCCCGTGCTCGCCTCGCCCCGCCAGTCGGGGCTCAGGCCACGGGCTGTAACCACCAGCAAGTGCACACTCTCCAGCGGCTGTTTTTCCGCCAGGCACAGCGGCGCAGGCCCAGGGCCACCTGCCAAAGCCGGAGGAGTCCACCACGAGGCCGGTGGCGACGACAGATGGCCAGGCGCCCAGCGGGCAGCCTGCGCCCAGGCCGGAGCAGTGGCTGCGGCCACGGGCAAGGCCGCCTCCCTGAGGGCCGGCACACGCTCGGCGTCGGGCAAGAGCAATTGCGCCTCACAGTAGCGCAGAGCCGCCTCGGCCGACTGCAGGGCCATGCCCTGCATGCGCCAGCTCATGCCAACCTTCTCCGCGCCACTGCTGGCCCGCAAGGCCTGGGACGAGGCCAGCGCCAAGGCGCCGAGCAAGATGAGCACCATCACGAGGCTAAAGCCTTGCTGGCCAGGCCGCTGCACGCCCTTCATCTCAAGCGCCGCTGCGGTTGCGCAGGGCCACCGTGGTGTGAAAGGCCCGGCGCAGCCTGCGGTCCGCCGAGGTCTGGGTGACACCGTCGCAGTCGAGGTAGGTGGCGGCCTCCTCGGCAGCCAGCACGGCGTCGGTGCTGCGCATCATCAGGCACAAGCGCACGCTGCGCACCCGTGCAAAGCTGATCACCTGCGAGGCGCGCACATAGCGCGCTGGCGGCTCGGCCTCCGAGGACTGTGCCTCGGCGAACCACAAGGCCAGGGCCTCGACGTTGTCCACCAGAGGCTGGCCCGGATTGCCCAGTTGGCTGGCGCAGCGCAGCTCGCTGCGCCCTTGGCTGATCGCCACGTACCAGCGGTTGGTGGTGAAGTAGCCGCTGGCGCTGGCGTTCAGGCCATTTCCCAGGCAATCAGAGGGCCGGGTGCTGCCCGACAGCGGCACGGTGTTGAATTCGTCGGCCTCATAGCGCACCTCGAAGGCGGCCGTGCTGCCGCTGCCGGCGCACGGCGCCTCGGTGGTGCTGGCCGGCGACACAAAACCGGCATCGCAGGCCCGCAGGGGCGGCTCCGACTGCAGCGCGGTCTGCCAGCGCGGCTTGCCGTCGGCGCCCTGCACCAGGGTTTGGGGCCGGGCATAGCCGGCCATCATCAACTCGGAGCTCAGCAGCTGCAGCGCGATCTGCGCATCCTCGGCCATTTGGGACTGCGCGGCCTGCAGCCGCGCGCTTTGGCCGGTGGCCACATACTGCGCCGCCACCGTGGCCACGATCACCAAGCCCAGCGCCAGACCCACCAAGCATTCCAGCAGGCTCAAGCCCCGGCAGGGCCGCAAGCAGCCACGACGCACGCGCGACCTCACCAGAGCACCCGCAGGTACAGGCAACGCACGCCGCTGGCGGCGTCAACGGCCAGGCCCGGCGGACACTCCGTCGCCCCAAGGGCCTCGTCCAGCGAGCCCGGCAGGGCGTCCTGCCAAGCCACCCAGACCTCGGCCTGGGTCTGCAGCGCATCGACCCGCACCAGCGCTGCAGCCGAGGGCAGCGCCCGCCGCAGCAGGCTGCGCCACTGCGCGGCATCGGCCTGTGCAAACTGCGCTGCTGAACACACCGTCAGGGCACCGTCACAGGCACTCGCCATAGGATCTGCCGCCTCAGCTTGCTGGGCTGCCCAGCTGCGCTCGAGCTGGTAGGCGCTGGCCGCGCCCTCCTGGCCTGGCACACCGGCCCGGTTGGCCCGCAGGCGCTCGGCCAGGTCAGCGGCCAGCTGCATGGCCTGCACCCGGTGCTGGCTCATGCGCCCCAGCCGCAGGGCCGCCGCATGCGAACTGGCCAGAGCCAGCACCGCCACGCTGGCCAGCACGAGGGCCACCAGCACCTCCACCAGCATGAAGCCGCATACCGATCGACGGGGCGGGGGCTTTAGCTGCATTGGCTGGCACCCTCGGGCCGCAGCGTGGGCCGGCCCTGGCTGGAGATGCACACCACCCGCAGCAGGGCAGCGCCGCCTTGGGGCGTGAACAGAAAGGTCTGACTCGCCGCCTTGGCCCAGCCGGTGGGCTGGTAGCTGAAGATGGTTTTGTCGTTCTGGGGCGCCAGGCTGGCCACCGATGCCAGGCCGGCCAGCTGCGCTTGCACCCGGATCAGCTCCTCACCGGCGTCGAGGCGGCGGTTGGCGTCGCGGTCCACAAAGACGATCCAGCCCTCGCGCCAAACCGCTGTTCCCTGGCAGGACTGGCCGTCGCTGGAAGCGCACACGGCCACCACGGCCGAACGCTTGACCGCCTCGCTGCGCGCCAGCCGCAGATCGGCCACCAAGGCCTCGGCGCTGGACTGCAACGAGCGCCTGCTCAAGACCGTGCTCCAGGACGGCAGGGCCAGACCCGCGAGCACCGCCACCAGACCGAGCACCACGAGCAGTTCGAGCAAGGTAAAACCCCGCGCCAAGGGCAGGCCAAGCGACTGAGGTGAGGGCCATGGGCCAGGGCAGGTCATCGCCCCATGCTAGGGAGCAGCCCCTCGGGTGTCGCGTAAATTGTGATTAGGCCAAGCTCACGCCGCGCCCAGCCGCCAGCTGGACCCGAGCGATACACTTGCTCGCCCTCTTTCCCCCCCTCCCGCATGATCGACCGCGCCCTCGCCCTGGCCGCCCAGGCCCGCCTGCTGGCCCCACCGAACCCAGCCGTCGGCTGCGTGCTGGTGGGTGCCGATGGCCAGGTGCTGGGCGAAGGCCACACCCAGCGCACCGGTCAGGCCCATGCCGAGGTGATGGCCCTGCGCGACGCGGCCGACAAAGGCCACGATGTGCGCGGCGCCACGGCCTACGTCACCTTGGAGCCCTGCGCCCACCAAGGCCGCACCGGCCCATGCTCGAACGCCCTGATCGACGCGGGCATCGCACGGGTCGTCGCCTCCCTGCAAGACCCCAACCCGCTGGTGGCAGGCCAGGGCTTTGCCCGGCTGCGTGCCGCCGGCGTGCAGGTGGAGGTGGGCCCCGGCGCTGAGCAGGCGCGTGAGCTCAATCTGGGTTTTTTCAGCCGCATGGTGCGCGCCCGCCCCTGGGTGCGCCTGAAGGTGGCGGCATCGCTCGACGGCACCACGGCCCTGGGCAATGGCCAGAGCCAGTGGATCACCTCCCCCGAGGCCCGCGCCGACGGCCACGCCTGGCGCGCCCGGGCATCGGCCGTGCTCACGGGCATTGGCACGGTGCTGGCCGACGACCCCCGCCTGGATGTGCGCCTGGCGGACACCCCCCGCCAGCCCGTGCGCGTGGTGGTCGACAGCGGCCTGCAGATGCCCCCCACGGCCCGCATGTTCGAGGTTCAGAGCCCCGTGTGGCTCTACACCGCCACCGACGATGCGGCCCGCCGCCAGGCCCTGGCCGACCGGGGTGCACAAGTCATGCACCTGCCCGACACCCAGGGCAAGGTGGACCTGGCCGCCATGCTCGAAGACCTGGCCCGCCGTGAGATCAACGAGGTGCATCTGGAGGCCGGCAGCAAGCTCAACGCCTCCTTCTTGCGCGCCGGCCTGGTCGATGAGCTGCTGGTCTACCTGGCACCCCGCCTGCTGGGGCCGGGCCAGGGCCTGCTGGCCCTGCCGGCGCTGAGCGCCCTGGACGAGGGCACGGCCCTGGAATTCCTCGACTGCCAGCGTGTCGGGCCGGACCTGCGCATCCTCGCCCGCCTGCCCGGCCGCGACACCTTCTGAGGCCCCCGGAGGCCTGCAGCCAAGGGCTTGCGGCCCCGCCCCGGCGATGCGGGGCAATTCCCTGCGAAAATAGCCGGATGTTCACCGGCATCATCACCGGCGTGGGGCGCATCGCCGCCATCCACGCACTTGGCAGCTCTTTGGATCACGGCAAGCGACTGACCATCCAAACCCCCCCGTCCTACCTGGACGACGTGGGCCTGGGTGACAGCATCGCACTCAACGGGGCCTGTATGACAGTGACCTCCATGAAACCGCAGGCCCTGGAGTTCACCATCGACATCTCGGCCGAGTCGCTGGCCAAGACCGCCGGCTTGGACCAGATCGGCCCCATCAACCTCGAAAAAGCCCTGCGCGCCCACGACCGCCTGGGAGGCCACATCGTCTCGGGCCACGTCGATGGCATCGGCACCGTGCTGCGCTTCGAAACCGTGGGCGAGAGCTGGGAACTCCTCATCCACGCACCGCAGGCCCTGGCCAAGTACCTGGCCTACAAGGGCTCCATCACCGTCAACGGCGTGAGCCTGACGGTCAACCGCGTGACCGACGTGCCGGCCAGCCACCCGCAGGGCCTGGGCACCGAGATCAGCATCAACCTCATCCCGCACACCGTGCAGAACACCGCCCTCGGGCAGCTCGGGGCCGGCTCACCGGTCAACCTCGAGATCGACCTGATCGCCCGCTACGTGGAGCGCATGCTCCAGGACAGCAGAAAGCCCGCCCAGCCATGAACGCCGCCACCCCCCTGCCCGCTTCCGTGGCCATTTCGCCGGTTCAGGAGATCGTTGCCGAGCTGGCCGCCGGCCGCATGGTCATCCTCATCGACGAGGAAGACCGCGAGAACGAAGGTGACCTGGTGCTGGCGGCCGACCACGTCACGCCCGAGGCCATCAACTTCATGGCCAAGTTCGGCCGTGGCCTGATTTGCCTCACGCTCACGCGCGAGCGCTGCGAGCGGCTCTTGCTGCCGCCCATGGTCAGCCGCAACGGCACCAAGCATTCCACCGCCTTCACCGTCTCGATCGAGGCGGCCGAGGGCGTGACCACCGGTATTTCAGCCGCCGACCGGGCCCGCACCGTGCAGGCCGCTGTAGCGCGCCATGCCCAGCCCACCGACCTGGTGCAGCCCGGCCACATCTTTCCGCTGCAAGCCGTCGATGGCGGCGTGCTCATGCGCGCCGGCCACACCGAGGCGGGCTGCGACCTGGCCGAGATGGCCGGCTGCTCTCCGTCTGCCGTGATCTGCGAGATCATGAAGGACGACGGCACCATGGCCCGCCTGCC
>JAIXPL010000079.1 GCA_027486255.1 Comamonadaceae bacterium
CCCTGGTGGAGATGGAGCAGGACATTCAGAGCTCCATCAGCTACGCAGGTGGCAAGAAGCTGATGGACGTACGCAAGGTCAACTACGTGATCCTGGGCGGTGACAACGCGGGTGAGCATTTGCTGATGTGAGGGGGCGCCTTGGCGTGAGACCGCGCCCTCACCCCTGCCCTCTCCCAGAGGGAGAGGGAGAAAACCATTCGGCACTCAAGATCGTGCCCACTCCCTCTCCCTCTGGGAGAGGGCTGGGGTGAGGGCAAGGCGTCGCACCCTCGCTACTTAAAGCCCCTCCCCAAACACCTAAGCCAGCAAATCCCTCGCCAGCTGATTCAAGCGCGAGCCCCGCTCCCCCAACGCCTCCACCACGCTGAAGTGGTTCAACCCCGGCAGGGCCTCGCACACCGGCACAACCGACGGGCCCCAGGCCTCTTGAATCAGGCGGTTGTGCCGCAGGAATTCCGCGCTTTCATCCCCGCCCGCCACGGTGTAGAGCTGTCCCTGGCGCGGCGCCGGCAGCAGCGCCGGGCTGGCGCGGCGAATGTCCTGGAGCGTCAGGCGCAAGTCTGCCTTCAGAAAAGGCGTGTGCGCGAGCGGCGCCAGGTCATAGAGACCTGAAATCGACAGCGCATTCTTCACCAGCTGCACGGGCAAATCTGCCCCCACGGCCTGCCACCGGCAGGCCAGCATCATGGCAGCCAGATGCCCGCCCGCGGAATGGCCGATGACGGTGATGCCTGAGGCATTCCCGTTGAAATTGCGCGCGTGGCGCCAGGTCCAGGCCAAGGCCTTGACCATCTGCAGCGTGATCTCTGGAATGGTCACCGCCGGGCACAGCGCGTAATTGGGCACCACCACGGCCGCGCCCGCCGCGTGCAGGGCGGGGGCCACGAAGGAGTGGTCGGCCTTGTCAAGCGAGCGCCAGTAGCCGCCGTGGATGAACACCACCACCGGGGCGCCGGGGCGGGCCGCAGGAAATACATCCAGGGTTTCCGACGGGCCCTCGCCATAGGCCAGGTCCAGCTGGCAGGCCAGGGTTTGCCGAGCCTGGGCCGACTCGGCCTGCCAACGGGCCAGGTGCTGGGCAAAGGCGGGCACCAGCAAGCGGTTGTTGTACATGCGGTCCAGCCAGGCAGGGTCGTTCAGGTTCATGCGCTTGTCCTTGTCGCCAGGGTGTCAAAACCCGCATCGTGGCACAGATCGGAAAGATCAGAATAGATGCCATGAACCTACACGCCAAACTCCTGCAGCGCGCCAGCGAAGGCCGGCCCGTGCGAATCGCCCTCATCGGCGCCGGCAAATTCGGCTCCATGTACCTCGCCCAGGTGCCCCGCACCCCGGGTGTGCACCTGGCGGCCATTGCCGACCTCTCGCCCGACGGCGCCCGCCAGAACCTCGCCCGCGTGGGCTGGGAGGCCGAACGCGCCCAGGCCGCCAGCCTGGACCAGGCCTTCCAGACCGGCGGCACCTGGGTCACCGAAGACTGGCAGACCGTGGTGAGCGATCCGCGCATCGACGTGGTGGTGGAGTGCACCGGCCACCCGATTGCCGCCGTCTCGCACTGCCTGGCGGCGTTCTCGCACGGCAAGCATGTGGTCAACGTCACCGTGGAGGCCGACGCCTTTTGCGGCCCACTGCTCGCGCGGCGCGCGGCCGAGGCGGGCGTGGTGTACTCCATGGCCTTTGGTGACCAGCCGGCCCTCATCTGCGACCTGGTGGACTGGGCGCGCACCTGCGGCTTTCCGGTGGTGGCGGCCGGGCGCGGCCACAAGTGGCTGCCGCATTTTTGCGAGTCCACCCCCGAAACGGTGTGGGGCCACTACGGCCTCACGCCCGAGCAGGCGGCGCGGGGTGGCCTCAACCCCAAGATGTTCAACAGCTTTCTCGACGGCTCCAAGCCCTCGATCGAATGCACGGCCGTGGCCAACGCCACGGGCCTGGCGGTGCCCAGCGACGGCCTGCTCTACCCACCAGCCAGCGTGGAAGACATTCCTTATGTGACGCGCCCCCGCAGCGAAGGCGGCGTGCTCGAGCGCAAGGGCATGGTGGAGGTGATCTCCTCGCTGGAAAAAGACGGGCGGGTGATCCCCTACGACATCCGCATGGGCGTGTGGGTGACGGTGGAGGCCGAGACCGAGTACATCAAAAACTGCTTCGAGGAATACAACGCCCACACCGACCCTTCTGGCCGCTACTTCACGCTGTACAAGCGCTGGCACCTCATCGGCCTGGAGGTGGGCGTCTCGGTGGCGAGCGTGGCCCTGCGCCAAGAGCCCACGGGCGTGGCCACCGGCTGGCGCGCTGATGTGGTGGCCACGGCCAAACGCGACCTGCAGCCCGGCGACATGCTCGATGGCGAAGGCGGCTACACGGTGTGGGGCAAGCTGCTGCCCGCCGAGAAGTCCTTGGCCATGGGCGGCGTGCCTCTTGGCCTGGCGCACGGCGTGAAGGTCACCCGCCCCGTGAAGAAGGGCCAGAGCCTGTGCTGGGATGACGTGGCCATGGACACCAGCACCGATGCCTGGCGGCTGCGGCAGGAGATGGAGACCGGGTTCAGGCCGGAGAAGCGCTAGCATCTGCGGCGGCCGCTGCCCTCACCCCTACCCTCTCCCAGAGGGAGAGGGAGTTGAAAGAATCGCTGTATCACTCCCTCCACCTCTAGAGGCGGGGCGTGAGATAAACGCTGTATGGCTCCCTCTCCCTCTGGGAGAGGGTTGGGGTGAGGGCCTTCCCCATCCCCTCAAACATTAACGACGCCGAAAAAACCATGAACAACACCACTCGCATCGCCCTCCTGGGCACCGGAAAAATGGGCCTGCCCATGGCGCGTCGCCTGTGCGAGGCGGGCTTTGAGGTGCATGTGTGGAACCGCACACGCGCCAAAGCAGAACCGCTGGCGGCCTTCGGCGCCCATGTGCACGAGCGCGCGCACGATGCGGTGGCCAAGGCCCCGCTGGTGATTGGCATGCTGGAAAACGGCTTCATCAACGAAGAGCTGCTGTTCACCCAGGGCGTGGCGCAGGCCATGCAAGCGGGCGCGCTCTTCATTGACATGGCCTCCATCCAGCCGCGTCAGGCCCGCGACCATGCCCAGCGCCTGCAGGCTTTGGGTCTGCGCCAGCTCGATGCGCCTGTGTCGGGCGGCACCGTGGGCGCCGAGCAGGGCACGCTGGCCATCTTGGCCGGCGGCGAAGCGGCCGACTTCGAGGCGGCGCTGCCGGTGTTCAAGCCCCTGGGCCGGGCCACGCACGTGGGCCCGACTGGCGCGGGCCAGCTCACCAAGCTGGCCAACCAGATGATCGTGGGCATCACCATCGGCGCCGTGGCCGAGGCCCTGCTGCTGGCCGCCAAGGGCGGCGCCGACATGGCCAAGGTGCGCGAGGCCATGATGGGTGGCTTTGCCGACAGCCGCATCCTCCAAGTGCATGGCCAGCGCATGGTCGAGCGCGACTTCGCAGCCCGGGCGCGCATTCCCATTCAGCTCAAGGACATGCGCAACGCGCTGGCCACGGCCGGTGAAATCGGCTTTGAGGCGCCCATCACGCAGCTCTTCGAAGGGCTCTATGCCAGCGCCGAGGCCAACGGCTTTGCCGACCTGGACCACTCGGGCCTTTTTGCCGAACTGGCCCGCCGCAACGGCATGACCTGAAGTAGCCCGCCGCCGCACTCGGGTTGTCGCCCGAGGCGCGCGCGGGGTGCTTGCTCACCTTTAGACTTCGAAGCATTGCATTCGAAAGGAGATTTGTTTTGCGCATTGCGACTTACCAATGGAAAGGCGCCCGCCATGTGGGCCGCGTGTCGGCCGATGGCCAAACCGTGACTGCCTTCAAGCTCGACGCAGCCACCGCCCGCCTGGGCGCCTTGCCCCTGATCGAATCGGGCCAGTGGCGCGACCTGCCCACCGAGGGCGAGGCGGTGCCCGTGAGCGCCGTTCGCCTGGAAGCGCCCCTCCCCCTTCCGCGCCGCAACCTCTTTTGCGTGGGCCGCAACTACCATGAGCACGCCAAAGAGCTCAAGGACTCGGTGTTCAAGGCTAACAGCGCCAACGTGGCGGCCTGGCCCATCGTGTTCACCAAGGTGCCTGAATGCGTGGTCGGCCCGCAAGACGACGTGGTGTTGCCCGTGGGCGTGAGCGAGCAGATCGACTACGAGTCGGAGCTCGCCGTGGTGATTGGCACCGGTGGCAAGAACATCCGCCGCGAAGACGCGCTCAAGCACATCTTTGGCTACACCATCGTCAACGACGTGACGGCCCGCGACGTGCAGATGCGGCATCAGCAGTGGGACATGGGCAAGTCCTTCGACACCTTCTGCCCCATGGGCCCGTGGATCGTCACGGCCGACGAGCTCGACGGCACCAACACCCGCGTGCGCGGCTGGGTCAATGGCCAGCTGCGCCAGGACGGCCGCACCACCGACCTGATTTTTGACATCGCTACGCTGATTGAAACCTGCTCGCGCGGCATCACGCTCTACCCCGGCGACGTGATCGCCACCGGCACTCCCGCCGGCGTGGGCATGGGCCTGAACCCGCCTCAGTACCTCAAGGCCGGCGACGTGGTGAAGGTGGAGATCGACGGCATCGGCGCCATCGAAAACCGCTTCGTCTGAGCCAATACATCGTCCCCAATGTGTAGGAGCCCAGTCCCTGGGCGATGTCTATCCGCGCCGCGGTCAGTCACGCGAAGGATCGCCGAGGGGACTCGGCTCCTACAAGGCAAACAGGTGAATCCATAAAAAAACCGCTGAAAGGCTTGCGCCCCCAGCGGTTTTTTTTCGGGTCAGCGATGGCTCGCTGACGCGTCGTCAGCGGACGAACTTGCCCGGCTTGCGGGCGCCGTCACGGGCGAAGGTCTTGCCACCGCCTGCGGGGCGGGCAAAGTCCGGGCGGGGCGCAAAGCCTTCGCTGCGGCCGGCAAAGCGGGGATCGGCCCCGCCCGTGCGCGGTGCACCCTTGCCCTGGTAGGGGCTGTGGCCGCGGGCGGCAAAGCCGTCGGCCGAGCGCTCGCGCGGGGCACCAAAGCCGCCGCCACCACCGAAGCCGCCACGGGGGCCGTTGCCACGGTCTTGGCTCCAACCGGTACCACGACCGCTGCGGTCGCCAAAGCCGGCGCCACCACGGGGGCCGTTGCCGCCATGGCCACGCGGACGCTCAAACGAGGCGGGAAAGCGCTGCTTGGGCTCCAGGCCGGGAATGGCCTCGGCCTGCAGACGCTGCTGGGTGTAGTGCTCGATGTCGGCAATCTTGCGGCGGTCGCGGAACTCGGCGATGGTGACCGCCTGGCCGCTGCGGCCGGCACGGCCCGTACGGCCAATGCGGTGCACATAGTCCTCGGCCTTCATGGGCAGGCCGAAGTTGATCACGTGGGTGATGGTGGGCACGTCCAGGCCACGGGCGGCCACGTCGGTGGCCACCAGGATCTGCACGCGGCCTTCGCGGAAGGCACCCAAGCGCCGGTTGCGCAGGCCCTGGCTGAGCGCGCCGTGCAGGGCCACGGCATGGAAGCCCTCCTGCACCAGGTCATTGGCCAAGCCATCGCACTCCACCTGGGTCGAGGCAAACACCACGGCCTGGTTGATGGAGGTGTCACGCAGCCAGTGGTCCAGCAGCTTGCGCTTGTGCTCGAGGTTGTCGGCCCAGTGCATCACCTGCTTGATGGAGGTGTGCTTGTCCTGGGGCGAGTCAATCTGAATGCGCTGCGGCTCGCGCATCACGCGCGAGGCCAGCTGCATGATGCGCGGCGCAAAGGTGGCGCTGAACATCATGGTCTGCTGGCGCGCGCTGGTGAGCTGGTGAATTTCGGCCAGGTCATCGGCAAAGCCCAGGTCCAGCATGCGGTCGGCTTCGTCCACGACGAGGAAACGCACCTGGTCCAGCTTGATCTGCAGGCTGCGCTGCAAATCCAGCAGGCGGCCGGGCGTGGCCACCACCAGGTTGGCGTTCTGCAGCTTGGCAATTTGCAGCTGGTAAGGAATGCCGCCCACCACGTTGGCAATGCGCAGGCCACGGCAATGGCGCACCAGGTCAATCGCATCGGCACACACCTGCTGCGCCAGCTCGCGAGTGGGGCACAGGATCAGGGCGCCGGGGGTGGCGGCCTTGAAATGGCGGGGGTTGGTCGGGTCTTTGCGCTTGGCCTTCTTGGGCGGCGCTTCGCCACGGGCGATGGCCTCGGCGGCCAGGCGCTCGGCCTCGGCGCGCTCCTGGGCCTCTTGTTCACGCTGCTGCAGCATCAGGGTGTGCAGCACGGGCAGCAGGAAGGCGGCGGTCTTACCGCTGCCGGTCTGGCTGGAGACCATCAGGTCAGTAAAGCCGGCGGCTTCGCCTTCCAGGGCCTGCATGGCGCGGGGGATGGCAGCCTGCTGAACGGAAGTCGGCTGAGTAAAGCCCAGCGCGGCCACAGCTTGCAGCAGCTCGGGCGCCAGGCCCAGCAGCTCAAAGCCGTTGGGCGCAGCAGCCTCGGTGGAGGGGGTGTCGTGGGAAGGGGTCTCGTCCAGGGACAAGTCGGCGGCGGGCGTGAAGTCTTCACGCGCCTCAAAGGCATCAGTCATGTTCAGTTCTCACAGTGCAGCCGCTCGCTGGGCTTGTGGCACAGGCGAACAGCTCAACACCTTCGCGCAGCGAAGGTCTCGTTTGTGGTTAAAAAAACATCAACCATCAAACGAATAAGCGGCCTGGTGGCCGCCTTGGACGCCGTCAAGGTGAGCGTCCGCAAGTGTGAGGCAGATGTGCAAAGCACCCCGGGTAATGGAGCGCAGCCCGTGATTATGCACGGACATCGGGTTTTCACCAAGCATCTTCTGCAAGACGCGCGAATTGCCTGCGCGAGCCGTTCGGCGCATGCCCGCCCTGGGCGCTCAGTCTCTGGGCGCTGCCCCCCGACATGGAAGGGGCCTTCCTAGAATCCGCCGACCATGAGCTACCGCGTCGTCTGGTTCAAGCGAGATCTGCGTTGGCACGATCACGCGGCCTTGGCCCAGGCCGCACAAGGCGGCCCGGTGCTGTGCCTCTACATCCTCGAGCCCGCCATGTGGCAGCAGCCGGATGCCGCGCTGCAGCATCTGGCCTTTATCCGCGAAAGTCTGCGCGAGCTGCACCGCGCCCTGCACCGCCAAGGCGGTGGCGTGCACCTGCTGGTGGGAGAAGCACCCGAGGTATTGGCGCGCCTGCATGCAGCCGCGCCGTTTGCAGAACTGCATTCGCACGAAGAAACCGGCAACGGCCCCAGCTACGAGCGCGACAAACAAGTGGCCCGCTGGTGCCGCGCGCAAGGCGTGCACTGGGTCGAACACCGGCAGTTTGGTGTGCTGCGACGCCTGAATAACCGCGACCGCTGGGCCGGGCAGTGGGAGACGCACATGGCCGCGCCGCAACAGAGCCTGCCGCCCCTGGTTTTTGCAGAGCCACCCTGCCCTGCCGACGCCTGGCCCACCGCCGCCTCGCTGGGCCTGGATGCACACGAGCCGCCGGCGCGCCAACGCGGCGGCCGCAGCCTGGGCCTGGCCGTACTCGATGAATTTCTACACGAACGCAGCGGTCAGTACCGTGGCGGTATTTCTTCGCCGCTGTCGGCGCCCACGGCCTGCTCGCGCCTGTCGCCCTACCTGAGCTACGGTTGCCTCAGCCTGCGCGAGGTGGTGCAGGCCACGCAGGAAGCGCTGCTGGGCATGGAAGGACAAGACCCTGGCGAGCGCCGGCGGCAGCAGGGCCTGCAGGGCTTTCTGAGCCGCCTGCACTGGCACTGCCACTTTATTCAGAAGCTCGAGAGCGAGCCGGAGATCGAGTGGCGCAATATGCACCGTGGCTACGACGGGCTGCGGGAAGACGACTTTCAAGCCGAGTACTTCGAGGCGCTGCAGGCCGGCCGCACCGGCTGGCCGCTGGTGGATGCCTGCGTGGCCATGCTAAGGCACACCGGCTGGCTGAACTTTCGCATGCGGGCCATGCTGGTGTCGGTGGCGGCCTACCCGCTGTGGCTGCACTGGCGGCCTGTCGGGCAATGGCTGGCCACCCAGTTCCTGGACTACGAGCCCGGCATCCACTGGAGCCAGATGCAGATGCAGTCGGGCACCACCGGCATCAACCTCACACGGGTGTACAACCCCATCAAGCAGGCCCGCGAGCACGACCCCGAAGGCCGCTTTGTTCGGCACTGGCTGCCGGCCCTGCGCCGCGTGCCCGATGCCTGGCTGTTCGAGCCCTGGCGCATGCCGGCTGAGCTGCAGGCGCGCTGCGGCGTGACGGTGGGCGTGGACATCGCCGAGCCCCTGGTGGACTTGGCTGCAGCCACGCGCCAGGCCAAGGCGACCCTGCATGCGCGCCGCCAGCTCAGCCAGGTGCGAGCCGGCGTGGCTGCAGTGATCGACCGCCACGCCTCGCGGGCCAACCGGCACATGGTGTCGGACCGCGAGCCACGCCCCCGCAGCCGCCAAACCGCTCCGCAGGCTCAGCTGGGCCTGGCTTTTCACGAAGATGTGCCCGAAGCCTGAAGCAGCCCCCCCGGGAATCTACCCATGCGCTCAGGCGGGGGGCTTCCTAGCATGGCCCGTCGTTCCCGGCCGGGCGGGCAACGCGCTGCTTCCTCGTGAGGTGGCCTCAAGACCCGGCAGACACAACTCGAGGAGACATGGTGAGCAATTTCTACAAGCACATGGCCCGGGCAGCTGCCCTGGCGATTTCGGCCCTCAGCCTGCTGGGGGCCCCCGCGGTCCAGGCCCAGGCCTATCCCAGCAAGCCCATCCGCATGGTGGTGCCCTTCCCTGCCGGTGGCACCACCGACGTGGTGGCGCGCCTGGTGGCCCAGCGCATGAGCGAGTCCATGGGCCAGCCGGTGCTGGTGGAAAACCGGGCGGGCGCCGGCGGTGCGATCGGCGCTGACCTGGTGGCCAAGGCCGCACCCGATGGCTACACCATCCTCATGCACAACCTGACCTTCCCGCTGTCGTCGGTGGCACAGGTGCTGAACAATCGCTCGCCCTTCAACCCCGACACCGACCTGGTGGGCGTGTCGATTGCCGTCTACGTGCCCTTTGTGCTCACGGCCAACCCCTCGGTGCCGGCCAAAGACCTGCGCGAGCTGGCCAACCTGCTGCGCAACAACCGCAGCCTCAAATACAACTTCGGCTCCACCGGGCCCGGCTCGGCCATGCACGTGCTGGGCGAGGCCTTCAAGCGCGAGGCCAAGGTCGAGATGGAGCACATCGCCTTCCGCGGCGCCGCGCCCCTGAAGCAGGAGCTGCTGGCCGGGCGCCTCCAAATCGGCGGCGACCAGCTCTCTACCTCGCTGGCCGAGATCAAGGCCGGCACGCTCAAGGCGATTGCCACCACCGCCTCCAGGCGCATCCCAGGTCTGCCGGACGTGCCCACCGTCAAGGAAATGGGCTTTCCCAACATGGAGCTCGAGGGCTGGAACGGCGTGTTCGCGCCGGCCCGCACGCCGCGGGACATCCTTGATCGCCTGCAGCGCGAAGTGGCTGCTGCCGTCAAGCACCCCGAGGTGTCCAAGCGGCTCGCGGACATGGGCGCCGAGGCCGTGGGTTCCAGCGCAGCTGAGCAAGACGCCATCTTCAAACGGCAGATGGATCAGTTCCGGCCGGTCATCCGGGAGATGAAAATCACCGAATAAGCCACCCCGCGCCCGCAGGCCCCGTCCATGAGCATTTACGACCAGCACCTCGACAAAAACACCGCCAACCACGTGGCACTCTCTCCGGTGAGCTTCGTGGAACGCAGCGCCGAGGTGTTCGGGGACCTGCCGGCCGTGGTGCATGGCCGCAGGCGCTACAGCTGGGCGCAGGTGCGCGAGCGCTCGGCCCGCCTGGCGGCGGCCCTGCGCGGGCTGGGCATCGCCCGGGGCGACACGGTCAGCGTGATGCTGCCCAACACGCCTGAGATGGTGGAGGCCCACTACGCCGTGCCGGCCCTGTGCGCGGTGCTCAACACGCTGAACACGCGCCTCGATGCCACCCTCTTGGCCTGGCAGATGAACCACTGCGAGGCGCGGGTGCTGATCACCGACCGCGAGTTCGCCCCCGTCATGGCCCAGGCCCTGGCTTTGCTGAAGTCGGCGCATGGCCGCGAGCTGGTGGTGATAGATGTCTGCGACAGCGAATACGAGGGCGCGGGCGAGCCGCTGGGCCGCCTGGAGTACGAGGCCTGGCTGGCGGCGCACGAGCCGCTCGAGCGCCTTGAAGGCCCGGCGGATGAATGGGACGCCATCTCGGTGAGCTACACCAGCGGCACCACGGGCGACCCCAAGGGCGTGGTCACACACCACCGCGGCGCCTACCTCAACGCCGTGTGCAACGCCGCCACCTGGACCATGCCGCACTTCCCCACCTACCTGTGGACGCTGCCCATGTTCCACTGCAACGGCTGGTGCTTCCCGTGGACGGTGGCCATGCTGGGCGGCACGCACGTGTGCCTGCGCAAGGTGGAGGCCCAGGCCATCTTGAATGCCATGCGCGAGCACCGGGTCGACCACTACTGCGCCGCACCCATCGTGCACAGCCTGATCTACAACGCACCCGAGGAGATGCGCTCGGGCATCACCCAGCAGGTGCGGGGCATGGTGGCTGGCGCCGCGCCACCGGCGGCCATGATCGAGGGCATGGCCAAGATTGGCTTTGCCATCACACACGTTTATGGCCTGACCGAGGTGTACGGCCCGGCCGCCGTGGCCGTTCAGCGGCCGGCATGGGCCGAGCAGAGCCTCTCAGAACAAACCCGGCTCAACGGCCGCCAGGGCGTGCGCTACCCCCTGCAAGAAGGCATGACCGTGCTGGACCCCAACACCCTGATGGAAGTGCCGGCCGACGGCCAGACCATGGGCGAGATCATGTTCCGCGGCAACATCGTGATGAAGGGCTACCTGAAGAACCCCAGCGCCACGGACAAGGCCTTTGAGGGCGGCTGGTTTCACACCGGCGACCTGGCGGTGATGGAGCCCGACCGCTACGTGAAGATCAAGGACCGCAGCAAGGACATCATCATCTCCGGCGGCGAGAACATCAGCTCCCTCGAGGTGGAAGACGCCCTCTACCGCCACAGTGCCGTGCTGGCCTGCGCGGTGGTGGCCAAGCCCGATGCCAAGTGGGGCGAGACCCCGCTGGCCTACGTGGAAACCAAGCCGGGCGCAGCCGTCACGGCAGCCGAGCTGATCGCCCACTGCAAAACCCTGCTGGCCAGCTACAAGGTGCCGCGCGAGATCCGCTTCGAGGAGATTCCAAAAACCTCCACAGGCAAGATCCAGAAGTTCCAGCTGCGCGAACGGGCGCGCTCGAACTCGGCCATCAACTAAGGGCCGCCACATGCCTACAGCCACCCACCTGCTGCAGCGCCACGACGACGGGCGCGGCGTGACCACGCTCACCCTGCAGCGCCCCGATGCCTTCAACGCCCTGAGCGAAGCACTGATGGCTGCCCTGCAAGCCGAGCTGAACCAACTGGCCACCGACGAGCAACTGCGGGCCGTGGTGATCGCCGCCTCAGGCAGCGCCTTCTGCGCCGGGCATGACCTCAAGGAAATGCGCGCCCAGCCCAGCCTGGCCTATTACCAGCGGCTCTTTGGCCAGTGCACGCAGCTCATGCTGAGCCTGCAGCGGCTGCCGGTGCCGGTGATCGCCCAGGTGCAGGGTCTGGCCACGGCGGCGGGCTGCCAGCTGGTGGCGCAGTGCGACCTGGCCGTGGCGGCCGACAGCGCCCGCTTTGCCGTCAGCGGCGTGAACCTGGGCCTCTTCTGCGCCACCCCCAGCGTGGCGCTCACGCGCAACCTGGGCCGCAAAAAAGCCTTCGAGATGCTGGCCACGGGTGAATTCATCAGTGCCGATGAGGCCCGCCTTCAGGGCTTGGTCAACCGCGTGGTGCCGGCCGATCAGCTCGGCAGTGCCACCGAGGCCCTGCTCGCGCGCATGCTGGCCAAGCCGCGCCTGGCCTTGGCCCTGGGCAAGCAGCTTTTTTACCGCCAGCTCGAATTGGGCATGGAGGCCGCCTACGCCGATGCAGCCCAGACCATGGCCTGCAACATGATGGACGCCACCGCCCTCGAAGGCGTGCAGGCTTTCATCGACAAGCGCCCACCGAACTGGTGAGCCCGCGTGGCTCAGCACACGCGCCTGGCAGCGATGGCATGGCAGGGCATCGTCTTGCACGAACACTAGCCATTTGACCGCCCATTCCTGAAGGCAGCCCCATGCATCATGGGGGACAAAGCAGACTGTCGAAAGACAAGCGGTCTGACTTCTTTGTCGATCGTCCGCGGGCTCACCCGGACTTTTAAGGCTGCAATGACCGATTCAGAGGACTGTCCCCAACCCGGGGCTCCGCCCATTCGAGGAGCCCTCACCGGCACCACATTGCACCCGGACAAGACCGCAGCTGTTTCTGCCAAGCTGGCCCGGGAACTGTGGATGGCCGTGGATGAAGAGCTCGACCTTCTGCGGCAAAGAATGCAGCAGATCTTGACGCAGCAAGCGGCCTCTGACTTGCCTTTGGCCAGCAGTGAGCGACTGGGAAACCTGATTCATGATCTGCGCGAGGCCAACGCCAAGCTCGTGATCGCCTCCCTGGACGCCAGCGCCCGTGAAACCAGGGCGACCGAGTCCCATCGGCGACAAAGCTTGTTTCTGTCGATGCTGGCGCATGAGCTGCGCAACCCCTTGGCCCCAATCGCCATGAGCGTGGAACTGCTGGGCAAGATGGCTGGCCGCTACCCAGACATCCTGTCCCTGCAGCGGATTCTGGAGCGCCAGACCATCCACCTCACCCGCCTGGTCGATGACCTGATGGATGCCAACCGCATCAACAGCGGCAAGCTCAGGATCAAAAAAGTGCCGGTGCCCCTGTCCCAATGCATCGAGCAAGCCGTTGAAACCAGCCAACCCGAGCTCCATGTGCGGGCGCAGCCGCTTCATCTGGACCTGTCCCTCGAGGGTGTTTGGATCCATGGCGATGCGGATCGTTTGTCACAACTGTTTTCCAACCTCATCCTCAACGCCTCCAAGTTCTCCTCGGACCGCAGTCCGATTTACGTGTCGGCCCGCCAAGAGGAGGGAGACCAGGTTCGCGTGGTGGTCAGAGACGAAGGCATCGGCATTTCTGCTGAACGACAGCCATTTGTCTTTGACCTCTTCACACAAGGCGCGGTAGGAGACGGCTTGATGGCCAAGGGTTTGGGCATCGGCTTGAGCCTGGTCAAGGAGATTGCCAGACTCCACGAGGGCACGGTGCATGTTCAAAGCGAAGGCCCCGGGCGGGGCAGCACCTTCATCGTGACGCTCCCCGTCTTCAGCCAGGCCGCGCAGCCCGAGAGTTCCGCTGAACACCGCCACGCATCGCCCATTGAACAAGAAGGCGCAGCGCATGCGCGGGCCGCTCGCATATTGCTCATTGATGACAACGAGGACA
Source organism: Comamonadaceae bacterium (assembly GCA_027486255.1). Lineage (GTDB taxonomy): Bacteria > Pseudomonadota > Gammaproteobacteria > Burkholderiales > Burkholderiaceae_C > Polaromonas. Next base: position 13,402 of record JAIXPL010000079.1, read on the forward strand.
TCAATCAAACCCTCGGCGAATTTTTGAAAGCATCGGGCCATCAGGTTGACATGGCCATGGACGGGCCCACGGGCCTTCGCATGCAAGAGGCCGCCCCCTACGATGTGGTCTGCTGCGACATCGGACTGCCCGGCATGAGCGGCCTTGAGGTGGCCAGGCTGATGCGGGCCAACGCATCGCCGGCCCGGCTGATTGCCATCAGCGGTTATGACCAGCCACAACAGCGCCAAGAAGCACTGGCTGCGGGCTTTGACCACTACCTGGTCAAGCCGATCTTTGGCGACGAACTTCTCAAGCTCATTGCCCATGTCGAAAACTAATCGCTCGCAGGGCTTGTCCCTTGCGCCCTCACAGCGCGACGCCGTGATGGCTCTGCTGGTCGATCGCCATCAAGGCGACATCGCCGCATGCACACAGCAGCTGTGGCCCCCCCTGGCCAAAAGCCTGGTGACCATCATCGGCCAGGACGGTTTCTTGGCCCTGCTAGACAGAAGCCTGCATGTGGCAGGGGAAGCTTTTCCTTGGCTGTTAAAGCCTGCGCTGGGCGCACATATTTCATCGCGCCTGGAAGGGCTGCAATCGGCGCTCGCCGGACGAGCCGCCGATGAAGCCACCCAGGCCATGGTCTTGCTGCTCTCCACCTTCACGGAGGTGCTTGCCACGCTGATCGGCACGCCGCTCAGCACCCATATCTTGCGAACGGCCTGGGGACAGCCCTTTGAGGACGCCGTTCAGGAGCTCACCAAATGACCGACAAAGTAAGGATTCGCCAACTGCACACGGGCGTATCGGGCATGGACGAGATGCTGGGCGGCGGCATCCCGGAGTTTTCATTCAATCTGATCGCAGGCGTTCCTGGCAGTGGCAAAACCACGCTGGCCCACCAGATGATGTTTTCTCTGGCCTCGCCAAGCTGCAAGGCTTTGTTCTTCACCGTGGTGGGGGAGCCCCCCCTGAAGATGCTGCGCTACCAGCAGCAATTTCCGTTTTTTGACATCGAGCAGGTGAACACGACCATCCGCTATGTGAACCTCGCGGACGACTTACAAAGCGGCAATTTCGACCAGGTCCTCCGGCGCATTGAAGAGGAAGTGCGTGAGTTCTCCCCGCGCCTGGTGTTTGTGGATTCTTTCCGCTCTGTGATGCAGGCCAACCAAGCCAACGGAGGCACGTCGCGCACGCTGCAGCACTTCATTCAACAGCTGGGCCTGAAGATGACCAGCTGGCAAGCCACCACTTTTTTGATTGGGGAGTACGCCAGCCCTGAAGCCGAGTTGAGTCCCATCTTCACTGTGGCCGATGGCATCTTGTGGATCACGCAGAAGGTGCATGGCGACTCCGTGGTGCGCAAAATCCAGGTGGTCAAAATGCGTGGCCAGGCCCAGAAACTGGGCTTGCATACCTTCCGCATTGGATCGCAGGGCATCGAAATCTTTCCCCGACTGATCCTGGACTCCAAACCCGCGCAGGTGACCGGCGAGCAGCGCATGTCCCTCGGGGTGCCTGCGCTGGACCACATGATGGGCGGCGGACTGCCTGCCGCTTACTCCATGCTTTTGGTGGGCCCCTCCGGTTCTGGCAAGTCGGTGCTGGCCACCGAGTTTCTGGATGCGGGCGCCAAGCTGGGACACAAGGGCGTGATCGCCGCCTTCGAAAAAAGCCCCAACCAGCTTCTGAGCCACAAGCTCAACCGCATGATCAAAGAGGAGCAGGTCGGGATCATCGACACCCGTGCCCTGGACCTGTCCATTGACGAGATCCTGCACGACCTCATGAGCATGATCAAACGCATGGATGCCAAGCGCGTGGTCATTGATTCACTGTCGGGCTTCGAATTGGCTCTGGCCCCCGTCTTCCGTGAAAATTTCCGCGAGGCCCTCTACCGCCTGGTGGCCGTGCTCACCGGCATGGGGGTGACGGTGGTCATGACCGCCGAGCTGGAAGACCGCTACACAGACCTGCGCTTCAGCGCTTACGGCAACGCCTTCCTGGCCGATGCCATCGTGATGCAGCGCTACGTCGAGCTGAGCGGTCAACTCCGCAAAGTCATTTCCGTGGTGAAGATCAGAGGCAGCATGCACAGCAAAGAGCTTCACTTCTACGACATTGCCCAAGGCGAGTTTCGAATCGGCGAATCCACGGCCGCCTACAAGAACATCTTGTCTGGTCAGATCAGCGTTTAACAGCTCGCGAGATTCATCGCCCCATGAGGGCAGGCCGACGCTCAGGGCGCGAGCTGGCCAGTGACTGGCGTCTTGGGGTTGTTATTGAGCAGGCCGCTAAAGCGCGAGCCTTGCACCTGGCCGCGCAGGGTGTAGGTCTTGCCCGCATGCGAAAACTGCAAGTCGAGCTCGCTGGCGCGGATGCGAGCGTCTTCAATGCGCGCCACGCGGCGCCCGTCAAAAAAGATGTTCGCATCAAAGATCTGCTTCTTCTGGATCACCTCCATCGACACCTGTTTGGCATCGGGGAAGCCGGAAAACTGCCACCGCCCTTCGATGGCTGCAGGCACGATCCACAAATAGGCCATGTCGCCTGTTGAGGCCCGGATTTCTTGGTCAGGGATCCACGATTCGATGCGGAACACATTCGACAAGACCCGGGTGCCCGGCCGCATCTTGAGCAAGCGCGGCATCAGCTTGGCATTGAGGCTCTCACCCAGGTAGAGCGTGACCACAGTGGCCTCGGAAAAATCCTCGACGAAGTTGTCTCCGCGCTTGAAGGTGACCAGCCTTTCCAGATCGGCCCGCTTGGCGTTTCTCTGGGCCAGGGCCACCAGGTCCGGGTTGTATTCAATGCCCACCGAGCGAACGCCATAGCGCTTGGCCGCTTCCAGCGGAATGATGCCGTCGCCCGAGCCCAGGTCGTAAACGATGTCACCCGGCGCCACCTTGGCAGCCTCCAGCATCTTGTGAACGATTTCCAGCTTGGAAGGCACCCACATGATGTCCTTGCCCGCCGTGGCCATGCGCAAGCGGTACTGCTCATCGCCGTAATTATGGGAAGCACAGCCTGCCAAAAGCAGGCCCAGGGCCACGCAAAGCCACCTGAAAAATACTTGAACGTGCATAGGTCTGCCATCCAAAGACGGCTCGGGGCAAGTGAAAAGGGCGATTAGATCATCCCTTGAGCGCCTGGCGGGTGGAGCACTCTGCAGTGCGATATCCAGATTCAGCCCGGCTGGCCTATGGAAAACGGCCATATCGAGAACTTCGATCGCGCGTTTCGGGATGTCAGATAAGCGATTGTGATTGACATCAAAAGGCGCCGTCCCTGTAGATCAACATGGTTATTGATGCGTACGCCAGGAACAGCACCCATGTGATTTAAAGAATCAATTGAATCTCGCTCATTTCCGAGTAGCGGTGATGGTGATCATCTTCTTATCAACTTCCTGATCAAAGACCCAAGTCTTGCCATCAAATGAGCGGGTGACAGAGGAAGTGGTTTCGCCTTTAAGGAAAACATCATCAAAGGCCTTTTTCATGCCCTCAATCACAGATTTATCAGTAATGGCTTCCCCATTGATTTTGACTTCAGACATGTCAGCCTTGGCGTCGATTGTTTTATCGTAAAGAGTTTTATCTTTCACACTCCATTCACCAGACGCCCTCATTTTTCCTAGGCCCTCAATTTTTAATTTATCGGCTTTAGAATCAACTGCCATTTTGAGATCACAGTCATGGGTGACGGACTTATTACCAAAATATTCACTGATGCATGTCGCAGTAATTTTTCCACTGGAATCCTGGTCATCAACAGACATTGAAACTTCATAAGACCATTTACCAACTATGTCATTTTCTAGTGATTTTCCACAGCCAGTAAGCACAGCAAGTACCGTGATTGCAAGAGCCAATACTTTTTTCATGATTAAATCTCCAGTTGAAATAAATTTTGAGTGAGATGCTTCGCTCAAGTTGTATTGAAACTTGACATGATGCGTCCGTTTGCAATCATAACGACAAATGGTTTAACACTTCTCCCAAAACGAAATTGCCAGGGAAGACGAGCTGCGTTAAATAAGTCTGCTCTGCTCGACTTATCGCCTCAGATGAAGCCATTCAAACGATCGCTCCGCACCCGCCAGATGATTAATGGACAGGTTTCCGGGGCGGGTGGTCATGGGGTCAGTCAGTGTCCATAGCAAAAGCCCCGCTGGGTGTGGGGCTCTGAGCGCTTTGCAAACCGGCAGGGCGAGTTAGAAGGACTTGTTCTGGCGGGGCAGAAGGGATTGTTCGCATCAATCGCTCACCGTTCTCCCTCCCAATGGATGGAGGGGTCAAAGGGTCGAACGGCTAATGCGACAATTTCGAGATGGCACACCTTCGCAGCTCCAAACTGATCGCCAGCCTCGTGCTGGCGTGGTTTGCGCTGTTCCTGGGGTCTGCGATCGCCTCGTCACTCATCAAGCCCGGCAGCATGCAGGTCATTTGCGCTGCGGGCGGTGGGATGAAGCTGGTCGAGACCGATGCCGGAGAGGGCAAGGTAGCGATGGCCGCGGGCTTGGATTGCCCCTTGTGCGCATCGGTTTTTGCCCCTGTACCTGACCCGGCAGCGCTTTTCCACAAGCGCTCCCCTTTGGCAACTGCCCTGCAAGCCACTGCAGCGGCTCGTATCGCGTCGGCCACGGCGCCACCTCTGCCCGCCCGAGGGCCGCCCACCAGCGCTTCCTGAACCCCCGTCCGTAAGGCCTGCGCCTCGCGGGTGTCCGGTTTGCGGCTGCGGATCATGCCGTAGAAGGCTGGGAAGACGATTTCCGCTTCGGATTGATCGTGATCACTCCATCCCATGTGACACCTGGCGTGCCTGCCGTCCATGCCTTCATCTGCCACAGGGCAGCCCCAGTAACGATAGAAAAAGCCTCAAGGAAACATCAACATGAATCGACCCATCCATCAACATTTGCCAATCGCATGCCTCACGGCGACCCTGTTGTTTTTCGCGGCAAGCCCGGCGCCAGCCCACGAAAAGCCAGCAGCTCACAGAACAAGTGCTCAATCTATTGAGCATGTCATGAAGGCGCAGTTCGACAAACCCGAAGCCCCGCTCACTGTCGTACCAGTCACCATTGAGGGCGACTACGCCATTGCTGGCTGGATTCAAAAGGACAAGGGCGGGCGAGCCTTGCTGAAGAACGAAGGCGGCAAGTGGAGCATTCGGGTGTGTGCTGGAGATGGCCTACTCCGAGTCTCAACACTCGAGATGGCCGGGGTCAGCGGACCCATCGCCAAGCGACTGGCTGAAAAGGTCGCCGCCGCTGAAAAGCGACTCCCGGCTGACCAGGTCAAAAAATTCTCGCTCTTTGAGGGAGTGCTGAAGATCGAAGCAGGTACTCACCATGGCCATGGCCATGACTCAGGGCACAAGCATCACAAGTAGGCTCAAAGCATCCCCGCAGACGAGCGGGTCGAATCCTCAGTGGGATGGAGATTGGCAAAATTCTCCATGATCCTGTGGCTCGACCGCGTGCATGCTGCACGACTCCAACTCGGCCTTGAAGTTCGCTCAGCCCATTGGTTCTGAAAAATGAAAAACGCCCCGAAAGGGGCGTTTTTACTGGTGCTTTGGCGGAAACGGAGTCATACGGAGCCAAACTCAATGAACTCCAGCAAGGTCCAACTACCCTCTGAGACTACCCGTCTTTATTGGTAAGTGACTCCACCAAAATCCAGCAAGGCCCAGTAAAATCTGGCTCCAAATGGAGGGTAGATAGGTGGGTAGATTTGCCACTAAACCGCTAACTGCTAAGCAGGTCGAGAACGAATCTCGGCTGGGCTATCACGCCGACGGTGGTAGCGCCGGCCTGTACTTACAGGTGGCTCAGGGTCTCGGGCGGGTTAACCGCAGCTGGGTCTACCGCTACACATCACCAACGACTCGTACGCGGCGCGAAGTCGGGCTTGGGTCGACCCGCGTCCGGGGGCTTGCCGATGCCCGTAGGGTGGCGGCGGACTTCCGACTCCAGCTTCTGGACGGCAGAGACCCAAAAGATGAGCGCGACCGGCTTCGGGCCGCAGCCATCACCGAGCGAGCTCACCGAATCACCTTTGATGAAGCGGTATCCAAGTGCCTGGAGGCCAAGTCCCTGGAATGGCGAAACATAAAGCACGGACAACAGTGGCTAAACACATTGATGACCTACGCCTGCCCAATACTAGGCAAACTGCCGGTAGAGCAGATCACCACCGATCTGGTCTACCAGGTACTTGAGCCGATCTGGACGACAAAGACCGAGACGGCCACCCGCGTGCGGCAGCGCATCGAGGTGGTGTTGGACTGGTGCAAGGCGCGCGGATACCTTAAGGGTGAGAACCCTGCCCGGCTGAAGGGTGGCCTCGGGGAACTGCTACCGAAAGCACAGAAGATCAAAAAGATCGAGCACCACGCGGCGGTTCCGTACCACCAGATTCATGACTTCGTACAGGAACTACGCGACCTGAAAGGTGTGGCACCGCTGGCCCTTGAGTTCACACTACTGACCGCAGCCCGAACCGGTGAAGTGGTTGCTGCGCGATGGAGTGAAATCGACCTAATAGCCAAGGTTTGGACGGTTCCCGCCGAACGGATGAAAGCAGGCCGAGAACACCGGGTTCCGCTTTGTGCACGTGCAATCGACATCCTGCGCACCATGCAGTTGGCACGGGAAAACGATTTTGTATTCCCCGGGCACTCCATCAATAAGCATCCTCACCTGTCTACCGGGGCCTTCCTCGCCGTAATGAAGCGCATGGGCAAATACGGGGAGTACACGCCGCACGGGCTTCGGTCCTCGTTCAGAGACTGGGCGGCAGAGACAACGAACTTCGCCAATGAAACACTCGAGCTGGCCCTCGCTCACACGATCAAGAACAAAGCCGAAGCCGCTTACCGACGACAGGATCAATTGGAAAAGCGGGCCGCACTGATGCAGAAGTGGCAGCAGTTCGTTGAGACGCTCCCCAACAGCAGCGTAGTGCAACTGAAACGGCCACGCAAGCCATGACAAAAGGCCTACACCCTCTTGCCATGACCCTGCGGGCTTTGGCGTCCAAGGTCGAACGAAATCTGCTCACCCCAAAAGAAGCGCAAAGCCTTGCAGCACTACTTCGACGAGTGGCCGACGGAGAGGATTTTGACGCGGTAATGGGCGTTCGGCGTATGGCCAACCGTCCTGTAACTGACATAACGAAGTACTACGTCGTGCAAGTACATAGGTTGACGCAACAGGTCTTCAGCCCAAAGGAACAAAAGCTTTTGCCGGGTATGCCTGTCACAGAGGCAATCGCCGAAGTTGCGAAGGCCTGCCATGTCAGCAAAAGTACAGTCAAAACCGCTTATTACTCACGCGCAGGGCTCCAGCACCGTGAAGAACTCAAAGCCCTACTGAAGGACCCGCTGACTTGAATGTCAAGGTTGGATTACTCCGACTAATCCAACCTTTCGCAACGAAGGTTGATCCTGCACCATGCCCCCTTAATACCTCGCGATAGAGGGAAAAGGAGAAGGAAATGGAAGCACCCCAACAGCCAACGCGTGTGTTGCGCATGGTTCATGCCTGTAAAAAAACAGGCCTTTGTTCCTCAACCATCTACGACCTTGTCAGCCGCGGGCTTTTTCCGAGACCGTTCCAATTAGTCCCCGGTGGGCGGGCTGTTGGTTGGCTTGAGGATGATATCGATTGGTGGATTCTTAGCCGCAAATCCGCCGCCGAGCAGGAGGCTGTATGAAACACGCAGCCTTGCCAATTGACTTGTCAGTCATGCAAACCGCGCTCAAAGTCTATCGCCACAGCCTCGGCAAAGAAACCAAGCCTCACCACTACGCAAATGAGGTCCGCCTGATCAACTTCGCGGTCACTGGAAGCCGTGAGGGCTGCTATCGCCACCTACATCTCAACCGCGAGTTATCCAGGGCGATCCGGCGAGTCGTTTGCCTGAACATGCAGCTCATTCAGCTGCATGTTCAGTATCAAGACCGAAAGCAGTCCTGTCGCAGTCTGTTCCTTAAGGCAACCGCAGCAGCCTCCCCAGACACAGATGCAAATGCTATTGGAGTGAAAAAATGACACCGCCCGCTCCCACGCACGTTACACGTTTCAAACTCTGCGGCGATGAAGACTTGCAGCAGCTAAAGCCTATGCGGTGGCTCGTAAAAGGAGTTCTGCCTGAATCTGGCCTGGCAGCCATCTATGGACCTCCCAGTTCTGGCAAGTCCTTCTTGTGCCTTGACCTAGCCATCGCTATCGCGCGAGGCCAGCGGTGGTTTGGAGCGAAAGTTAACCCAGCGCCTGTAGCTTACCTCTGGCTCGAAGGCGCTTCCGGCCTAAGGCTTCGCGCAGAGGCGTGGAAGACCCACAACAAGCAACCTCTGCCTGTTGACTTCAAGTATGTCCTTCAGCCGTTCCAGTTAACTGACCCAACTGACGTCAACGATCTGGCACAGACTCTGCCTGAAGGAGCCGTTATCTTTATTGATACCTTGAACAAGGCGGCCTCGCAGACCGAGGAAAACGCAAGCGCCGACATGGGCAAGGTTATTGATGCCGCACGTACGCTTCAAGCGCATACAGGCGGTCTGATCATCCTTGTTCACCATACAGGGAAGAACCAGTCTGCCGGGTTGCGAGGACACTCCAGCCTGTTAGGCGCCTTAGACACTGCAATCGAGGTAACCCGCGAAGACGGCGTGCGGCACTGGACTGTGGCAAAACAAAAAGATGGGCATGACGGATTCAAGCACAGCTTCAATCTGACGGAAGTGGAACTCGGTACTGATTCCGACGGGGACCCGATCAGCAGTTGCTGCGTCACTGAGGTTCATGCTGATCAGATTTTCACCAACAGACCACTCCCGCAAGGCGCTAATCAGAAAATAGTGATGGAGGCGCTCGCTCCATTGTTTGATGCGGGCTTGACCGGGGTAGCGGGCACACCAGTTGACGCCGCATGCATCGACATCGAAGAGGCAGTCAAGGCGGCAGCGCTCAAACTCACCTGCCCCAGCGATAAGCGATTGACTCGAGCCAGAGAGGCCATCTGCGGTATGGTCTCCAGGGGGGTGCTAGTGGCACATGAGGGTTGGCTCTGCAAGCGCAGAAGCCGTTAAATCAGATTGGCAGCCTACCCTCCGAAATCTCCCTCCCCCCCTATAGGGGGGGAAGAGAATTTCGGAGGGGTCCTAGAGTTCCGTGGCCGATAGATTCAGGCATATGAACTGACCTTTAATTAGTTGACTGATATCACCCTGGTCGCCATCCACGCCAGATTGGGCATCACGAGAATTGGCGCAGCAGCCGATTTGGTAGGACCCGGCCTGGTCCACAAGGTGCTAAGAGTATTTTTTCCGTGCTGGCTCGTTTGACCCCCAACACACACTGCATCGCCATGCTAAAAATCCCAACCCTGATCACTGCGGGTGGTCGTATCCGGTGCACCCAATGCCAAGCCACAGCCAAAAGCACCCGGCAGCAGTGCCGCCGTCCAGCGACCAAGGGCAAAAAGGTTTGCCGGCTTCACGGCGGAGCCAGTACTGGCCCTAAGACCCCCGAAGGCCGACAGCGTTGCGCAGAGGCTCGGATGGTTCATGGTCAGGAAACTCGCACCATGCGTGAACAGCGCCGCTTGGCGAACGCCCGGCTGGCGCTGCTGGAGACAGTTGGCCATGTGCTTGGATTCATGCACGGTCCCCGAACACGCGGGCGCAAGCCCGCGGGGGTGGACGAGGCTTACGCGGAGCTGCAGGCGGTAGTCAGGGGAGCTTTGCGCCGCGGAATGACGGACCTGTGATCACATGGGTTGGGCTGGAGCCAAGAACACCTGCACGCTGTCATATCCCATGTAAACCGGTTGACCAGGCAACAGGGGTCTAGCGCTGATATCACTACTGACTTTACATGGAGCCAGTAATGACTGGATCAGTGTCTCACTACTGATCAGAGATTTGTGCCATGTAAGCACGTTTGAAGTATGCAGTATAAATCGGCTGTTCAAATCTAACATTATTTCTCTCTAGAGGACTGATTATCATTTCAATTGATATCATTTCCCATCCTTGTGCACCAAGTTCGTTAAGTTGGCGCATAAGCTCGTCGCTACTGTCCATCGGGCTTAGTGCGTACACAAAACTATGGTACTGATATGCTACGTATTCGCTCATTTTTTTTCCTTAATTCATGATTAACCTAGGCGGATTTCATGCGTGGCATCCCCAAGCACATTTGAAGTATCGTCAGACTCTGCTGAGCCACCTCTTCCCCGCTGATTTCCGCATGCAAGGGTGAAAACCGCCTTCGCGCCGTGATATGAAGGCCCCGCTCAGTCTATCTACAGGTTATCACGCTCAATCACTGAAAAGCCGAGAGACCGCAGACGCGCTGCCATGTCCCGGGCGCAGTTAAAAAGATTGCGCAGCACCACCCCAATTTCCTGCGGATCACCAAGATGCTCCAGTAGTGCTTGGGCGAAGGGGGGGATTCTTGTAGCCAATAACGTACGCGGCAACCTGCCCATCTTTCGTTGCATAACTGATCAACGTACCTTTCGACGCGAAAATCGGAGCCAGCCCCTTGGTCAAACTGGTGTCACCTGTGCGCTGGAGCGGATTGTCCCTGCAGGCATTGAGAAAGACGATCTTGGTCTTGCCCGGCATGAAGTTTTCAATGACCTCATCGAGCCGAACCCCTCGGATGGTGGCCTGTACCTAAATTCTCGGATGACATGAGCAAATCACAGTGCAATGATGGACAGGAGTCCCATCTGACAAAGCGGTGGATGGGGGAACGGTGGGGGGCTGACTGCCGGGAAATCAATCCCCGCCACGGGGCAATTCAGTCTTAACCCAGCCCCCAAATCATCTACCGACCAAAACCCGAGATTGATCACCGGTGACTTGTGGCACTTGAGTTCGGCTAAGTGACATGGCTTTTTTGCCCACGTACTCTTTCAGGTACGACTGCATTTCTGCCATCGTGATGTTGC
>JAIXPL010000026.1 GCA_027486255.1 Comamonadaceae bacterium
ACACCTCGCCGCACCTGGTGCATTTCCAGGAGCGTTGCCGGCTGCGGGGCGAACCCGTGCAGCCCGAGGCGCTGCTGCCGCATTTTCAGGCCGTGGAGCGGGCCCGCCTGGGGCCGGCGGCCCAGCGTTTCCTGCCGGGCCGCCCGCAGGACGTCGAGGGCGAGGTCTCCCTGACCTACTTCGAGTTCACCACCTTGGCCATCCTCTCGCTGCTCTCCCGCGCCGAGCTCGACGTGGTGATCCTGGAGGTGGGGTTGGGCGGGCGTCTGGATGCGGTGAACCTCATCGACACCGACTGCGCCATCATTACCAGCATCGACCTGGACCACATGGAATTCCTGGGGCCGGACCGTGAAACGATTGGCCGCGAGAAGGCCGGCATCATCCGGGCCGATCGCCCCGTGGTGGTGAGCGACCCCATGCCGCCCCAGAGCGTGCTCAAGACCGCCCAGATGCTGGGCGCTGAGCTCTGGCAGCTGGGCCCGGACTTTCAGTTTTCGGGCGACAAGATCCAGTGGACCTGGGCTGGCCGCGGCAAACGCTACGCCGGCCTGGCCTACCCGGCCCTGCGCGGTGCCAACCAGCTCGTCAATGCCGCTGGGGTGCTCGCCGCCCTCACGGCCCTGCGCGACAAGCTGCCAGTCACGGCCCAGGCCATCCGCAACGGCCTGGCCCTGGTGGAGCTGCCCGGGCGCTTTCAGATCGTGCCGGGCCAGCCTACGCTGGTGCTGGATGTGGCGCACAACCCGCATTCGGTGGCGGCCCTGGCCGAGAACCTCGACGCCATGGGCTTTCACCCTTGCACGCATGCCGTCTTTGGCGCCATGGCCGACAAGGACCTGGCGCCCATGTTCGCTCGGGTCGAGCCCCTGATGGACAAGTGGTACTTCTGCGACCTGCCCACCCCCCGGGCCGCCGCAGCCACTGATCTGCAGGCCCGCTGGCAGGCCGGCCGCACCCGCCCAGACACCCTGGCCAGCTGCCATGCCGACCCGCTGTCGGCCCTGCGCGCTGCAGTCGCTGCGGCAGACCCCGCTGATAGAATCGTGGTCTTCGGTTCCTTCTTCACAGTGGGGGGCGTTTTGAAGGATGGCGTGCCCCGTTTGTCGGCCCAGCACCTGACAGGCTGAGCATCTTTCGGACGCGCCTCACGAGCCCCCGCAGGAGCTGTTGACAGCGACCCTGTCCATCGGCCTTTTTCTCTACGGACACAGCCTCGACCATGTCGATTTTCAATTTCCGCCGGGGCCGGCCTGCCAATGCCAAGGCATCGGCCAAGGGAGCCGCCGCTTCCAAGACCGCACCCGAAAGCGTCGAGGTCGTACGCAAGCGCGCACGCCAGCGCCTCATTGGTTCGGCCGTGCTGGTGCTGCTGGGCGTGATTGGCTTCCCGCTGCTGTTCGAGACCCAGCCGCGCCCCGTGGCCATCGACATTCCCATCGAGATTCCCTCGCGCACGGCGGTCAAGCCCGGCTCGCCCATCCCGCCGGTTTCTCGCAATGGCCAGGCCGAGGCAGCCCAACCTACCGTGGCTGCCGTAGCTGCCGTGGCGGCCAGCACGGCCGCGCCCAGTGAGCCCGTGCCGCCTGCTGCCAGCTTGCAAGACAAAGAAGCGCTTGTGGAGGCCAAGCCCAAGGCGGCGGAGCCCGTGCCCGCCAAGGCTGCGCCTGAGGCCTCATCTGCTTCAGCACCATCCCCAGCACCATCCCCAGCACCAGCACCATCACCTGCGCTTGCCGGCGAAACCCGCGTGATCGTCCAGGTGGGGGCCTTCACCGATGAAGCCCGTGTGCGCGAGGCGCGGGCCAAGCTGGAGAAGGCGGGCCTGAAGACCTACACCCAGGTCGCCGAGACCAAGGAGGGCAAGCGCATCCGCGTGCGGGTGGGGCCCTTTGCCAGCAAGGCCGAGGCCGAAAAGGTGGTGGCCAAGATCAAGGCCCTGAACTTGCCGGCCACCATCTTGGTGCTCTGACGCCTCGTGACCACGCTCGACTGGCTCCTCGTCTGCGTCCTGGCGCTGTCCCTGCTGATGGGCGCCTGGCGCGGCCTGGTCTATGAGGTGTTGTCGGTGCTCGGTTGGGTGGCCGCTTTCTTCCTGGCCCAGTGGCTGGCGCCAGCGGTGGCCGTCAAACTGCCCATGGACTCCCTGGCTGAACCCATTCGCCATGCGGCCGCCTTCGTGATCACCTTTCTGGTGGTGGTGTTCGCCGCAGGCCTGCTGGCCTCGCTGCTGCGGAAGCTGATCTCGGTGGTGGGGCTGCGGCCCATAGACCGGGTGCTGGGCGCCGCCTTCGGCCTGGTGCGGGGCCTGATGATGTTGTTGGCGCTGACGGTGGTGGTCGAGATGACATCACTGAAGTCTGCGCACTGGTGGCAGGCGTCGACAGGTGCCTCCCTGCTGTCGGTCACTTTGGCGGGGCTCAAGCCCGTTTTGCCTGAAGGCCTGGGCCGGTACCTGAACTAATTCGACGGACTTTTCATCATGTGCGGAATCCTTGGCGTCGTCAGCAACGCCCCAGTCAACCAGCTGATCTATGACGGTCTGCTGCTCTTGCAGCACCGCGGTCAAGATGCGGCCGGCATCGTCACCCAGCTGGACCGCAAGTTCTTCATGCACAAGGCCAAGGGCATGGTGCGCGACGTGTTCCGCACCCGCAACATGCGCGCCTTGCCCGGCAACGTGGGCCTGGGCCAGGTGCGCTACCCCACCGCCGGTAACGCCTTCAGCGAAGAGGAGGCCCAGCCTTTCTACGTGAACGCGCCCTTTGGCCTGGTGATGGTGCACAACGGCAACCTCACCAATGCCGCGGCCCTCAAGGCCGAGCTGTTTTCCATCGACCACCGCCACATCAACACCGAGAGCGACTCCGAGGTGCTGCTCAATGTGCTGGCGCATGAGCTTGAGAAGACCACGCGCGGCCTGCCGCTCACGCCGGCCGATGTGTTTGCCGCCGTGCGCGGGGTGCACAAGCGCATCAAGGGCTCTTACGCGGTGGTGGCCTTGATCGCTGGCCACGGCCTGCTGGCCTTCCGCGATCCCTACGGCATCCGGCCCCTGTGCCTGGGTCGCCAAGGCCATACCGTGATGGTGGCCAGCGAATCCGTGGCCCTGGAGGGAACGGGCCACCATTTCGAGCGGGACATCCAGCCCGGCGAGGCGGTCTTTATTGACCCGCAGGGCCAAGTGCATGCGGCGCAGTGCGCCGAGGGCGCCCAGCTCAAGCCCTGCATCTTCGAATTTGTCTACCTGGCCCGGCCTGATTCGGTGCTCGATGGCATCTCGGTGTACCAGGCGCGCCTGAACCTGGGCGAGTCGCTGGCCAAGCGGGTGATCTCGACAGTGCCGCCCAACGAGATCGATGTGGTCATTCCCATCCCCGAGTCGAGCCGGCCCAGCGCCACGCAGTTGGCCCACCTGCTGGGCATTCCCTACCGCGAGGCCTTCGTGAAGAACCGCTACGTGGGCCGCACCTTCATCATGCCGGGGCAGGGCGTGCGCAAGAAGTCGGTGCGCCAGAAGCTCAACGTGATTGCCAGCGAATTCAAGGGTCGTAATGTGCTGCTGGTCGACGACTCCATCGTGCGCGGCACCACCAGCCGGGAGATCGTGCAGATGGCCCGCGACGCCGGTGCCCGCAAGGTCTACCTGGCCAGCGCCGCCCCGCCCGTGCGCTTTCCGAACGTGTACGGAATCGATATGCCCACCCCCACCGAACTGGTGGCGCACAACCGCTCGGTGGAGGAGGTGCGCGCGCTCATCGGCTGCGATGCCCTGATTTACCAGGACGTCGAGGGCATGAAGCGCGCCATCGGCATGCTCAATGAGAAGCTCGACGGGTTCGATGCCTCCTGCTTCGACGGTGTCTACATCACCGGCGACATCACGCTTGAATCGATTGCCAAAATGAACGCACAGCGCGTGGACACCAGCGAGGAGGGCGACACCGACGTCTCCCGCCTGGCCCTGCCAAACGCACAGCTGGCCTGAAGGACGCGCCATGACCGACCCCCGCAAAGACTGGCACCGCGACACCATCGCCGTGCGCCTGGCCGAAGACAAAAGCCAGTTCGGCGAGAACTCCGAGGCCCTGTTCCTGACCAGCAGCTTTGTGCAGCCCGATGCAGCCACCGCCGCCCGGCGCTTTGCCGGCGAGGAAGAGGGCTACATCTACTCGCGCTTCACCAACCCCACGGTGACCAGCATGGAAAAACGCCTGGCCGCGCTGGAAGGCGCCGAGGCCTGCATCGGCACCTCCAGCGGCATGGCCGCCATCGTGCTCATGTGCATGGGCCTGCTCAAGGCGGGCGACCATGTGGTGTGTTCGCGTTCGGTGTTCGGCTCCACCATCAAGTTGCTGGCCGGTGAGTTCGGCAAGTTCGGCGTGCAGTCCAGCTTTGTCTCGCAGACCGACGTGGCCGAGTGGAAGGCCGCCATCCAGCCCAACACGCGCCTGCTCTTCGCCGAGACCCCGACCAACCCGCTGACCGAGGTGTGCGACATCCGCGCGCTGGCCGAGGTGGCCCATGCCGCTGGCGCGCTGCTGGCCGTGGACAACTGCTTTTGCTCGCCGGCCCTCTCGCAGCCCATCGCGCTGGGCGCCGACCTGGTGATCCACTCCGGCACCAAGTACCTCGACGGCCAGGGCCGCGTGGTGGCCGGTGCGATCTGCGGGCCCAAGGACTTGATTGAGGGCAAGTTCGTGCCCGTGATGCGCAGCGCCGGCATGAGCCTGTCGCCGTTCAACGCCTGGGTGGTGCTCAAGGGCATGGAGACCCTGGGCATCCGCATGCGGGCCCAGAGCGACAACGCCCTGGCCCTGGCCACCTGGCTGGAGGCGCAGCCCCAAGTGGCCCGCGTGTACTATCCGGGCCTGAAGTCGCACCCCCAGCATGTGCTGGCGCTGCAGCAGCAGTCAGGCCTGGGCGGCGCGGTGCTGTCCTTCGAGCTCCAGGGGTCCGATCCCCAGCAGGCTCGCGCCAGAGCTTTCCACGTGATTGACCACACCCAGGTGTGCAGCATCACCGCCAACCTGGGCGACACCAAGACCACCATCACGCACCCGGCCACCACCTCGCATGGGCGCCTGACGGAAGAGCAGCGCCAGGCCGCTGGTATCAGCCAGGGGTTGGTGCGGGTGGCCGTGGGCCTGGAACACATTGGCGACCTGCAGGCCGACCTGGCCCGGGGCCTTCATTCCCTGGCCTGATGCCCGGGGCCCATCCTTGTCGCCCGGATGGCCTCCGGGCATTTTTTTGAGCCGCCATGACCACACGTGTCCGCACACGCTTTGCGCCTTCGCCCACGGGCTTCATTCACCTGGGCAATATCCGCTCGGCCTTGTACCCCTGGGCCTTCGCCCGCGCCCAGGGTGGCGACTTCATCCTGCGCATTGAAGACACCGACCTCGAGCGCTCCACCCAGGCGGCGGTGGACGTGATCATCGAAGGCATGCGCTGGCTGGACCTGAATTACGACGAAGGTCCGTTCTACCAAATGCAGCGCATGGACCGCTACAAGCAGGTGCTGGCCGAACTGCAGGCCGCCGGCCATGTCTACCCCTGCTACATGAGCGTGGAAGAACTCGATGCGCTGCGCGAGCGGCAGATGGCTGCCAAGCAAAAGCCCCGCTATGACGGCACTTGGCGGCCCGAGCCGGGAAAGATGCTGCCGCCTGTGCCACCTGGCGTGCTGCCTGTGCTGCGCTTTAAGAACCCGCTGTCGGGGGACGTGGTCTGGGAGGACAAGGTCAAGGGCCGCATCGCCATCAGCAACCACGAGCTCGACGACCTCGTGATCGCCCGCCCCGACGGCACGCCCACCTACAACTTCTGCGTGGTGGTCGATGACATCGACATGGCCATCACCCATGTGATCCGTGGCGACGACCATGTGAACAACACGCCACGCCAGATCAACATCTTCCGCGCCCTGGGCAAGGAAGCTCCTGTGTATGCGCACCTGCCCACCGTGCTCAATGAGCAGGGCGAAAAGATGAGCAAGCGCAACGGTGCCAAGCCCGTGACGCAGTACGCGGAGGAAGGCTTTCTGCCCGATGCCATGGTGAACTACCTGGCGCGCCTGGGCTGGAGCCACGGCGATGACGAGATCTTCAGCCGCGCGCAGTTTCTGCAGTGGTTCGACCTCGACCACCTGGGCAAGAGCGCCGCGCAGTTCGACGAGGCCAAGCTGCGCTGGGTCAACGCCCAGCACCTCAAGGCCCTGCCCGACGAAGAACTGGTGCGCCTGGTGCAGCCTTTTCTCGCCAAGCGTGCAGTGGACCTGCAAGGCGAGCGCGCTCTGAAGGCCTGTGCTCTCTTCAAGGACCGCTGCAGCACCCTGGTGGAACTGGCCGACTGGCTGGTGCTGCTGGTGCAGGGCGGCCAGGCCAGTGATGAAGACCGCTCTGCCCACCTCGGTGAGGCCATCCGCCCGGTGCTGGCGCAACTGGCCCAAGGGCTAGAAGCTTGCGAGTGGAACAAGGCGGCCATCGCCGGGGTGATCAAGCAGGTGCTCGCCGAGGCGGGCCTGAAAATGCCGCAACTGGCCATGCCGGTGCGCGTGGTCTTGTTGGGCACTCCGCAGACCCCTTCGCTGGATGCTGTCATCGAGTTGATGGACCGGGAAAATGTGACCCGCCGACTCAAAAACACGGCAGCCCTGTGAAAGACGAATTTTTCACGCTATAATTTCGGTTTCGACGGATGCAATAAAACCCGTTTTTTCGGGTCAAGCTGCAACAGGGGGTATAGCTCAGCTGGGAGAGCGCTTGCATGGCATGCAAGAGGTCAGCGGTTCGATCCCGCTTACCTCCACCATCGAAGTCTTGAAGTTGGTTTCGGATCAACACTCAAGCGTCCAAGGTTTTGACCCTATCGTCTAGAGGCCTAGGACATCACCCTTTCACGGTGAGTACCGGGGTTCGAATCCCCGTAG
>JAIXPL010000046.1 GCA_027486255.1 Comamonadaceae bacterium
GCGAGGTTCCATTGCCCGAGGACGCAAAGGTGATGCGTCCGGGCTCGGCCTTGGCCTTGGCCACCAGCTGATCGATGCTGTCCACGCCCAGGGACGGATGCGCCACCAGGATGTTGGGCACGCTTCCGATCATGGCCACCGGCAGCATGTCCCTTGACATGTCGACGGCGCTACCGGCCTGCAGGGTCGCATTGATGGTGTTGGCGATGGTCCCGACGAACAGGGTGTAGCCATCGGCCGGCGCAGAGGCCACGGCACGGGCCGCGATGTTGCTACTGGCCCCAGCGCGGTTTTCCACGATGAATTGTTGGCCCAGAGACTGGCCCAGCCGCTGGGCCATCGCCCGGGCAGCGACGTCGGTGGAACTCCCGGGCGGAAAGCCCACAAGCACGCGCACCGGCTTGGCAGGAAAGGCATCGGCTTGCGCCAAAGACAGGCCGGGCAGCACAAGTGCAGCAGCGCCCAGGGCCATGGCCAGGTATCGACGGGTGCAAGGCATAGGAATCTCCTTCAAACAGTGGGCGGGGTACCGAATTCCCGGACCAGGTCGTCAGCCGCACGGGCCAGCAGGCTGGCGTCCACGCCGACTGCCGTGAACGTGGTGCCGCGGTCAATGAAGCGCCTGGCCAGCTCACGGTCGGCCGTGAGGATGCCCGCCGCCTTGCCGCAGGCAACGATGCGCGCAATGGCGTCATCGATGGCTTCGAGCAGCCGGGGATGCTTGAGCTGGCCGGCGATGCCCATGCTGGCAGCCAAGTCGCCTGGGCCGATAAAAATGCCGTCAACCCCATCTACTGCAGCAATGGCCTCAATCTGTGTGAGCGCCTCCACCGTCTCGACCTGGACCAGCAGGCACAGCTCGTCGTTGCAGCGCTTGACGTAGTCGGGGATGCGCCCGAAACCGGTCGCCCGTGTGGCCGCACTCATGCCGCGGATGCCATGCGGCGGGTAGCGCATGGCGCGCACGGCAGCCAGGGCTTCCTCGGCGTTCTGTACATAAGGCACGAGCAGGGTTTGCGCGCCGGTGTCCAGCAAGCGCTTGAAGGCCAAGACGTCATTCCAGGCCGGGCGGACCACCGCGTGGCTGGGGTAGCCCGCGACCACCTGCATCTGCCGCAGGATGTCGTCGTAGTCGTTGGGAGAGTGCTCCATGTCCAGCAGCAGCCAGTCGAAACCAGCGCCCGCGACCGATTCCGTGGCGTAATGGCTCGCCAGGGTCATCCACAGGCCCGTTTGATGCTTGCCCTCGCGCAAGGCCCGCTTGAAGGTATTGATAGGCAAATCCATGGCGGCCCGATCAGACGAATTGCACGCAAACGCTGCCCAGGGGCCCGAAGTCACCGAAGAGCGTGTCACCCTTCTTGGCATAGACCACGCGGGTGAACGAGCCGGCCAGCACGATGTGCCCAGCCTCCAGTCCCACACCGTGCTGCCCCAGCTTGTTGGCCAGCCAGGCCACGCCCAGCGCCGGATGGCCAAGCACGCCTGCGGCCACGCCGGTTTCCTCGATCTCGGAGTTGCGGTACATCAGGCCGCCCACCCAGCGCAGGTCGACGTCCATGGGCCTGACGGGCCGCCCACCCAGGACGAGACCGGCGGCTGCACCGTTGTCGGCGATCGTGTCCTGGATCTTGCGGGGATCGACCAGACGGGCATCCACAATTTCCAGGGCCGGCACCACGTAGTCGGTGGCGCGCAGCACATCGACCAGGGTCACGCCGGGGCCTTTGAGGGGCTGGCCCAACACAAAGGCCAGCTCCACCTCCACCCGGGGCAGGCAGAAGCTGGCATGAGGCACCTTGGCACCTTCGGCAATCAGCATGTTGTCCAGCAGGTAACCGTAATCGGGCTCGTTGATCTTTGAGGACGCCTGCATGGCCTTGGACGTCAGCCCCACCTTGTGGCCGATGAGCTTGGCGCCGGCGGCGATCTTGCGCTGCGTCACAGCCGTCGAAATCGCGTACGAATCCTCGATTTCGATGTGCGGGAAGGAATCGGTCAGCAGCTTGGCCTGGCGGCAATCGCGCTGGGCTTGCAGCAGGGTTTCGACTGCTTGCAGGCGTTCGGCTTCAGTGAGCATGGCAGTGTCCTTTGGGGTCAAAAAAACGACAAAATAATCTTAGTGGATCGACCTCACCTGGCTTTTCAGGGGAAACACCGAGAAAAATACAGGGGCCCCAAACCTAAACTTTCTAGGAATTTCGACAAAAAGGACATCCATGAGTTCTGGAAAAGTGAACCTGGCCGAAGCCCTGCGCAGCGCCGGCCTGGATCCTTCAGCCTCCGCCGATCTGGTGGCACGCCACAAACCCACCTACACCGGGCTGCTGGGTTTTTTGCCGCCCCGGGTGGAAGCGCGCATGACGTTCACGGGCGCATTGGACCCGCAGATCGTGGAGATGCAGGAGGCCCTGCGCTCGCATGCCATGGACACGCCGCACCTGGACCCCAAGGTCACGCAGCTGATGCTCTTTGGCATGCTGTTGATGGACGGCAACGATGCGGCCGAAACGCACGCCATTGCTGCGCGCCACGAAGGCGCGAGCTGGCAGGAACTGCAGGCGGCTGTGAGTCTGTGCTTTTTGTTCCGTGGCCTGCCAGCGGCCAACCGGGGTGCGGACACGCTGGCGCGCGTGGCCTTGCGCGAATCCCAGGCCACGGCGGCCTGAAGACCGACCCTCCATGCCAGGCCCAGCGAGCGCCATCACTTCGGCCCCGCCCTGCCAGGGACCGGATCGCCGGACGCGCAAGCCGCGGTTCAAGATGCCTGCGCTGGCCTGCGACACGCACGCCCATGTGTTCGGACCGCAAGACCGATTTCCCTTTTCCCCAGAGCGCAGCTACACACCCGAGGACTGCACGGTCGAGCAATACGCCGCGCTGCTGCAGACCCTGGGCGTAGAGCGCAAGGTGGTGGTGCACGGCGGGGCGCATGGCACCGACAACCGCGTCAGCCTGGATGCGATCGCGCGCCTGGGTCCGTCGGCACGCGGCGTAGCCGTGATCCGGCCTGGCCTGGGCCAGGATCAGCTGCAGCGCCTGCATCAGGGCGGCATGCGCGGCTGCCGCCTGTCCACGGTGGTGCGTGGTGGCGCCAGCTTCGAGCACCTCGAAGCCCTGGCAGCCGAGACCCTGGAGCTGGGCTGGCACCTGGTGCTGCATCTCAAGCATTCCGAGGAACTGGTCGCCCTGGCGCCGCGCTTGCGCTCGCTGCCCAATCCCTTTGTGCTGGACCACCTGGGCCATGTGCGGGGCAGCGAGGGCGTGGATTCGCCGGGTATGCGCGCGGTGATGGATCTGCTGGAGACCGACCGCTGCTGGGTCAAGCTGGCCAGCCTGTACCGCTCGTCGTCGCAGCCTTATCCACACACCGACATGCTGCCCATGATTCACCGCGTGGCCGCAGCGCGGCCCGACCGGCTGCTGTGGGGCAGCAACTGGCCACACCCGATTTACGCCGGGGCCATGCCCAACGACGGCGACCTGGTTGACCTGATCCCCCTGTGGACGCCCGAGCCCGCCGTGCAGCAGCAGATGCTGGTTGACAACCCGGCACGCCTGTATGGCTTTGAATAAAAACCTCCCGAGAAAGACACGCCCATGAACCTCTCTTCCCTCACCCGCCGCCTGGCCTGCCTGGGCCTGCTCACCGCCTGTCTGGGCCTGCACGCGCAGACCTTCCCAGAGCGCGCGATCACCATGGTCGTGCCCTTCCCGCCCGGCGGCACCACCGACATCCTGGCTCGCGCGATTGCCGACCGCATGTCACGCGAACTCAAGCAGACCGTGGTGGTGGAAAACCGGGCCGGTGCTGGCGGCAACACCGGCGCCGAGTTGGTGGCCAAGGCCAAGCCCGACGGCCACACCTTGATGCTGTCGGCCGCCGGCCCGCTGAGCATCAACCAGCATCTGTACACCAAGCAAGGCTACGACCCCCTTCGCGATTTCGCTCCGGTGAGCCTGGTGGCCTCGGTGCCCATCATGCTGGTGGCCCACCCGCAGCGGCCCTTTCAGAACCTCAATGAGTTCATTGCGTATGCCAAAGCCAACCCAGGCAAGCTCTCTTACGGCTCGCAAGGCAACGGCACCACCAGCCACCTGACCATGGAGCTGCTCAAGCGCCGGGCTGGGCTGCAGATCACGCACATTCCCTACCGCGGCAGCGCGCCCGCCTCCACCGATCTGATGGGCGGGCAGATCGACGTGATGTTCGACAACTCACCCTCGACCTTGCCGCATGTGCAGTCGCAAAAAATGCGCGGCCTGGCCGTGGCCTCGAGCGTCCGCGTGCCAAGCATGGGCAGCCTGCCCACGGTGGCCGAAGCGCTCAGCGGCTTCGAGTCCACCGCCTGGTTTGGCATCGTGGCGCCAGCGCGCACACCCGAGGCGGTGATTGCCGTGCTCAACCGCAGCATCGACAGTGCGCTGCGCCAAAACGAGGTGAAGGAAAAAATGGCTGCCTCCGGCGTCGACCTCATCGGCGGGCCCGCGGCCGACCTGAGCAAGCACATGCGCGAGGAAAGCGGCAAGTGGGCCGAGATCATCAAGTCGCTGTCGCTCAAGCTCGACTGAGGCCCCCAGCCATGACCCGCGCCGCCGCCCTGGCCCCGTCCGCTGGCGGTGAAGAAGGCGCGCGCACGCTGTCCACCGAGCTGACCGCGCGCCTGCGCGAGGCCATCTTGTCGGGTGAGCTGGCGCCGGGCAGCAAGCTCAAGCTGGACATGCTGCGCGAGCGCCTGGGCCTGACGCTCAGCCGCAGCCCGCTGCGCGAGGCGCTCTCGCGTCTGGGCGCCGAGGGCCTGGTGCGCATCGAGGATCAGCGCGGCTACTGGGTGGCGCCCGTCTCCGAAGCCAACCTCAAAGAGATTGCACGCCTGCGCATCCACCTGGAGACCCTGGCCTTGCGCGAATCGATCGCCCTGGGCGATGCGCAATGGGAGCACGCCATCGCCCAGGCGCTGCACCAGCTGGCGCAGGCCCCGCGCAACGAATCGAGCCGGCAAGCCCCAGGCGCCTGGGAAGCCGCGCACCGGCAATTCCACTTTGCGCTGCTGGGCGCCTGCGGCATGCCGATGCTGCTGCAGTACTGCGCCAGGGTGCACGACCAGAACGACCGATACCGGCGCCTGTTCTTGCAACGCAACCCCTTCGACCGCAACGTTCACCTCGAGCACCAGACCATCGTTGAGGCCACGCTAGAGCGCAACGCCGACCTGGCCTGCGCACTGCTGGCCCAGCACATCGACCGAACCACGCGCAACATCTGCGCGGCGCTCGGCTAAACGGCTTCAGAAGACCCGCCCCCACCAAGGAGATATCGATGACAAAACAACAAATCCGCCGCAGCCTGCTCGCCCTGCCGCTGCTGGCCCTGGCCGTACCCGCCTGGGCCCAAGGCAACTACCCGAACAAGCCCATTCGCATCGTCGCGCCCTTTGCCGCTGGCGGCGCAGCCGACACCGTGGCCCGCATCATCGGGCCCAAGCTCTCAACCGCCCTGGGCCAGCCGGTGCTCATTGAAAACCGCGCCGGCGCTGGCGGCTCCATCGGCTCGGCCCAGGTGGCCGCTTCGCCGGCCGACGGTTACACCTTGCTGATGAACCTGGGCCCGCCCCACCAGACCGTACAGCTGTTCACCAAGGGCGTGAACTACGATCCGGTCAAGGATTTCAGCGCCATTGCCAAGGTCGCTGTCGCCCCGCAGGCCATTGCCGTGCCTGCGAATTCGCCGATCAAGACCATGGCCGATCTGGTGGCGCTGTCACAGGCCAACCCCAAGGGCCTGTCCTTTGGCACCTCGGGCGTCGGCACCTCGCAGCAGCTGGCGGGCCTGCTGCTCACCACCACGCAAAAAGCCAAATTGACGCATGTGCCTTACCGGGGCGGCTCGGCCGCGCTGACCGATGTGATCTCGGGCCAGGTGGACCTGGGCATTTTGGTGCTGTCCAACCTGCTGCCCCATGTGCAGACCGGCAAGCTGCGCATCCTGGCGGTGGTCGAAGCCGGCCGCTCGGCCAGCGCGCCGACCATTCCCACCGCCGCAGAAAGCGGCATCACCGGCTTTTCCGTGCCCGACACCTGGGTCGGCCTGTTGGGTCCGGCCGGCATGCCCGCGCCCGTGGTGCAGCGCCTGGGCGCCGAGATGGACAAAATCATGCGCGACCCCGAGGTGGTCGCCCGCATGAACCAGGCCGGCTACGACATCAAGTTCGCCGGGCCGGTCGATTTCTCACGCCAACTGGCCGACAGCGCCCAACTCTACAAGACCCTCACGCAACAAGCGGGCATCACGCCCGAATGACACCTGACCCAGGAGCCCCATCTTGCCTTTGCTTTCCCAACGCCCCAGCCAGCCCCGAATCACCGTCATCCTGACCTTTCTGATGGAGAACTGGTCGCCGGGCAAGGCGCCGCCCTACTCGCCCATGACCAGCCCGCCCAAGGCGGGCACCGAGGACCGCGCCGGAATCTTGTGGTCCAACTACGGCGGGCGCTTTGGCATGGCGCGCCTGGTGCGCACCGCGCGCCGCCACGGCGTCTTCGGCACGGCCTGCATCAATGCCCGCTCGGCCGAGCTGTTCCCGGACACGGTGCGCCAGATCGCCGCTGCCGGCTTCGAGATTGCCGGGCACAACTACGCACAGGACCAGGTGCTCTCAGGCCTGAGCGACAGCGAGGAAATCGCGCTGGTCCGGCGCAGCCTTGACATCCTCACCGAAGTCGGCGGCCAGCGCCCGGTGGGCTGGCTCAGCTCGACGATTGCCACCAACGAGCGCACCGCCGAAGTGCTCAAGCGCGAAGGCATGCTCTGGCACGGCGATTACAACGACATGGACCTGCCCGGCATGATCGAGACGCCAGCCGGCCCCATCGTCGGACTGCCGCACAGCGATTTTGCCGACAACCGCGTGCTGCGCGGCGCGCCCATCGACTGGTTCACCACGTACAAGGACCTGTTCGACTTCCAGTACCAGCAGGAGCCGGGCTCGATGATCAACATCACCATGCACGGCAACTTTGGCGGCCGGCCACTGATGTCTGCGCAGCTCGACAAGTTTCTGAGCTACATGGGACAGTTCGAGGGCGTGTGGATGCCCAGACACGACGAGCTGGCCGAATGGACCCAGGCGCAGGGCACGCCAGAGGTCAAGCTCAGCCACTGGTACGCGCCCTGAGCGCTTAGCGCCGCTGCAGCACCTCAAGGCTGGGGCGGGGCCCGCTGGCCTTGCCGGTGATCGGCGGGCGCGGCAGGCGCGACTGCCCTTCTTGCAGCGTGAAGCGGTGCTCCAGGCTGAACCAGGGTCCGCTCACGTCGGGCGCGGGGCAGCCACCTTCGTGCCGGACATACTGGCCAATGAGCGCACGCGTGACCCCGAACTGCACATCGGTCTGCAGGTTCGGGTCGTCCGAGGAATACACCTGCGAGAACTGTGTCTTGTAGCCGGGCTTGCTCATCAAAAAATGAATGTGCGCCGGCCGCATGTTGTGCCGGCCCTGCGCCCGGATCAAATCGCCCACCGGGCCGTTGACCGGGATGGGGTAGCCGACAGGCTTGATGCTGCGAAAGCGCACACAGCCTTGGGCATCGGTCGTGAAGGTGGCGCGCAGGTTCATGTCGGCCTGCGCGGGGTCCTGGTTCTCGTAAAAGCCCTCGGACGAGGCATGCCAGATATCGACCCGCACATCGGCAAGGCCTTGACCAGCCTGGTCCTGCACGAAGGCGGTGACGAAGATGGGATCGCCCGGCGTGGGCGAGCGCACGATGGACGCGCCCTGCGCCATGGGCGGCGAGCCATCGCGCCAAAAAGGCCCCAACAGATTGGCCGTGGTCAGTTCGGCGCCACCGGCCGCGCCGTTGTTGAGCAGGCACACCAGCGAGGACACACCGAGTGAGCCCGCTGCAAGCACCACTTCATTGTGAGACTCATGGCTAGCCTGTCCAACCCGGGCAATGCAAGCACACACCTGCTGAAATTCAGCTTCGGTCAGTTTGACCTCGCGCACGAACTCGTGGAGATGGCGCACCGCGCTCTGAAGGATCTGCTTCAAGCGGGGGTCCGTGGTGCGTTCAAGCTCCGCGAGGACGGCCTGGGTCACATCGCTTTCTCGACTAATGATCATCGACTCGCTCCTGAAGAGGTCTTGTCCACGAGCTGTGTCGTGGCCGCCTCAAGTTGGCGCGTTGGCAGGAGGCAGTCGCAACAGTCGACGCGCGTTTGTCTCGAGGACAGCAGCCTGATCATCGGCGGACATCGTCGCCATGGCGGTCACGATCTCGACCGGCTTTTCATAGGCGATGGGGAAACAGTAGTCACTGCCCATCAGGATGCGGTCGCTGCCGACCTGGCGGACCAGGAAGTCCAGCACCGGGGCGCTGTAGCCAATGGTGTCGTAATAAAAGCGACGAAGGTAGGACTCGGGCGAGGCCGAAAGCCGACCGAGGTCTGCACGCTTTTCCCAACCGCGCTGGAGTCGGCCGACCAGGTATGGGAAGGCACCTCCGGCGTGAGGCAGCACGAATTGCAATTTCGGAAAGCGGTCGAGCACCTGGCCGAAGATCAGGTGGGCGGCGGCCACGGCGGTTTCAAACGGGTTGCCCAGCAAATTGGTCAAGTAGTGGGCTTCGAGCCGATCCGGGGCCAACACGAAGGTGGGATGCAGGAACACCGGCAGTCCCAGATCTTCAAGCCGTTCATAGACCGGGAAGAACGAGGGGTCGGACAGGTCTTTCCCAAGCACATGCGTGGCAATACAAACGCCCCGCATGGCCTGGAAACCGGCGATCCGGTCAATCTCGCGCAAGGACAGGTCGATGGCCTGCAGCGGCAAGGTGGCCAATCCAAAAAAGCGCTCAGGATGGGACTCATGCGCCTGCACCAGGCAGTCGTTGTAGAGGCTCGCCAGGGCATGGCCATCCTCACGGCCAGCCCAGTACACCATGGGCTGCGAGAGGGACAGCGCCTGGGCCTGCACGCCTTGCTGCTGCATCACTTGCAAGCGATCTTGCAGATCCACAAAGCGGGGGCCGACCGGTCCGGTCGAAAGATGCCCGTGCCAGAAGCGCGGCCCGTTCGAGGTGTCTTCCCACTGGAGCCCGTGGGCCAGGCCTCGGCGCTCAAGCTCATGGAGCCAGGACTGGGGGAACCAGTGGGCATGAATATCCACTGGGCAGCAGGCGCAAGCCGGCGCCAAGCGCTGGTAATCCTGCGAGGGATCAGATGCGCTCTGACTCATAGGAATTTCAGAATGTAGAGAGACAAAGCTGGCACGTAGGTCACCAATGCCAATGCACCGAGGCTCGCCACAAAGAAAGGCAGGATGCCGCGGTAGAGCACGGACAGGGGCAGCTTGAAGACGGCCTGCCCCACAAACAGGTTGATGCCAAACGGCGGCGTGAAGGTGCCCAGGCTCAGGTTCATGACCACGATGACACCAAAATGCACCGGATCGACGCCGAGCGCCTTGGCCACCGGGGCCAGCAGAGGCGTGAGCACCAGGATGGACGATGCCGTATCCAAAAACATGCCAACCAAGAGCAGCAGCAGGTTGATGGCCAGCAAAAGCATCCAGGGCTCGACCTTGAGGTCTACGACCCAGCGCACCAGGGCCTGAGGTATGCCATTGATGGTCAACAACCAGGAAAAGACGCCTGCTGCAGCAATGATGATGAAGACCTGCGAGGTCAGAATCAGTGAGCGCCCCGCCGATTCAAGGATATCCATCCAGCCCATCTCACGATAGACCAGGGCCACCACCACGATGGCATACACACAGGCAATTCCAGCCGCCTCGGTCGGCGAGAAAATTCCCGCATAGATACCACCGAGCACGGCCACTGGCGCACCGATGGACCAGATACCGTCGCGGGTAGCGGCCCAGAATTCAGCACGAGAAAACGGGGCCCCGCGTCCTTCGATGCCCCGCCGCACGTACCACCAAATCGTCAGGGACAGAAAGGCGGCCATGACCAAGCCGGGGACGAGGCCCGCCGCGAACAGCTTGACGATGGACGTCTCTGAGGAGATTCCATAGAGGATGAAGCCGATCGAGGGGGGAATGAGGTTATCGATGGCGGCGCTGGAGACCAGCAGACCTGAGGCAAAGCGGGGTGAGTAGCCGGCCTGCCGCATGCGGTCGTAGGTCAGGCTGCCCACGGCCGCAACCGTGGCTGCCGTCGAGCCCGAGACGGCGCTGAACACGGCCGTGGTACCCAGGGCCGTCATGGGCAGACCGCCTCGCATACCCCCCAACATGGACATGACCCAACGCACGAGGCGCCGCGATACGCCACCGCGCCCCATCAGATCGCCCGCAAAGATAAAGAAGGGGACCGCCAGCAGCGCGAACTTGTCGATGCTGCTGAACATCACCTGGTGCAAGGCGGTCGGCGGCACTGTCCCCGAGACAATCAAAAAGGTCGTCGCCGAAGCCAGCAGAACGAGGAAAAACGGCAGGCCCAACGCCAGCAGGGCCAGCGGCAGGACAGAAAGTATAAGAATCACCCATTGCCCCCGTGTTGCTCCAACAGCCAGCGGCGCCAGCGCACGATCACCGCCAGCGCTGAGAGCAGGAAGCCGATCATCAGCGCCGAGTGCGGGATGACCTTAGGGATCTCGGCGCCCGCACTGACCGCGCCAGTCTGGTAGAACATTTGAAGAATGGTCCAGGACTGCCAGGCGATGAAGAGGCAGATGCCAACCATCACCGATGCAATGAAGCCATTGACGACGAATCGGCTGCGCCTGCCCAGGCGGGCGTAGAAGAGGTCCATGTTCAGATGGTCACCCCGCCAAGTCACCACGGCCGCGCCGAAGAACACGCCCCAGATGACCATGCCCACCAGCACTTCCTCGGCCCAGAAAATGGGCTTGCCCACGGCATAACGCCCGATCACATTGGCCAAGTTGAGTGCGACGCCGCCCAGCATGACCACACCCAGGACGATGTAGAGCCAGCGCAGGCCATCCTTGGGGCGGGGAGCCTCAACCCCGTCCTGATCCTGCGCTTGAGGCGGCGTCGCCTTGTTTTCCGAGTTCATCACGGAGCCTGGACCACGCGCCTCAATACTTCTGGCTGGTGCTCAGCATGCGCTTGTAGAAGGCGTTGGTCTGAGGGTTGTCTTTGGTGACTTCCTCGCCAATGCCTGACAGGAGTCCACGCATGCGGTTCTGGTCTGCCGCCGAAAAGCGCAGCCACTCGCCACCCGCGTCGGACCAGCGCTTGCGCGACTCCTCGTCGATCTGGCGCGACCGGACCATCATGCGTGCCTGCACCTTGTTGCCCTCGTCGATGACCATCTGCCGCAAGTCGGCTGGCAGGCGGTTCAGGAAGGCCCGGCTGATCACGCCCACCGACACCACCATGGTGTCATTGGACTCGGTCAGCGATTTGTTGATCTCGTTGAACTTCAAGTTCACATACACCGCCGTGGCGCTCTGCGTGCCGTCAATCACACCCTGCTGCAGGCCAGGGATGACCTCCGACAGATCCATGGGTACGGCCGTTCCCCCGAGCTGGCGCATCTTTGCGCGCTCGGCCGCGGTGGCGTTCACACGGAACTTCTTTCCCTTGATGTCATCGATCGAACGGATCGGCTGCTTGCCGAAGTAATTCGCAAAGGCAAAGGTGTAGACGGAGACCACCTGCATGTTGCGGTTGGCGCCCAAGGACAAGATTTCCCTGTTCATCTCAGGATCGAGCAAGGTCTTCTCGGCATGGACCATGTCCTTGAACAGAACGGGAATGCTGAAGGTGCCAAACCGGGGATCGATGCCGGCAAAGAAATCGGCGGGCGCCGTGAACGCCTCTACGGTGCCCAGCTGCAGGCCCTCGATCTGGCTGGCAATGGTGCCCAACTGATTGCGCGGAAACAGCTGCACCGAGATCCTGCCCTTGGATCCGGCCTCAAGTGCTTCCTTCATCCAGGTTCCCCACTGGTGCTGGATGTCGTTCATGGTCGCGAATCCGATTTTCATCGTGAATTCGCTGGCCTGCGAAGGCAGGGCGAGTGCAGCTCCGGCTGCCAGAGCGCAAACGGTACGCAGAAGGGCACGCTTGCCGGCTTTGAAAGAAAGGCTCATGGGCTTGTCTCCTTATAAAAATAAAATGAGGAACGAGTTGGCTTGCGCCGAGATCACCAGACGAGATCGCCTTCACGGATCAGCATCTTGCAGCGCTGCTCCTCGGTGTAGGGTGCATGCGCGACACCGCAGGGCATGCGAAACCAGGTGCCTGCCTCGTAGCTGGCGAATTGATCCTTGAGCACGCCCTCGATCACAAAGGTCTCCTCGCCAATGGAGTGATCATGCGAGGGCAGCTTGCGGTTGGTGTGCACATGGCCAATGCGGCCAGTCTCGATGCCGTCCTTGTTGGGATAGAGGTGCAACACGTCGGCGCCACGGTGCGGGAACTCGCCCCACTGCGCAGACATGGCATCGATGACGATGCGTGTCGCGTCTTTGTTGATCGCCACCCGCCACTTCATGTAGAGCGTGCACCCGCCTTCGGAGCGGAGCGTGTGGGTGGTGCCTGGCGGCTGGCGCACGAAGGTGTGCTTGCCATAACTGCCGTGCTCATCGCTGCAAGCCCCCTCCAGCACGAAAAAATCCAGTCGCTCAGGACAGGTCGACGTCGGCAGCGATGCGCCAGGCTCGAGCTTCAAGATGGACGTCTCACGCCCCATCTTCGGGTGACTGACGAACTCCAGAACCTTGCGTTGAACGCCCGGCCATTCCGTGCTTTCCCAAGCCATGGTGCGGGTGTCCATGAAGGCCACCTTGTTCGCATCGGCATTGACTTCGACTGCTGATCTCATCGGCTTCCCCTTGACTGATTAACGTTGTTACGCTCAAATAACTGTAAGCCGTGAATTTAGCGTTTGTCAACAAGATTAACGATAATCTGCAAGGAGCAAAAATGAAAGAAGAGCCGGTCGTCGCCCAGAAGGGCCCCTACAAGGTCGAACTGCTGGAGGGATACCGCTATGCCTGGTGTTCCTGCGGCCTGTCCAAGCAGCAACCCTTCTGCGATGGCTCCCACACCTCTACCAAATCGGCCATGAAGCCGGTGGTGTGGACCCAGCAGAAAGACCAGACCGTGATGCTGTGTGGCTGTAAGGGCAGCGGCAAGGTTCCCTTCTGCGACGGCAGCCACAGCAGCCTGTGAACAGGTGCTGGCCCTGGCAGGCTGCTGGCGCCGCGTTCCACCTGGAGATCTGATTTGTCCGACACCCTGCGAAGCGCGCCCGAAGGCGCCACTCTGGCCCTTTCCATCGCCCAGCGTCTTCGTGAAGACGTCTTGGCCGGCCGGTATCTGCCCGGGGCCAAGGTTCGCCTGGAAGATATTCGCCAGGCGTTTGGCGTGAGCTGGAGCCCGATCAGGGAGGCTGTGACCAGGCTGGTCGGCGAAGGGCTGATGGTGGTCGACAGCCAGAAGGGCTACCGGGTGGCGCCGGCCACCCGGGCCGAGCTCGAGGAGACCCTCCGTTTGCGCGTGCTGCTGGAAACCCAGGCGCTGCGCCAGGCCATTTCCCTGGGCGGAGACGCCTGGGAGGCGCAATTGCTGGCGGCGCACCATCGCCTGGCCAAATTGGAGTCGCAGCGCATTTCCAACCAGGAAACCGAGCAATGGGAAGCCTGGCATGGTGCGTTTCATGCCGCTCTGACGCAGCCCTGCCAGTCGCCCATCCTGCTGCAATTCTGCCAACAGCTCAATACGATCCAAGACCGCTACCGTCGCATTTTCTTCACACGCCACGACGTTGACAGGGACGTTGCTTCAGAGCATCGGCTGATCACCGACGCCGCGCTGGAGCGGGATGCAGACACCGCCTGTCGATTGCTGTCGGACCACATCGAGCGGACCGGCCGCAACATCCTGGCCACCATGACCGAATAAGGTGCGCGCCGGCTGAACGGGCACACACCCATCCAGACTCCACCATGAAACAGATCCATCACTTCATCAACGGCGCCTTCGTGCCATCGGCTCAGAGCTTTGCCAAGCGCTCGCCCATCGATGGAAGCGTCATCGCGCAAGTCCATGAGGGCGGCGCGGGGGAAGTGGATCAGGCGGTGGCCGCTGCCCGGGCCGCGCTGCACGGGCCATGGGGCCGGATGACACTTGCCGAGAGGGTGGACCGGCTCTACGCTGTGGCCGACGGCATCACCCGGCGCTTTGACGAATTCCTGGAAGCCGAATGTGCCGACACAGGCAAACCCCACAGCCTGGCCAGCCACATCGACATTCCCCGCGGCGCGGCCAATTTCAAGGTCTTTGCCGACGTGGTGAAGAACGTGGCCACCGAGTTCTTCGAGATGTCCACACCCGACGGCCGCGGAGCCATCAATTACGGATACCGGCGGCCCGTGGGCGTGGTGGGCGTGATCTGCCCCTGGAACCTGCCCCTGCTGCTGATGACCTGGAAAGTGGGGCCTGCGCTGGCATGCGGCAACACCGTGGTGGTCAAGCCCTCCGAAGAGACGCCTCAGACGGCCACCTTGCTCGGCGAGGTGATGAATGCCGCAGGTATACCGGCGGGGGTCTACAACGTCGTGCATGGCCTGGGTCCGCAATCGGCCGGCGAGTTCCTCACAGCCCACCCGGGCGTGGATGCCATCACCTTCACGGGCGAAACCCGTACCGGCGAGGTCATCATGAAGGCGGCGGCACGCGGCGCGCGGCCTGTCAGTCTGGAGATGGGCGGTAAAAATTCGGCCATCGTCTTTGCCGACTGCGATCTCGATGCGGCCATTGAGGGCACCTTGCGCTCCGTGTTTGCCAATTGCGGTCAGGTTTGTCTGGGCACCGAGCGGGTGTATGTCGAGCGCCCGCTCTTTGATCGCTTCGTTCAGGCCTTGCGCGCAGGCGCCCAGTCGCTCAAACCGGGCATTCCTTCCGACCCGTCCACCCGCCTGGGTCCGCTGATCAGCCAAGAGCACCGAGAGAAGGTTCTGTCCTACTACCGCCTGGCCAAAGAGGAAGGCGCGACCGTGATCACCGGCGGGGGCGTGCCCACCATGCCCGATGGGCTCGCAGGCGGCGCATGGATCGAACCGACCATCTGGACCGGCCTGGACGACTCGGCACGCGTCGTGCGCGAGGAGATCTTCGGCCCCTGCTGCCATGTGAGCCCCTTCGATACAGAAGAAGAGGTGCTCGGCCGCGCCAACGATACCGAATACGGATTGGCCTGCGCCATCTGGACAAAGGACCTGGCACGGGCGCATCGGGTGGCACAGCGCATGGACGTCGGCATCAGCTGGGTCAACAGCTGGTTCCTGCGAGACCTTCGCACCCCCTTCGGCGGTGCGAAGCAGTCCGGCATCGGCCGCGAAGGCGGCGTTCACTCCTTGGAGTTCTACACGGAACTCAAGAACGTCTGCATCAAGCTGTGATGTTCATGCAGGGTGCCTAGCCAGAAGAAAGACAAGCATGAGCCTCTTGACCACCCCAGACTCCGAGATCTACTACGAACTGCATGGAGATGGGCCGCCCCTGGTGTTCATTCATGGCGCCAGCGGAACCCACCTGTCATGGTGGCAACAGGTGGCGGAACTGCGCTACCACCACAGCTGCCTGATTTACGACCTCCGCGGCTATGGCCGCTCACGGGGGCTGGGGCAGGAGAATGACCCGGGAGATGGTCATGGCCATGCGAGCGATCTCAAGGCACTGCTGGCGCATGTAGGCATGTCGGAAGATAAGCTGCATGTCATGGGTGCCTCCCTGGGCACGGCAGTCGCTCTGCATTTCGCAGCGGACCATCCCGAGCGCGTGGCCAGCCTGATTTTGTGCTGTGGGCCCGGGACCATCAGCACCCCGCTGATCGACGAAGGATGGCGGCAAAGGCATGAGCGCATGCAGGCACGGTATCGCCAGGTGGACACCCAGGAATCGAGCTTGCCGCCAGGCGTGCCCAGAGTCCGCAGCGCGGCAGAGAAGGAGCGCTTTGCGGCCGCCTACCACCCCTATGGCCCGGTCGGCGAAGCGATGCACCTGGACTTCCCGGCACTGACCTTTCTCTATGCAGAAATCATGGCGTCTGCAGGTGGGCCGCCCACACCCTCGGTTTTTCCAGTGTTCCGGACCAGGCCTGTGAACGCCGCTGAAGCCCAGACGCTGAGCTTTCCGGTCTTGGTCGTGGGAGGGACGGAAGATCCACTGTTCTCCGCCGCGGAAATGACCGAGGTGGCCAGCTTGTTTCCCAACAGTCAGCTGGAACTGTTCAAGGGCGCTGGTCATCTGGCCTACTACGAGCGGCCCCGGCGCTTCAACGACCTGGTGAGCAGCTTCCTGTCAAGACAGCAGAGCTGATCGAACTTGCGCGAGGTCCTGGTCAAACCAGGCAAGCAACCCGCCTTCAGCGCCTGCCGAAGATCGCCGTGCCCACCCGCAGCATCGTGCTGCCGGCCAGCACGGCCGCTTCCAGGTCGGCGCTCATGCCCATGGACAGGGTGTCCAGCGGCGCAGGCAGGGCCGCATCAGCGTTGAGGTGTTCAAAGAGCGCACGCGTGCGGCGGTGCACCACCAGCGCGGCCTCGGTATCGGGCGACGGTTCGGGAATGGTCATGAGGCCGCGCAGCACCAGGCGCGGCAGCCGTGCCACCTCGCAGGCCAGGGCCTGCACTTCCTCGGGCGGCACACCGGACTTGGTCGGCCCACCGTCGATATTGACCTGCAGGCACACCTGCAGCGGCGGCAAGTGCCCCGGGCGCTGCTCGGACAGGCGCTGGGCGATCTTCAGGCGGTCCACCGAATGCACCCAGTCAAAGTGCTCGGCCACCTGCCGCGTCTTGTTGCTTTGCAGGGGGCCGATGCAGTGCCACTGCAGCACCGGCGCCTCGGGCTGGCCCTGGGCCCAGGCCCGCAGGGCCAGGATCTTGTCCACGCCTTCCTGCACATAGTTCTCGCCAAAAGCGCGCTGGCCCGCCTGCACGGCCTCCACCACGGCCTCGGCCGGGAAGGTCTTGGAGACGGCCAGCAATGTCACCGATGCTGGCGAACGCCCCGCTTGGGCACATGCATTGTCAATGCGCTTGCGTACCTCGAGCAGCTGGGATGAGATGGACATCCCCAAACTGTACCCCCGCCACCATGCACCTCCATGACCTGCTGTCCCTTGCGGTCGAACGCCAGGCCTCCGACCTGCACCTCTCGGCCGGGCGACCGCCGCTGCTGCGCCTGCAGGGCGAGCTGCAGCCACTGGACCTGCCACCCTTGGAGGCCGGGCAGGTCGAAGCGATGCTGCGCGACTTGCTCACGCCCGAGCAGTTCACCCTTTGGCAAGAGGCGCTGGACGTGGACGGCGCCCTGACCTGGCCGGGGCTGGGGCGCTTTCGCTTCAATGCCTTTGTGCACCAGCGGGGGCCGGGGGTGGCGCTGCGGCGCATTGCCCCGCGCATCCCAAGCCTGGCCGACCTGGGCGCCCCCCAGGCCCTGGCCGAGCTGGCGCTCAAGCCACACGGCCTGGTGCTGGTGACCGGCCCCACCGGCTCAGGCAAGTCCAGCACCCTGGCGGCCATGCTGGCGCACCTGCGCACCCAGCGGGCCAGCCATGTCATCACCATCGAGGATCCGATCGAGTTCATCCACCCAGCCGGCCCGGGCCTGCTGCACCAGCGCGAAGTGGGCCTGCACACGCGGGGCTTTGCGCCCGCGCTGCGGGCAGCCCTGCGCGAAGACCCGGACGTGCTCATGATCGGCGAGCTGCGCGACCTGGAGACCATCCGCCTGGCCCTGAGCGCCGCCGAGACCGGGCACCTGGTGTTGGCCACGCTGCACACCGCCAGCGCCCCCCAGGCCGTGGACCGCCTGGTGGATGTGTTCCCGCCCGGCGACAAGGAGCTGATCCGCGGCATGCTGGCCGAGGCCTTGCAGGGCGTGGTCGCGCAGGTGCTGCTGCCTTCGGGCCAGGGTCGGGTGGCGGCGCACGAGCTGCTGCTGGCCACGCCGGCGGTGCGGCACCTGGTGCGCGAGAACAAGGGGGCCCAGCTCTACTCGCTGATGCAGACCGGCGCCGCCCAGGGCATGGCCACGCTGGACCAGGCCCTGACCGATCTCGTGCGGCGGCGCTTGGTTATTCCAGCCGAGGCCCGGCGCCTGGCGCGCAACCCTGGCAACATGCCGGTCTGAACCGCGGGCACCGGCCATCGGGCCCGCTTCCCCACCACCGCAAAGAGAGAACAACAAACCATGAGCACCTCTTCCGTGAACCCCCGCAGCTACGACGCCGTGCCCTCCCAAAAAGTGGCCTTCCTGGGCCTGGGCGTGATGGGCTTTCCCATGGCCGGGCACCTCGCGCGTGCCGGCCACCAGGTGACGGTCTACAACCGCACGGCGCCCAAGGCCCAGGCCTGGGTGGCCGAATTCGGTGGCGCGGCCGCCGCCACCCCGCGCGAAGCCGTGCAGGGCGCCGACCTGGTGTTTTGCTGCGTGGGCAACGACGACGACCTGCGCTCGGTGGTACTGGGCGAGCACGGAGCTCTGGCCGGCATGAAGCCGGGTGCCGTGTTCGTGGACCACACCACCGCCTCGGCCCAGGTGGCGCGCGAACTCTTCGCCCTGGCGCAATCCAAAGGCCTGCACTTCGTGGACGCCCCTGTCTCGGGCGGCCAGGCGGGCGCGCAAAACGGCATGCTCACGGTCATGTGCGGCGGCGAGTCGGCGGCCTTCGAGCGGGCCCGGCCCGTGGGCCTGGCTTTTGCCAAGGCCTTCACGCTGATGGGTGACAGCGGTGCGGGCCAGCTCACCAAAATGGTCAATCAAATCTGCATTGCCGGCCTGGTGCAGGGCCTGAGCGAGGCCGTGGCCTTTGGCCAAAAAGCCGGCCTGAACATGGAACAGGTGCTGGACGTGATCGGCAAGGGCGCGGCGCAGAGCTGGCAGCTGGACAACCGCGGCAAGACCATGGCCGCTGACCAGTTCAACTTCGGCTTCGCGGTGGACTGGATGCGCAAGGACCTGGGCCTGGTGATGGACGAGGCCAAGCGCAACGGCGCACGCCTGCCCGTCACCGCCCTGGTGGACCAGTTCTATGCCGACGTGCAGGCCATGGGCGGCCAGCGTTGGGACACCTCCAGCCTGATCAAGCGGCTGCGTTGAACCCTGCCAGCCCAAGAAAAAACGGCCCCTCGGGGCCGTTTTCAATGGCGCGCTCGCCCGCTCAGAGCTTGACGGGCAAAGAGGGCTGCAACTTCCTGAGCTCCTCCTCGCTGAGGATCTCGAAGATGCGCACCACACGCTGCACGCCCGAAATGGAACGGGCTGCCTCGGTGGCTCGGTTGGCCTCGGCCTGGGTGACGCGGCCCATGAGGTAGACCACACCGCGCTCGGTGGTCACGTTGACGGCGTTGACCTGCACCTTCACGTCGATCAGCGCCGCCTTCACGCGGCCGGTGATCAGCGTGTCGCTGGAGCGGTCCCACAGCGACGGGGTGTTGGCCACGGACAGCTCGTTGACCACGGCGCGCACGTTGTCCACGCGGCTGACCTGGCGCTCCACGATCTCCTTGTCCTGGGCGTTGGGCACCTCGCCGGTGAGCAGCACCTGGCGGTTGTAGCTGGTGATGTCCACGCGCACGCGGGTGCCCACTTGCTCGCGGATGATGTTGCGGGCGCGCACCTCGATGGTCTGGTCTTCGATCAGGATGCCGGGGGTGCGGCGGTCACTGACCACCAGCGCCGTGCCGGCGGCGCCACCAATCAGCAAGGGGGCGCAGCCGGAGAGTGCCGTGCCCAGCAAGGCAGCCGCGGCGGTAGCAAGGGTCAGTCGTTTCAAGGAAAAAGTCATTCGGGGATCTCCTGGTCACCAAGAAGTTGGGCGTCCACGCCGTCGCAGATGCAGTGCAGGGCCAGGAGGTGAACCTCCTGGATGCGCGCGGTGCGCTCGTGCGGCACGCAGATATGGACATCGGTTTCACGCAGGGCCTGGCCCATCTTGCCGCCGCCCTTGCCGGTGAGCGCCACCACGGTCATCTCGCGCTCGTGCGCGGCCTCGATGGCGGCCAGCACATTGGCCGAGTTGCCGCTGGTGCTCAGGGCCAGCAGCACGTCGCCAGGGCCGCCCAAGGCACGCACCTGTTTGGCAAACACCACGTTGAAGTCGTAATCGTTGGCAATGGCCGTGAGGATGGAGCTGTCGGTGGTCAGCGCCAGAGCCGCCAGCTCGGGCCGCTCGCGCTCGTAGCGGCCCACGAACTCGGCGGCGAAGTGCTGTGCATCGGCGGCCGAGCCGCCATTGCCGCAGGCCAGCACCTTGCCGCCGCTGGTCACGCTGACCAGGATGGCCTGCACGGCATCGGCAATGGGCTTGGACAGCACCTGCGAAGCCTGGTACTTCAGGTCGGCGCTGTCGACGAAATGTTGTTGTATGCGTTGTTCCAGCATGGTCCTCCATGATACCGGCTGGCCCATGCCCGGCCAGCGGAAAGGGGACGGGCGCTCAAGCCGCGTCGAAAGCCGCGCGCAGCCAGGTGACGGCCGGCTGGGCCTCGAGGGGGCCGTCGATGAGCAACACGTCGAAGCGGCAGGGCGGCGGGCTGGGCAGGCGCATCAGGTAGTGGCGCGCGGCCAGCACGATGCGCCGCTGCTTGAGCGCGCCCACACTGGCGCCAGCCCCGCCAAAATCGCGCCTGCTGCGCTGGCGCACCTCCACGAACACCAGGGTGCCGTCGGCCTCGCGCATGACCAGGTCAATCTCGCCGCCGCCGCGGCCCGGGGTCTTGAAATTGGCCGCCAGCCAGCGCAAGCCCTGCCGCTCGAGGTAGCGCCTGGCCCAGGCTTCAGCCGCATCGCCGCGGCGCTTGGTGGTAACCTGACCGGCCGTCGCAGCCTCGGTGGCCGCGGCCGGTTTGCTCTGCTGTCTGGACAATCCCATTGAACGCCTCTTTCGACCTGGCCCGGGACGCGGCCCGCGCCGCAGCCGGACTTCAAACCTATCCCACGGGCGCACTGTACGTGGTGGCCACCCCCATCGGCAACCTGGCCGACATCGGCCTGCGGGCCCTGCATGTGCTGGATCTGGTGGATGCGATTGCCTGCGAGGACACCCGCCATACGCAAGGCCTGCTCAAGCTCTACGGCATCGCCAAGCCCCTGCTGCCGGTGCATGAGCACAACGAGGCGGAGGCGGCGGTTCAGGTGCTGCAGCGGCTGCAGGCGGGTGAACGTGTGGCCTATGTCAGCGATGCCGGCACCCCCGCGGTGAGCGACCCCGGCGCGCGCCTGGTGGCCGCCGCCCGCGCAGCGGGCCTGAAGGTCGTCCCCCTGCCCGGCGCCAGCAGCGTGACGGCGGCGCTCAGCGTGGCCGGCCTGAGCGGCAGCAGCGCTTTTGTATTTGCTGGCTTCCTGCCCAGCAAAAGCTCAGAACGTGAAGAGGCCGTGCGCCGTCTGGCCAGCGAGGCACGGGCCGTGGTGCTGCTGGAGGCGCCGCACCGCATCGAGGCCCTGGCCCAGGCGCTGGGCGTGCTGGGCGAACGCCGCGTGACCGTGGGTCGCGAGCTGACCAAGCAGTTCGAAGACATCGCCACCGTGCCAGCGGCCGAACTGAGTGCCTGGCTGGCCGCGGGCGAGCACCGCACGCGGGGGGAGTTTGCGCTGGTGCTGCACCCGCCCGAGGCGCAGGCACCGGACACGCTGGCCGAGGCCGAACGCGTGCTGGGCCTGCTGCTGGCCGAGCTGCCGCTCAAGAGCGCGGTGCGCCTGGCCTCGGAGATCACCGGCGCGCCGCGCAATGCGCTCTACGAACGCGCCCTGGCCCTCAAGGACGCCGCCAAGGCCGGCGCACCAACCGGCACATGAATCCGAACGCTGGCCTGCTCTGGTGCGCCATGTGCTGGGCGCTCACAGCGCTCTGAAATCGAGGCTGCCGGGGCGGGCCGAATAGCGCTGGCGGGCATCGAGCCGCTCGATCTGCACCCGCGCCGGCCGGCCCCCATACACCTGAGACTTGAGCCACAGGCACTCGTCCTGCAAACTGGCTTCGTCCCTGAGCTGGGTGGTCCAGACGCGGTTGGCAGCATCCCAGCGGTAGTTGCGGGCCTTGAGCAGGTCCTTGGCTTCGAAGGGTGCCGCCGTGGCCTGCAGGCGAAAGGTCGGCTGGCGCGCGGCCTGCACCAAGTGCATCAGGCCATTGACTTCGCCGAGGGGCAAGGTCGGACTCAGCACCGCCAGCAGGGCATGGCAGTCCATCTCGGCGCGGTGCGCGTCGTAGAACCAGCCCAGCTGCATGGCCAGGGCGCTGAGCTTGGCAGAGTCACGGCCCTGGCGCTTCCAGTCGATGTCGGCAAAAGAGCAGGCCCAGTCCAGCTCGGCGAAGGCCGGCAGACGGGCCTCGACAAAAGGCCGGTCAAAGCCCGCGTTGTGAGCTATGACCAGTTGCGCGCCGGCCAGCAGCTCGGCGATGCGCGCCTCGTCCAGGCGCTGGCCCTGCAGCATCTCGTCGGTGATGCCCGTGAGCTGCTGCACCTCGGGCGAGAGCGGCGCGCCCGGGTCTTCGAGACCGTCGTAGACCACCAGCGGGCCCGTGGGCTGGCCCGTGGCCAGGTCCAGATCGAGGGCCAGCAGGGCCAGCTCGATCACCTTGTCGCGTGTGGCATTCAGGCCCGTGGTCTCGGTGTCCAGCACCAGCACGCGCAGGGTCTGGCCAGTGGCAGGCCCAGGAAAGGCCCGGGGCGGATCCAGGCGGCGCAAGACGCGGTAGTCGGGGTGGCTGTCCAAGGTGCGGGCCATCTGCGCCAGGGCATCGTCGGGCACGGCAGGCGGGAACGTCACCAAAGGCGGAACAGGGTCCGGCACCGTCGGGACGACGACGGGCGTGGGGGCGGCTTGGGCCGGGCGTTGGCGCGCTGGCGGGCGCGCTGGTGGGCGGGCTGGGATCTGCGGCGCTGGCGCGGACAAGTCGTCAAAGCCGAAGCCCAGTTGCTTGGTGCCGGGAGGAGAAGATGTCATGGGAAGGAAAGTAGCCGCTCAGGCCCAAGCTGCAAAGATGGCCTGACGGGAGCTGGCGCGGCTGGCTGGAATCGAACCAGCGACCCTTGGCTTCGGAGGCCAATACTCTATCCACTGAGCTACAGCCGCATGCTGCGTGTCCGGGCGGCTCAAGGCCCTGTGTAGACATCGTCGGGCATTCTATCAGCCGACCCCTGGCGTCAGGGATTGAGGAGGGGCGCTGACTATAATGACTGGTTGCCGGGCAGCAGCCCCGCATCCCTGACACCCTGTTTTTGAGGACGCCATGAGCGCTAACGACCACACGACGGCCCACGAAGAAGACCACACCGGCCCCATCAAGACGCCCCAACAGCTGCTGCTGACGGTGTTCTATTCGTTTGTGATCCCCGTCTTTGCCATCATCGCCCTGGTTTATTTCGTGGCTTCGGCCAACAAGCCTGGCGCGGGCAGCGACACCTCTGAAAAAGCCATCGCGCAGCGCCTGCAAAAAATCGGCGCCGTCGAGATCCGTGATGCCAACCGTCCCCTGAAGTCGGGCGAAGAAGTGTTCAACGCGCAGTGCGCGGCCTGCCACAACGCGGGCGCGGCGGGTGCGCCCAAGACCGGTGACGTGGCGGCCTGGGCGCCGCGCATCAAAAGCGGCTTCGATCACCTCTGGAAGTCCGCCCTCAAGGGCAAGGGCGCCATGGGTGCCCAAGGCGGCGGTGACTACAGCGACGTGGAAATCGGCCGTGCAGTAGCTTACCTGGCGTCCAAGTCGGGCGGCAAGTTCGCTGAGCCCGCAGCCCCTGCCGCGCAAGCAGCCCCGGCGGCTGCAGCCGCACCTGCTGCGATGGCCGCTCCAGCCGCCATGGCAGCGCCCGCCGCCGCACCTGCCGTTGCAACAGCCGCCGCCCCGGCCGCTGCCAAGGCAGGCGCGGGCGAAGCGCTCTACAAGCAGGCCTGCATGGCTTGCCACGTGGCAGGCGTGGCTGGTGCCCCGAAGTTCGGTGACAAGGCGGCCTGGGCTGCCCGAAATAAATTGGGCGTGGATGCCTTGACCGCCAGCGTGATCAAGGGCAAGGGTGCCATGCCGGCCAAGGGTGGATCGGCGGCCTCGGATGCAGACATCCGCGCTGCGGTTGAATACATGGTCGCTGCCGCCAAGTAATTGAAGGCCGCCTGCGGGTCTGCCCCGCACCGCCACCAAGCCGGTCACTGACCGGCTTTTTTCATGCGCTCAGGCGGTGCTTGGGCGCTGCGCCATGGGACTGCGCACGTAGCCAAAGCGCTGAGGCAACTCGCGGGTGGCCACCTCCACGGGCACCCACAGGCCCTGCTCGACAGCCTCGGCCGCCAGCACCATGTCCTGCGTATGGATCAGGCCCAAGCCCATATCGGTGTCCAGGTACAGGCGCCCATGCTCGTCGATGACGCAGCGCTGCAAACGCGCCGACGCACCGGTGTGCGCCCACACCGTGAAGTCGGCGTCGATGCGCCAGACCAGCGGCGTAGCTTCAAGCTCGACATACACACGTTGCGGGCCGTTCTGGAAGAACCACTGACCGGCCTCGTCCGCTTCGTAGTTGCGCTGGATGAATTCGATCAGCTTGTCATGGCGCAGCAGGGCGCCGCGGCTGGCCAGTGAACTGCCCGGGCCGACAAATGGCCCGGCGGCCTGCGTGGCATCGTCGCGCATGAACCATTGGCCACGCGCATCGAGCCCCAGCCAGCCGTAACAGGCAGGAACATGGGGCCATTTGGCCAGCGCAGCCTTGACGATCTCATCCATGAAGCGGGCCTTGAGGAAAAGAACAAGCGGGCCCGATTGTGTCGTGCTGCAGCCCATGCGGCTCGGCTGAACGGCCTTGTGGTGCAGACAGGTGCTGCGCCAAGAATTGAGCCACCGCCGCCGGCATGGCCAGCACATGCGAGGCGAGCCAGCCACAGGCGCTGGCAGGAAAGCCCACATGACCACCTTGGCGCGGTTGCCAGAGGGTCACCAAGGGGCTGACCTCAGCGGGTTTGGGCAGGCTCCAGGCTGGGATGAAGGGGTCATTGAGGGCATTGAGTGCGAGCGCCGGCACCTGGACCTGCCCCAGCAGTGGCTTGGCCGAAGCCTCGCGCCAATAGGCGTCGGTGTTGCCAAAGCCGTGGAGGGGCGCCGTAAAGACGTTGTCGAAGTCGTAGAGGTCGCGGGCGCGCAGCAAGGTGTCGCGCTCGAACAGGCCCGGATGCTGCGCGAGCTTGTCCAGGGCCTTGGGCACCATGGTCTTGAGGAACATGGGCGTGTAGACAAGCCGGTTGAAGCCTCGGCCCATGGCCTGCCCGCCGGCCGTGAGGTCCAGCGGTGAACACACGCTGGCCAAGGCCTGCACCGTGCGCCTGGCCTCCCCGCCCTGCTCGCCGGCCCAGCGCATGAGGGCATTGCCGCCCAGAGACACGCCCACGGCCAGCAGCGGCCCGCCATGGCGGGCCTTGAAGCGCTGCAGGATCCAGTCGATTTCCTGGTGGTCTCCCGAGTGGTAGGCCCGAGGAGCGAGGTTCACCTCCCCGGAGCAACCGCGAAAGTGCGGTACGGCAAAGCGCCAACCGCGCTGCCGGGCCAGGCAAGCAAAAGCCTGTGCATACTGGCTCGCCGACGAGCCCTCCAGGCCGTGGAAAAGCACCAAGAGGGGTGCAGGGCTGAGCTCGGCTGGGTCGGCGGCAGAGCAGCCATCCTGGAGCCAGTCGACATCCACAAAATCCTGATCAGGCGTGGTCCAGCGTTCCCTGCACCAGTCGGGCGCCTGCCCATCGAGCCGGCGCGAGCACATGGCGGCCCAGATGGTCTGCAGATGGCCCCCGGGCAGCCACCACGGCGCCTGGTACGTTTGAGCAAAGGTGGCTGCGCTGGACGCAGGCGCGGACAAGTCCACGTCAGTGCAGGATGACGCCGGGACTGGCGAGTGGCTCGGCGGGCGCAGGCGTTCCGGGGCTGGCATGGTGAGCCACCATACGCCAGCCCTGCGCGGTCTTGTGGAAGACGTTGGTGGCCGTGACGTAGGCCTGCGCCGGGCCATCGGGGGTGAGGATCTCCACCCGCTCGATCAGGCTGTGCAGGCAGGCCCCCATGGATTCGACGCGGTGAATGCGCTCGGGCTGGGCGCGGATGGTGCCGTTGGCGAACAAAGCCTCAAAGCCTGCACGGATGGCCGGCGCGCCCACCAGGCGAGCTCCACCGGGGTGGACGCACACGATGTCATCCTCATCGGCCCAGCAGGCCATCAGCTTGTCGATATCACCGGACTGCAGCGCTTCATAGAACGAGATTTCGACATCGTCCGCGCTTGCATTGCTGAGGACCTGGGTCTGGTATTTCGGCATGGCCTGGTGGCAGAGTTGGAGGGACGGGAGCTGCTCCTCAGGGGCAGAGACAAGCGTTAACCGTATGGTAATTCGATGCCCCGCTGTGGGCCGCCCCATGAAAAAACCGGCCACAAGGGGCCGGTTTTAAAGGAGCCGATGCGGCTGGCGCATCAGCGTTTTTGGCGGTACTTGCGCAGGGCCGCAATCTGGGCGGCCATGACGGCGAGCTCGGATTGGGCCTTGGCCAGGTCGACATCGCTCTTGGCGTTCTTGACAGCTTCCTCAGCCATCTTGCGGGCTTCGCTGGCCTTGGCTTCGTCCAGGTCCTTGCCACGGATGGCGGTGTCGCTGAGCACCGTGACCCGATCGGGCTGAACCTCCAGCAAACCACCGGCCACGAACACGAACTCTTCAGAGCCGTCAGGGCGCTGGATGCGCACGGCACCAGGACGGATGCGGGTGATCAGCGGGGTATGGCGGGGATAAATCCCCAGCTCACCCGACTCACCCGGCAGGGCGACAAACTTGGCCTCGCCCGAAAAGATGGACTCTTCGGCGCTGACCACATCCACGAGGATGGTACTCATGCGAGTTCCTTAGACTTTCTTGGCTTTTTCGAAGGCCTCGTCGATGGTGCCGACCATGTAGAAGGCCTGCTCGGGCAGGTGGTCGCACTCGCCATTGACGATCATCTTGAAGCCACGGATGGTTTCCGCCAGGCTGACGTACTTGCCGGGCGAGCCCGTGAACACCTCGGCCACGTGGAAAGGCTGCGAGAGGAAACGCTGGATCTTGCGGGCGCGGGCCACGGCCAGC
Source organism: Comamonadaceae bacterium (assembly GCA_027486255.1). Lineage (GTDB taxonomy): Bacteria > Pseudomonadota > Gammaproteobacteria > Burkholderiales > Burkholderiaceae_C > Polaromonas. Next base: position 27,094 of record JAIXPL010000046.1, read on the forward strand.
TTGTCTTCGGGGGCCAGCTCGTCCATGCCCAGAATCGCGATGATGTCGCGCAGTTCTTTGTAGCGCTGCAGCGTGCCTTGCACGGCGCGGGCCACGGAGTAGTGCTCTTCGCCCACGACGTGGGGGTCGAGCTGGCGGCTGGTGGAGTCCAGCGGGTCCACGGCGGGGTAGATGCCCAGCGAGGCGATGTCACGCGAGAGCACCACGGTGGAGTCCAGGTGGGCGAAGGTGGTGGCAGGCGAGGGGTCGGTCAAGTCGTCGGCAGGCACGTACACGGCCTGAATGGAGGTGATGGAGCCGACCTTGGTAGAGGTGATGCGCTCTTGCAGGCGACCCATTTCCTCGGCCAGCGTCGGCTGGTAGCCCACGGCGGAAGGCATGCGGCCCAGCAGGGCGGACACTTCGGTACCGGCCAGGGTGTAGCGGTAGATGTTGTCCACGAAGAACAGCAC
>JAIXPL010000019.1 GCA_027486255.1 Comamonadaceae bacterium
ACATCAAGGCTGGTCTCGTCGCGCACCTTTTTGAGCAGCACATCCGTGAGCGAGCCAGCGCCAAATACCTCGGGCGCGCTCAGCTCGCCGGCCAGGCGGGCGGCGCTTTCAGGCAAGGGCACAAAGCGGCTGCGCGGCTTTTGCGGCAGGCTTTTGAGCAGGGCCTGAATCTTGTCTTTGAGCATGCCGGGCACCAGCCATTCGCAGCGCTCTTCACTCACCTGGTTCAGCACGAAGAGCGGTACATCGACTGTGACGCCGTCTTTGGCATCGCCGGGCTCGTGCAGGTAGGCAGCCGCGCAGTCCACGCCGCCTAAGCGCAGGGTTTTGGGAAAGGCCTGGGTGGTGATGCCGGCGGCCTCGTGGCGCATGAGCTCCTCGCGGCTGAGGAACAAAAGGCGCGGGTTGGCGCGCGAGGCGTCTTTCCACCAGCGCTCGAAGGCGGCGCCGTTGTGAATGTCGGCGGGTACCTGCTGGTCGTAAAAGGCAAAAATCAGCTCGTCGTCCACCAGCACGTCCTGGCGGCGCTGCTTGTGTTCAAGCTCCTGCACCTGGGCCATGAGCTTGTGGTTGGCCGCCAGGAAAGGCAGCTTGCTTTCCCATTGGCCGGCCACCAGGGCTTCGCGAATAAAGATCTCGCGCGCGCCTTCGGGGTCGACCAGGCCAAAGTTGGCGCGGCGGTTGTTGTAGACCACCAAGCCATACAGCGTGGCGCGCTCCAGCGCCGTCACTTGCGCGGCCTTTTTCTCCCAATGCGGGTCCAGCAGTTGCTTCTTGAGCAGATGGGCGCCCACCTGCTCGATCCAGGCCGGGTCGATATTGGCGATGCCCCGGCCAAACAGTCGCGTGGTTTCCACCAGCTCGGCCGCCACGATCCAGCGGCCCGGCCGCTTAGAAAGCCGCGCACCAGGGTGCCGGTTGAACTTGATGGCACGCGCGCCCAGGTAAAAGTCGTCCTCGTCGCTCTTGCAGCCGATGTTGCCCAGCAGGCCGCACAGCATGGACAGGTGCAGCTGCTCGTAGCTCGCGGGCTGGGTGTTGATCTTCCAGCCTTGTTCGTTCACCACGCTGAGCAGCTGCGAATGAATGTCGCGCCACTCGCGCACGCGCCGCACATTGATGTAACTCTCGCGCAGCAGGTTCTCGTACTGGCGGTTGGAGAGTTTGTGTTGGGCGGGAGTGGCTTGCAGGGCACGGCCGCTGCCCTCACCCCTGCCCTCTCCCAGAGGGAGAGGGAGTGAAGAGGAGACGGCGCGCTTGCCCTCACTCTGGGGGAGAGGGGGCGAAATCGGGTTCTGGCTCCCTCTCCCTCCGGGAGAGGGTTGGGGTGAGGGCATCCCCCGTAACGCCGGCGCAGGAGAACCACCCGCCGCCAGCGGTTCCGCCGGCCGCCCCGGGTGGCCGCCGCGCGCGTCGTGAATCCAGTTCCAGAGCTTGAGGTAGGAGACGAATTCGCTTTTCTCGTCGTCAAACTTGGCATGCTGCTGGTCGGCCTGGGCTTGCTTGTCCAGGGGGCGGTCGCGCACGTCCTGCACGCTCAGGGCGCTGGCGATCACCAGCACCTCCTCCAGGGCCTTGCGCTCGCGGGCTTCCAGCAGCATGCGGCCTACGCGCGGGTCCAGCGGGAGTTTGGCCAGCAGGTGGCCGACGGGTGTGAGCTCGTTGCCCTCGTCCACCGCGCCCAGCTCACCCAAGAGCTGATAGCCGTCGGCAATGGCGCGGCGCTGGGGCGGCTCAATAAAGGCGAAGTCTTCCACCGAACCGAGGTGCAGCGCCTTCATGCGCAAAATCACCGAGGCCAGCGAGCTGCGCAGAATTTCCGGGTCGGTAAAGCGGGGGCGGCTGTTGAAATCGGCCTCTTCATAGAGGCGAATGCAGATGCCCTCGGCCACGCGGCCGCAGCGGCCGGCGCGCTGGTTGGCCGCTGCCTGCGAGATGGGCTCGACCAGCAGCTGCTCCACCTTGCTGCGGAAGCTGTAGCGCTTCACACGGGCGGTGCCGCTGTCAATCACATAGCGGATGCCGGGCACCGTGAGCGAGGTCTCGGCCACGTTGGTGGCCAGCACAATGCGCCGCTGGCCGTGCGGCTCAAAAATACGGTCTTGCTCGGCCTGCGAGAGGCGGGCAAACAGAGGCAGCACCTCCGCATCGCGCAGCACCGGCTGGTGCGAGAGGTGCTTGCGCAGGTGGTCGGCGGCCTCTCGGATCTCGCGCTCACCGGGCAGGAAGATCAGGATGTCGCCATGCGCGCTGCCGCCGCGCCAGAGTTCGTCCACCGCGTCGGCAATCGCGTCGTTCAGGTCGTGGTCGCGGCTTTCCTCGAAGGGGCGGTAGCGCTGCTCCACCGGGAAGGTGCGGCCCGAGACCATGAGCACCGGCGCTGGGCCCTTGGTCGATGAAAAGTAGTCCGCAAAGCGCTGGGCATCGATGGTGGCCGAGGTGATGACCACCTTCAAATCGGGCCGGCGTGGCAGCAGCTGGCGCAGGTAGCCCAGCAAAAAGTCGATGTTCAGGCTGCGCTCGTGGGCCTCGTCGATGATGAGGGTGTCATAGGCCCGCAGCAGCGGGTCGGTTTGGGTTTCGGCCAGCAAGATGCCGTCGGTCATGAGCTTGACCGAGGCGCCCGGCGAGAGCCGGTCTTGAAAGCGCACCTTGTAGCCCACCACCTCTCCCAGGGGGGTCTTTATTTCCTCGGCGATGCGCTTGGCCACACTCGATGCCGCAACGCGCCGGGGCTGGGTGTGGCCGATCAGATGGCCGCGCTGGCCCGGGTGGTTGGCGCTGCCGCGCCCCAGACTGAGCGCAATCTTGGGCAGCTGGGTGGTTTTGCCCGAGCCGGTTTCACCGCAGACGATGACCACCTGATGGCCCGCAATGGCCTGGGCAATCTCCTCGCGCTTGCCCGAGACGGGCAGGGATTCCGGGAACTCCAGGTGCAGGGGGCGAACGGGCGCAGGTGTGGCGGACAAAGAACGATCGCCGCTCGGGCGTGGTGCGTAAGTGGCGGTCAAGGGTGACCGGGGAGGAACTTCGGTGAAAATCGGCCCATCTAGCCCTGGAAAGTCGATGTCAGCCGTCTTTAATTTTACCTTCGTGCCCTGGTTCCGCTCAGTGGCGCCCTACATCCATCTGCACAGGGGCAAGACCTTTGTCGTCGGCATGGCAGGCGAAGCGATTGCGGCGGGCAAGCTGCAGCACATCGCGCAGGACCTGGCCCTCATTCAGAGCATGGGCGTGAAGATCGTGCTGGTGCACGGCTTTCGGCCCCAGGTGAACGAGCAGTTGGCAGCCAAGGGGCATGAGGCGCACTATGCCCAGGGCATGCGCATCACCGACGGTGTTGCCCTCGATTGCGCGCAAGAAGCCGCCGGCCAGCTGCGCTACGAGATCGAGGCCGCCTTCAGCCAGGGCCTGCCCAACACGCCCATGGCCGGCTCCACGGTGCGGGTGATCTCGGGCAACTTCATCACGGCGCGCCCTGTGGGCATCGTCGACGGGGTCGACTTCAAGCATTCGGGCCTGGTGCGCAAGGTCGACACCCAGGGCATCAAGCAGACCCTGGACATGGGCGCCATGGTGCTGCTGTCACCGTTTGGCTTTTCCATCACGGGCGAGGCCTTCAACCTGAGCATGGAGGAGGTGGCCACCCTCGTGGCCATTGAGCTGCAGGCCGACAAGCTGATCTTCCTGACCGAGGTGCCGGGCATCCGCATCAACCCCAGTGAACCCGAGGGCGAGGACAACCCCATCGACCTCGAGATGCCGCTGGACTATGCCGAGCGCCTGCTGCGCCAGCTGCCACCGCCGCAAAAACCCACCGACATCGCGTTTTACCTGCAGCACTGCGTCAAGGCCTGCAAATTCGGCGTAGAGCGCAGCCACATCCTGCCCTTTGCCACCGATGGTGCGCTGCTGCTGGAGGTGTATGTGCACGACGGCATCGGCACCATGGTCATTGACGAAAAGCTCGAAAGCCTGCGCGAGGCCACGGTCGACGACGTGGGCGGCATCCTGCAGCTGATCGAGCCCTTCGAGAAAGACGGCACCCTGGTTACGCGCGACCGCACCGAAATTGAGCGCGATGCGGGGCTCTATTCCGTGATCGAGCACGATGGCGTGATCTTCGGCTGCGCTGCGCTCTACCCCTACCCCGAGGCCAAGACAGGCGAAATGGCGGCGCTCACGGTGTCGCCGCAAAGCCAGGGCCAGGGCGATGGCGAACGCATCTTGAAGCGCGTGGAGCACCGCGCCAAGGCCCAGGGCCTGACCAGCATCTTCGTGCTCACCACCCGCACCATGCACTGGTTCTTAAAGCGCGGCTTTCAGCCAGCAGACACCGCCTGGCTGCCCGAGGCCCGCAAACGCAGCTACAACTTCTCTCGCAAGAGCCAGGTGCTGGTCAAGCACCTTTGAAGACAGGTGACATCGCCCAGGGACTGGGCTCCTACAGGAACCATTAGGCGTAAGGCGCTCGCATGTCGTAGGAGCCGAGCCCCCTCGGCGATGTCTTGGCCTGCTACTTACTCCCCGTAGCGCGTAGAGCGCCCTCCGCTGAAACGCCCGATCACATAACCCACCAGCATGGACAGCAGGATGGCCTGCATCGGATGCTCCTGGACCGTGCTGCGCGAGTAATCCAGGGCCTGCTTAGGGATGTCCGAGACGCCTCGGGCCTTTTCATCGATCTTGCCGGCCCAGTCGCGCGCCGTGCTGGCCAGCTTGTCCACGGTGCTGTGAACTGCCCCCTGCACCCGCTCGAGCGCCTCGCGCGCGTCCGTGCCCCCGGAGCCTGCGCCTCCCATGCTGCCGGTGCTGCTGTAGGTCGAACTGCCGACACCCGAGCTCGAGCCGGTTGAGCCCAGCCCAGAAGAGCCGGTGCTGGTGCGGCTGCGGTCGCTGGAAGGAAAGGGGGCGTTGTCCATGGTGATCTCCGAAGTGCGTTGCTGAAGGGGGTGTGGCCTGGAAAGCCCGGGGCCAGCCTGAAGCACTCTAGACCCGCTTGGGGCCTGGACTGTGAGGCGAGGCAGGTGGCTGCCGTAGGACAAGAGAGGGGCCTGCACACGGTCTGCCTTCGAGGCAGCTGCGGCCCTGCCGCGTCCTACATGCCGGGAGCATCCAGACTGACAGAACACATTTGAGCCCAGGCCTAAATTGGATGCTTCAGGAGGGCATCCCATGACACTTATGCGACCGCTGAACCGCGAACGGCAGCATTCGCGCATTCCTGCGCCACTTGAATTGCGCACAAAGGAAGTGCGCATTCCGGTGGGCTCGGCCTGGCTCTATGGTGATCTGGTGATGCCCGAGCACGCGGCGGGCTTGGTGCTGTTCGCGCACGGCAGTGGCAGCGGACGGCACAGCGCACGCAATCGCCAGGTGGCCGCTTGCCTGAACCAAGCGGGACTGGGCACCCTGCTCTTTGACCTGCTCACCGTGCACGAAGAGCAGGAAGACATCCATACCGCCGAACACCGCTTCAACATCAGCCTGCTGACCGATCGCATGCAGACCGCCACGCTTTGGGCACTGCAGCAGCCCGGGCTCTGGGAACTGCCGCTGGGCTATTTTGGCGCCAGCACCGGCAGTGCAGCGGCCCTGATCGCGGCCGCGCGCATGGACGGCCGCATTGCCGCGGTGGTCTCTCGAGGCGGCCGGCCCGACTTGGCGGGGCCCGTGGTGCTGGCCAGCATCAGTGCGCCCACGCTCTTCATTGTGGGGGGCTCAGACCGCCAGGTGCTGCCTCTGAACATGGAGGCCTACAGCCACTTGCAGTGCAGCAAACGCCTGGCCATCGTGCCCGGCGCCACGCACCTCTTTGAGGAACCCGGGGCCTTGCAGGAGGTGTCGCGGCTGGCCACGGAATGGTTCAGTCTCCACTTTACCCAGCCGCATCCGGGATTGCCGGTCTCGCACCTGAGCCTGGGCGCGCATTAAAGCGCCTGCCAGGCAGGCAAGGGCAACCCCATGACGCGCTTGCGAACGCAGACCCCCGCCTACAGAGACCGGGAGCATGCCGGACGCGTGTTGGCGCAGCACCTGGTCGGCCATGTGGGCCAGCCGCCGCCCTTGGTGCTGGCCCTGCCGCGCGGCGGCGTGGCTGTGGCCTATGAAGTGGCCCAGGCCCTGCATGCCCCGCTGGACATCTGGGTGGTGCGCAAGCTCGGCCTGCCCGGCCATGAGGAATACGCCATGGGCGCCATTGCCAGCGGCGGCGTGCGCGTCATGAACCCCTTGCCCGGTATGGACCTTAAGCCCGAGGCGGTGGCCCGGGTGGTGGCGCGGGAAGAGGCCGAATTGTTGCGCCGCGAGCGGGTGTACAGGGGCGACCATCCGTCGGCCAGCGTGACCGGACGCCATGTGATCCTGGTCGACGACGGCTTGGCCACTGGCGCCACCATGCGCGCCGCCGCCCTGGCGGTGAGGGCCGGGCATCCTTCGCGCCTGACCATTGCCGTGCCGGTGGGCGCCCGCGACAGCTGCGAGAGCCTCGCCGACGTGGCCGATGAGGTGGTCTGCCCCTTCATGCCCGAGCCTTTCCGGGCGGTGGGCCTGTGGTACGAGCACATGCCCCAGGCCAGCGACGAAGAAGTGCGCCACCTGCTGGGCCAGGCTTGGCATGAACATGTGCGCGAGCTGCGGCATGGCCGTCCCGCCTCGCCGGTCCCCTGAGACACCATGCCCCAGACCTCCTCACCCGCACCGCGCACGGTAGAGATCGTGACCGGTCTGCAACGGCACTTGCAGCCCTTGTGGGGTCAGCCCGCCGACTACGACCGCCTGCTCACGGCCATGGGGCCTGCGCGCTTCATCCTGCTTGGCGAAGCCTCGCACGGCACCCACGAGTTCTACCGGGAGCGCTGCGAGATCACCAAGCGCCTGATTCTTGAAGCAGGCGTGCGGGCCGTGGCCGTGGAGGCCGACTGGCCCGATGCCTGGCGCGTCAACCGCTACGTACAAGGTAGCGGTGACGATGCCAGCGCCGAAGCCGCTCTGCAGGGCTTCGAGCGTTTTCCGGCCTGGATGTGGCGCAACGTGGAGGTGCAGCGCTTCGTGGAGTGGCTGCGCGCCCACAACATGGCCCAGGCGCCCGGGCAGCGCGTGGGCTTTTATGGCCTGGACCTCTACAGCCTGTTCCGCTCCATGCGCGAGGTGCTGGACTACCTGGAACGCACCGACCCGGCGGCCGCCCAGCGTGCCCGCGCCCGCTATGCCTGCTTTGACCACGTGCGTGAAGACAGCCAGGCCTACGGCTACGCCGCCAGCTATGGCCTGGCACGCAGCTGCGAGGACGAGGTCATTGCGCAGCTGCGCGACATCCATCTGCGCAGCGCCGAATCCGTCAGGCCCGACAACTTGGACGAGGGCTTTCATGCCCGGCAGAACGCCCGCCTGGTGCGCAATGCCGAGGAGTACTACCGCAGCATGTTCAGGGCCCGGGTGTCCTCCTGGAACCTGCGAGACCAGCACATGCAGGAGACCGTGCAGGCCCTGGATGCCCACCTCAGTGAGGCGGCGGGCCAGCCGGTGCGCATGGCGCTGTGGGCGCACAACTCTCACCTCGGTGATGCCGGCGCCACCGAAATGGGCGAGCGCGGCGAATGGAATCTGGGTCAGCTCATGCGCGAGTGCTATGCAGAGCAGGTGTTCAACGTGGGCATGAGCACCCACCACGGCTGGGTGAGCGCCGCACCAGAGTGGGACTCACCGGCCCAGCGCAAACGCGTGCGGCCTGGCCTGGCCGGGAGCTGGGAGGACCTGCTGCACCAGACCGAATGCAGCCGCATGTTGCTGGTGTTCAGAGGTCAACCGGCGCTGTGCCAGCTCACGGATGCCATGCGCCTGCAAAGAGCCATCGGGGTGATCTACCGGCCCGAGACCGAGCGGCTGAGCCATTACTTCCACACCCACCTGCCGCGGCAGTTCGACGCCCTGCTCCACTTTGACGAGACCCAGGCGCTGGAGCCCCTGGACAAGTCGGGGGTCTGGGTCAGCGGGGAGATGCCGGAGACGTATCCGACGGGGATGTGAGGCCGGCCTGGCCAAAGTCAGAACCCGACATCTGCGCGGGTGCAGCCGCTTGTGTGCCAGACGTGGACTGCACAGCGCCCGGCACTGGAGGCGCGCCATCGCCCTGAGGGGATTGCGCGCTTTGCACAATGCGCTGGGCCACTTCCTTGAACAGGCTGGAGTGAGTCATGACTGAAGGTTTCCTCTGGCGTCGAGACTGAAGGCCATCGCGGGAACAGGCCCAAGCGCCGCAGTTTATAGGGGAAATCCCTCAAAAACTCGGGTAAACCCCTTTCACCACCTGATTCTGGAAAGGAAATGTGTTCGACAGGAGCACGCAACTGGGTCAGCGGTCAAGGCCGAGCACTGCAGGTTCTCAGCCTTTAAAGAAAAGGGTTCTCCACCACCAACTTGCCAAAGCGCTGGCCGTGCTGACCGTCTTCGCTCACCAGCACATCGGCCTGCGCGCGCAGTGCGGCTTCAAGAATCAAGGCGTCCCACCATTGAAGTTGGTGCTGCTGGGCCAGGCGGGTGGCTTCCATCACGCTGGTGGCAGAGCTACCCACCACCTCAAAGCAGGCCAGTCGCTCCACCTGGGCTTGAGCTTCGGCCTGGGACAGGGCGGGCTGCAGTTTGCGTGTGGTGATCGCGTAGAACTCCTGCAGCACCTGGGCGCTGAGCACCACGGTACCTTGATCGCAAGCGCGGGCCAGTCGATCAATGGCCCTGGCTTGGCGTACCGGATCGGCAGCGTCCATGCAATAGACCAGAACGTTGGTGTCAAAGAAGCAGATCATGTGCGGCCTGGGTAAGGCCTGTCGTGTGCATCATCACGGCGCCAAGTCTGGCCGCTGGTGTTGGCGCGGCTGCTGCGCGCGGCCTCAATAAAGGCTTGCGCGGCGCTTTGCTGCGTTTGTCCGCCTTGGGCATAGCCAGCCAGGAATTCGCGCACCTTGGCACTGACCGAGGTGCCCTCCTGGATCGCGCGCACCCGGGCCTGGCGGACCACGGCTTCGTCAATGGAGATGGTGAGATTGGTCATCAGGGTCCTTTGGACAAGGGAACATGTGCTGCACGTGAACCTGTATCACACATGTTAGACCGAAATCTGCACAGCAGCAAGCCTCAGAAGACGGGGACTTGCCCCGCACCCACTCAAGTTGCTCAGGCACACAAGCGCTGGCGCGCCTGCTCGTATTCGCGGCGCAACTGGGCAATGAATTCACCGGCTGTCTGCACCTTGTCGATGACGCCAATGCCCTGGCCGCAGCCCCAAATGTCTTTCCAGGCCTTGGCCGCCACATCGCCGCCAAAGTTCATCTTGCTCGGGTCGCTCTCGGGCAAATTGGCCGGGTCCAGGCCGGCCTTGCGGATGGAGGGCGCCAGGTAGTTGCCGTGGACGCCGGTGAACAGGTTGCTGTAGACGATGTCGTCAGAGTTGCAGTCGACGATGGCCTGCTTGTAGTCCTCGCTGGCCCTGGCCTCCTCGGTGGCAATGAAGGCCGAGCCGATGTAGGCAAAGTCAGCGCCCATGGCCTGGGCCGCGAGCACCGCACCGCCGCTGGCAATGGCACCTGAGAGGGCCACGGGGCCGTCGAACCATTGACGAATTTCCTGAATGAGCGCAAACGGGCTTTTCACGCCCGCGTGACCGCCGGCACCGGCTGCCACGGCAATCAGGCCGTCAGCGCCCTTCTCGATGGCCTTGCGCGCAAAGGCGTTGTTGATGATGTCGTGCAGCACCACGCCGCCGTAGCTGTGCGCGGCGGCGTTGATGTCCTCACGAGCGCCCAGCGAGGTGATGTAAATCGGCACCTTGTGCTTGACGCACAGCGCCATGTCCTGCTCCAGCCGGTCGTTGGACTTGTGCACGATCTGGTTGATGGCAAAGGGCGCGGCCGGTTGCTCAGGGTGGTCGCGGTTCCAGGCGGCCAGCGTCTCGGTGATCTCAGCCAGCCATTCATCGAGCTGAGAGGCCGGCCGGGCGTTGAGCGCAGGCATGCAGCCCACCACGCCCGCAATGCACTGGGCGATCACCAGCTTGGGGGTACTCACGATGAACAGGGGCGAGCCAATGATGGGCAGCGGCAGGTGCGCCAGTGCGCCGGGCAGTTTGGACATGGTGTCTCCTTGGGGTTGGCCGGATCGCGAGGGATCAGAAAGCGTCGAGCGCCAGCTCGGTCACAGACTCGGCGCCTTCGACGATGGCATCGCGCATCCCTGGGGCCTTGCTGAGGAGATGGTCGCCATAAAAGCGGGCCGTGGTGACCTTGGCCTTCATGAAGTCGGCGCCAAAGTCGCCAGCATCGCCGCTGGCCAGGGCCTGTTCGGCCACCAGCAGGGCACGGGCCATTTGCCAGCCCGAGACCAGATTGCCGGCCAGCATGAGGTAAGGCACGCTGCCCGCGAACACGGCGTTGGGTGAGGCCTTGGTGCCGCTGCAGACGAAGTCCACCACATCCAGGAAGGCCTGGCGCGCGGCCTTCAGGCGCCGGCCCATAGCCTGCGCATGGGCGCTGCCCTGCATCAGCTCGGCCTCGGTGGCCTCCACCTGGGCCGCCAGGGCTCGGGCGGTGCGGCCGCCGTCGCGGGCGGTCTTGCGGCCCACCAGGTCGTTGGCCTGGATGGCGGTGGTGCCCTCGTAGATGGTGAGGATCTTGGCGTCGCGGTAGTACTGGGCGCAGCCGGTCTCTTCAATGAAGCCCATGCCGCCATGCACCTGCACACCCAGGGCGGTGACTTCCTGGCTCATCTCGGTGCTGTAGCCCTTGACCAGGGGCACCATGAACTCATAGAAAGCCAGGTTCTGCTGGCGCACCTCGGTATCGGGGTGGTGGTGCGAGGCGTCGTAGGCGGCGGCCGCCACCGAGGCCATGGCGCGGCAGCCTTCGGTGTAGGCGCGCATGGTCATGAGCATGCGCTTGACATCCGGGTGATGAATGATGGGGCCGCTGCCGGGCAGCGAGCCGTCCACCGGGCGGCTCTGCACGCGGTCACGGGCGTATTGCACCGCCTTCTGGTAAGCGCGGTCGGCAATGGCGATACCCTGCATGCCCACGGCGTAGCGCGCGGCGTTCATCATGATGAACATGTACTCCAGGCCACGGTTCTCCTGGCCCACGAGGTAGCCCACAGCGCCGCCGTGATCGCCGTACTGCAGCACGGCGGTGGGGCTGGCCTTGATACCCAGCTTGTGTTCGATGCTCACGCAATGCACATCGTTGCGCGCTCGAAGTGCGCCGTCGGCATGGACCATGAATTTCGGCACCACAAACAGGCTGATGCCCTTGACGCCCTCGGGCGCGCCGGGCACACGGGCCAGCACCAGGTGCACGATGTTCTCGGCCATGTCGTGCTCACCGTAGGTGATGTAGATCTTGGTGCCGAACACCTTGTAGCTGCCATCGGGCTGGGGCTCGGCGCGGGTGCGCACAGCGGCCAGGTCCGAGCCGGCCTGGGGCTCGGTGAGGTTCATGGTGCCGGTCCATTGGCCCGAGACGAGCTTCTCAAGGTAGATGGCCTTGAGCTCGTCGGAGCCAGCCGTCAGCAGGGCCTCGATAGCGCCGTCGGTGAGCAGCGGGCACAGCGCAAAACTCATGTTGGCGGCGTTGAGCATCTCGCCGCAGGCCGCGCCTATGGTCTTGGGCAGGCCCTGGCCGCCGAAATCGAGCGGATGCTGCAGGCCCTGCCAGCCGCCCTCGGCGTACTGCCTGAAAGCCTCCTTGAAGCCGGGGGTGGTGTGAACCACGCCGTCCTTGAGGGATGAGGGGTTCTTGTCGCCCTCCCAGTTCAGCGGCGCCACCACCTCCTGGTTGAAGCGGGCGCATTCCTCGAGCACGGCCTGGGCCGTGTCGAAACCGGCATCTTCGAACGCGGGCATGCGAGCGATCTCGTCGATGCGGGCCAGGTGCTTGATGCCAAACAGCATGTCCTTCAGGGGGGCGGTGTAGCTCATGAAAAGGGTCTCCGTTCAAAAGGATGGCCCGGGCATCCCGGGCGAAAAAAAGGCATCCACCGGATGCCTTTTTGAACTGCGCACTGGGTTCAGAGCTTGCCCACCAGCTCGGGCACAGCGGTGAACAGATCGGCCTCCAGGCCGTAGTCGGCCACGCTGAAGATGGGCGCCTCCGGGTCCTTGTTGATGGCCACGATCACCTTCGAATCCTTCATGCCAGCCAGGTGCTGGATGGCGCCTGAGATGCCGGCGGCCACGTAGAGCTGGGGCGCGACGATTTTGCCGGTCTGGCCCACCTGCCAATCATTCGGGGCATAGCCCGCGTCCACGGCTGCACGGGAGGCGCCCAGCGCCGCACCGAGCTTGTCGGCCAGGGGGGTCATGACCTCGTTGAACTTCTCGGCGCTGCCCAGGGCCCGGCCGCCGGAGACGATGATCTTGGCCGCCGTCAGCTCGGGGCGGTCGCTCTTAGACAGCTCGCTGCCCACGTAGCTGCTCTTGCCGCTGTCGGCCACGGCGGTGGCGCTGTCCACGGCGGCACTGCCGCCGGAGGCAGCCGCCGGGTCAAAGCCCGTGGTGCGCACGGTAATGACCTTCACGGCGTCCATGCTCTGAACCGTGGCAATGGCGTTGCCGGCGTAAATGGGGCGCTCGAAAGTGTCGGGGCTCAGCACCTTGGTGATATCGGACAGCTGAGCCACATCCAGGCTGGCGGCCACGCGGGGGGCTGTGTTCTTGCCCGAGGCAGTGGCCGGAAAGAGGATGTGGCTGTAGCTGCCGGCCATGGCGAGCACCTGCGCAGCCAGGTTCTCGGCCAGACCGTGGGCCAGGCCCGCGTTGTCAGCGTGGATGACTTTGGTCACGCCCACGATCTGGGCGGCGGCCTGGGCAACGGCGCCTGCGTTGTGACCGGCCACCAGCACGTGGACTTCACCGCCGCATTGGGCAGCGGCACTGACGGTGTTGAGGGTGGCGGGCTTGAGGCTCGCGTTGTCGTGTTCGGCAATAACCAGGGCTGCCATGTCAGATCACCTTCGCTTCGTTCTTGAGTTTGTCCACCAGGGTGCTCACGTCCGGCACCTTGATGCCGGCGCCGCGCTTGGGCGGCTCGCTGACCTGCAGGGTCTTGATGCGCGGCTTGACGTCCACACCCAGATCTTCGGGCTTGACGTTGTCCAGCTGCTTTTTCTTGGCCTTCATGATGTTGGGCAGCGTCACGTAGCGCGGCTCATTGAGGCGCAGGTCGGTGGTGATGATGGCCGGCAGGCTGATGGACAGGGTCTCGATGCCGCCATCGACCTCGCGGCTGACCGTGGCCTTGTCGCCCGAGACCTCGACCTTGGAAGCAAAGGTGGCCTGGGGCCAGCCCAGGAGCGCGGCCAGCATCTGGCCGGTCTGGTTGCAGTCGTCATCGATGGCCTGCTTGCCCAGGATCACGAGCTGAGGTTGTTCTTTATCCACCAGGGCCTTGAGCAGCTTGGCCACGGCCAGGGGCTGCAGTTCTTCGGCGGTCTCGACCAGGATGGCGCGGTCGGCGCCGATGGCCATGGCCGTGCGCAGGGTTTCCTGGCACTGCGCCACACCGCAGCTGACAGCCACCACCTCGGTGGCAGCGCCCTTTTCCTTCAGGCGGGTGGCCTCTTCGACGGCAATCTCGTCGAAGGGGTTCATGCTCATCTTGACGTTGGCAATATCCACACCGCTGCCGTCCGACTTCACGCGCACCTTGACGTTGTAATCCACCACCCGCTTGACGGGTACCAGTACCTTCATGAAGGTCTCCAATGCTTGTTGAAATGAGTGAGCCGCCTGTGGAGGGATCTGAGCCGCACCCCGAGGCTGGTTGACGTTACGTCAATTCCCTGATTCTATGTCTCCCTGCCAATGCAAGCCTCTTTCAGAGGGAAAACACTGGCTTTGTGACAGCGACAACAGAAAAGAACGACCGTTCTTTTGTGGATTATAGAAAGCATGGCGGCGGGGTGGCAGCTCGTCAGGTTTACTTTGACGTGCTGTGCACCACGCGCTGGGGGTAGGGAATCTCGATGCCATGGGCGCGGAAGGCCTCCAGCACGGCCAGGTTCACCTCCGATCGCAGGTTGTTTTGGCCGTTTTCTGGATCGGCGATCCAGTAGTTGAGCGAAAACTCCAGCCCATCGGCGCCAAAGTTCAGAAGGTGCACGCTGGGCGCAGGCTCGGCCAGCACCCGGGGCTGTGCGCTGGCGGCCTCTAGCAGCAGCCGCGTGACCAGGTCCACGTCACTCGCATAGGCCACGGTGACCAAGGTGCTGAGCACCACATGAGAATCTGACAGCGAGAGGCTTTCAATGCGGTTGGCAATGAACATCTCGTTGGGAACCACCGACTCGCGGCCCGACAGCGCCCGCACGATGGTGTAGCGGGCCTTGATGTCGCTGATGCGGCCCTCGAAGTTGTCGATGCGCACGTGGTCGCCAATGCGCACACTGCGCTCGGCCAGCATGACAAACCCGCTGACATAGCTGGCGGCGAGCTTCTGCAGGCCCAGACCCACACCCACCCCAATGGCACCGCCCAGCACCGACAGGGCCGTGAGGTCAATGCCCACCGCCGACAGGCCCAGCAGCAGGCCCACGCCCACCAGCAGGGCGCGCACGGCATTGCTGACCGCCTTGCGCAGCGAAAGGTCACCACCGGTGGCCGACTTGAGCAACTGGGCTTCGATGGCCGAGGAAATCCAAAGCGAAACAATGAGCACGGCCCCGGCCGTGATGGCGCCCTCCAGCAGGGTGCGCACCGACAGCTTGGCCGAACCCACATGCCAGCTGATCTGGTCGAGCTCCTCGAGCATGAGGGGCAACACGCCCGTGACCCACAGCACCATGGCGGCCCAGGCCACCCAGGAAATGGAGCGCTCCAGGGCGCGGATGAGAGGCGCGTCCTTGAAGGCAGCCTGGAGCACCTTCACGCCCACACGGATGACGGCCAGCGACACCAGCACCGGCAAGGCCACACGGAACACCGCAAGGGGCTGGCCGGCAGCCAGCACCAGAGCTCGGGCGGCATAGCCCAGGCACAGCAGCAACAAAGGAAAAAGCGCACCGTCTATCAGCTTGCGCCCGAAGAGCACTGGCAGGTCCAGGTCGGCGCGCACAGCTCGGCGCAGCAAAGCCACCAGCAGCCAGGCCAGCGTCACACTCGCGGTCAGGGCAGCCAACTCGGTGAGGACAGAGGCCTGGGTCAGCTGCGACCACCAGTCCTGCACACCCTGGATGTGGCCGCTGGACAGCGCAGCCATGCCGGTTCCGGCCATGAACAGCTCCCGAAAAATGAATTAGAGATCGGCCAGCACCCGGATGTGGGCTTCCACGCTGCGGGCCAGCGCGTCCAGATGGTAGCCGCCCTCCAAGGCAGAGACGATGCGCCCCTGCGCATGGCGCCGGGCCACGTCCTTGATGCGGCTGGTGATCCAGGCGTAGTCGGACTCCAGCAGGCCCATCTGCCCCAGCTCGTCCTCACGGTGGGCGTCGAAGCCCGCGCTGATGAAAATCATCTGCGGGCCAAAGGCCTCCAGGCGGGGAATCCAGTGGGTCTCAATCAGCTCCCGAACGGCCGGGCCGCGCGTGTAGGCCGGTACGGGCACGTTGACCAGATTGCCGGCCGGATTCTCGGTGCCCGTATAGGGGTAGAGGGGGTGCTGAAAGAAGCTCACCATCAGGATGCGCTCGTCACCAGAGACGATGTCTTCGGTGCCGTTACCGTGGTGCACATCAAAGTCCACGATGGCCACGCGCTGCAGGCCATGGCGCTCAAGCGCGTATTTGGCAGCCACGGCCACATTGTTGAAAAAGCAAAAGCCCATGGCCTGGCTGCGGCAGGCGTGGTGACCGGGCGGGCGAACGGCGCAAAAAGCGTTTTCCATCTCGCCGGCCATCACCGCGTCGGTGGCGGCCAAGGTGGCACCTGCCGCGCGCAGGGCCGCCGCCCAGGTGTACTGGTTCAGGGAGGTGTCTGGGTCGATCTGCAGGTGGGCGGGCCCCCCGGCCATTTGTTCCTCGGCCACCTGTTCGGACAGTCCCCGGATAGAGGCCACCAGCATGCGGTCGTGCGCGAGCTCCAGGTCGGCCACAGGGGCCTCGGGGGCCTGGCGCTGCAGCAGGGCGTCAGCCACACCGGTGAGCAGCAGGCGGTCGGCTATGGCGTCGAGCCGCTCAGGGCATTCCGGATGGCCGCAGCCCATCTCGTGCTTGCGGCACAGCGCGTGCGTGAAGTATCCCGTCCCCTGCATGGCCTTGTTCTGATGGGCTGGCTTTTTGCGGTAAGGTGCGGGCCACCATGTGCTTTGTGCCCCACCGCCTGAACCGTCTTGACTGTCTCGTGACTCCTGAAAATCAGCTTACCATGCCCGCCTCTCCCTGCCCTGCCCGCTTGCGTCTGAGCGCCGCAGGCCATGCCCTGCTGAGTGTGCTGTTGTTGGCCTGTCTGTTCTGCACGGCCACTGTCCAGGCCACACCGGCGCAGGGCTCGAAGAACTCCTACATCCGGAAAAAACCTCCGGCCAAGGCGCCGCCGGCCAACAAGGCCCGCACGCTCGTGGGAACCGGCCCCGCCTATGGCGATCGGCCCGAGGCCCTGGCCTTTGCCGATGAGCTGGCCGAGCGGCGCCAACTGCCGCTGGACTGGATCAAGCAGGCCCTGGCCGAGGCTCGGCAATCGCCCCTGGTGCTCAAGCTGATCCTGCCGCCCGCCAGCCCACAGGCCAAGAACTGGCGCGCTTACCGCAGCCGTTTTCTAGACGAGCCGCGCATCCAGGCGGGTCTGGCCTTCTGGCAAGCCCATGCCAGCGAGCTTGAGCGGGCACAGAAAACCTACGGTGTTCCGGCCGACATCATCGTGGGCATACTCGGCGTGGAAACCATCTACGGCCGCGAAATGGGGCGTTTTCGCGTGCTCGACGCCCTCTCCAGCCTGGCCTTTGACTTTCCTGCCAGCCACCCTCGCGCAGCCGAGCGCCAGAGCTTCTTTCGCAAAGAGCTCGAGCACTTCCTGGCGCAGCAACACCAGGCGGGCCTGCGGCCGAGCGTGCCCCTTGGGAGCTTCGCCGGGGCACGGGGCATGCCGCAGTTCATGCCCTCCAGCCAGAGCAACTTTGCGGTGGACTTCGACCGCGACGGCCGCATCGACCTGACCGGCAGCCCGAGCGATGTGATTGGCTCCGTGGCCCATTACCTGAAAGCCTTCAACTGGCAAAGCGGCATGCCCACGCATTACCCCGTGCGCTTTGACGCGGCCAAGCTCGACATGGATGCGCTCATGGCGCCAGACATCCTGCCCACCTTCAGCGTGGCCAGCTTTACCGCCAAAGGCGCAGTGCTGGAAGGCACCGCGCTGGCGCACACCGGGCCACTGGCCCTGATTGAGCTGCTCAATGCGGGGGATGAACCCAGCTACGTGGCCGGCACCGAGAACTTCTACACCATCACCCGCTACAACTGGAGCAGCTACTACGCCATGGCGGTGATCGACCTGGGCCAGGAAATCAGCCGCCGCCGCTCAGGCCAGGGCACGGCACTTGGCCGCTGAAGACTTGATTACTCTGTCCGAGCCACATCAAGCCGGCCGGCCGGAAATGTGTTTTCCACTGCGTGAGGCCTTTCCTGAGACCGTCCCTCTTGCGCAAGTCGGACCCCGGTGACAACCTGCCAATTGGTGCGGCTTGGTCCGCGATCCATGAAAAACGACCCTTAGGAGACCCCATGAAGATGCTCAAGCTCGTCCTGTCCGTGGCCACCGCCGGCCTGATGGCCGCCGGTGCCGCCCTGCCCACCTCCAGCATGGCCCAGACGGCCCCGCCCCAGGTGCTGCGCGTCAACATCTTCCCGGGCGGCTTCAACTGGCCGATCTGGGTGGCCCAGGACAAAGGCTTTTTTGCCAAGCAGGGCCTGACCATCCAGACCATCAACACCCCGAATTCACGCGAACAGCTCGTGGGCCTGATCAACGGCCAGTTCGAGATCGCCATGACGGCCATCGACAACCTGCTGGCCTACCGTGAAGGCCAAGGTGCAGTGCCTGTGGACGGCAGCGGCCTGATGGCCATCATGGGCTCGGACAACGGTTTCCTGCGCGTGGGTGCCCGCACCGGGCTGACCAGCTTTGCCCAGCTCAAGGGTCAGGAACTGTCGGTCGACGCGCTGACCACCGGCTACGCCTTCGTGCTGCTGGAAGTGATGGAGCGCAACGGCCTGCTGCTCAACCGCGACTACACCACGGTGCAAGCCGGCGGCGTGCTGCAACGCTACAACGACCTGGTGGCCGGCAAGCATGCCGCCACCATGCTGATCGCCCCCTTCGATGTGCTGGCCAAGGAGCGTGGCGCCAACGTGTTGGCTGACGCTTCTGCAGCCCTGGGCGAATACCAGGGCCTGGTGGCCGGCGTGCGCGACTCCTGGGCCAAGAACAACCGGGCTGCGTCCGTGGGCTACATCCGCGCCTGGCGCGATGCGCTGGACTGGATGTACGACCCCCGCAACAAAGAAGAAGCCCTCGGCATCTTCATGAAGAACGTCAACGGCGCCACCCGCCAGAGCGCCGAGACGTCTTATGGCATCTTGCTGGACCCGAAGAACGGCTTCACGCGTGATGCCTCGCTCATGATCAAAGGTGTGGAGACAGCCATCTCGCTGCGCGAGAAGTACGGCAAGCCCACGAAAAAACTGCAGCCTGTCCAGGCCTACGTGGACACCAGCTACCACGAGGAAGCCAGCCGCAAGCGCTGAACCAAGCCTCGGCGCCCACCATCAAGCCGGGATGAGAAATTCCCGGCTGATGTGGGCGCCGATTTCATTGACGCGGTCCAAAAACTGCGTGAGAAAAGCGTGCAGGCCGGTGGCCAGGATCTCGTCAATGCGGGCAAACTGCAGGTCCGCGCGCAGCTTGCCAGCGCGCCGCTTCGATTCACTGGCCGGGCTGCTGGTGACCATGGCCAGGTTGGTCATCACCTCGTTCATGCAGCCCAGCAGCGAACGCGGCATATCGGGGCGCAGGATCAGCAGTTCGGCCACGCGCTCGGGCCGGATCACATCGCGATAGACCTTGCGGTACACCTCGAAGGCCGAGACGCTGCGAAGGATCGCGCTCCAATGGTAGAAGTCGTACTCCTGCTCCTTCTCGCTGCCGAGAAAATCTGACTCGGCCGCGTGGAACTTGACATCTATGAGCCGCGCCGTGTTGTCGGCGCGTTCGAGGAAGGTGCCCATGCGCAGGAAGTTCAGCGCCTCGTCCTGCAGCATGGTGCCCAAGGTCACCCCGCGTGAGAGGTGCGAGCGGAACTTCACCCACTCAAAGAAAGTGGCTGGATCACCCTCCAAGGCGCCGCCCTTGAGCATGCGCATGAGCTCCAGGTAGGTCTGGTTCTGGGTTTCCCACACCTCGGTGGTGAGCGAGCCGCGCACGGCCCGCGCGTTCTCGCGGGCTGCGCGCAGGCAGGAGACGATGGACGAGGGGTTCTGTTCGTCCTTGACCATGAAATCCATCACGGCGCGCGGCGCCACGTCCTCGCCATGCCGGGCCGCGTAGAAGGGCTTGAGTTCGCTGATGGACAACAAGCCCTGCCAGCCCGCCTGCGCCGCCGAGGCCGACTGGGGCAGCAAGGAGGTCTGGTAGTTGACATCGAGCATGCGCGCCGTGTTCTCGGCGCGCTCGGTGTAGCGGGACATCCAGAAAAGGTGGTCAGCGGTCCTGGAAAGCATGGAGGTCTTTCGGCAAGGTCTCGAGTCGTCGGAGGCGCAGCGGGCGCTCAGCTCACGCCGCCGGCCAGGGCCTTGAGCAGATCGGCATCGCTTTTGACGGTCTTACCGGGTGAACGTGGCGCGATGGACTGGGGGCTGTCGGCCTCGAGAATCCAGGTGTCCTTGGTGCCGCCGCCCTGTGAGGAGTTCACCACCAAGGAGCCCTCCTTCAAGGCCACGCGGGTCAAGCCGCCGGGCACCATCTGCACCTCCTTGCCTGAGAGCACAAAAGGCCGCAGGTCGATGTGGCGCGGCGCGATGCCGCTGTGCACATAGGTCGGGCAGGTGGACAGGCTCAGCGTGGGCTGGGCAATGTAGCCTGCGGGATTGGCCAGCAGGGCCTGGCGGAAGTTCTCGATCTCAGCCTTCGTGGCCGCCGGCCCCACCAGCATGCCGTAGCCCCCCGCGCCGTGCACCTCCTTGACCACCAGGTCCTTGAGGTGGGCCAGGGTGTACTGCAGGTCCTCCTTGTCGCGGCACTGGTAGGTGGGCACGTTCTTCAGAATGGGCTTTTCCCCCAGGTAGAACTCGATCATCTTGGGCACATAGGGATAGATGGACTTGTCGTCCGCCACCCCGGTGCCGATGGCGTTGCACACCGCCACGTTGCCCGCACGGTAGGCCTGGAGCAGACCCGCGCAACCCAGGGTGGATTGGGGGCGGAAGACCTCGGGATCGAGGAAGTCATCGTCCACGCGGCGGTAAATCACGTCGACACGGCGCCGGCCCCGGGTGGTGCGCATGTAGATGAAGTCGTCCTCCATGAACAGGTCCTGGCCTTCGACCAGTTCCACGCCCATTTGCTGCGCCAGAAAGGCGTGCTCGAAGTAGGCCGAGTTGTACATGCCCGGGGTCAGCACCACCACGGTGGGCTCGCTCAGGCCCGTCGGGGCCATGGCCCGCAGGGTTTCGAGCAGCAGATCGGGGTAGTGGGCCACCGGGGCCACGCGGTTCTCGGCAAAGAGCTCCGGGAAGAGCCGCATCATCATCTTGCGGTCTTCGAGCATGTAGCTCACGCCAGAGGGCACGCGCAGGTTGTCTTCGAGCACGTAGTACTCGCCCGCGCCTTGCGCATTGGGCGCGCGCACGATGTCGATACCGCTGATGTGCGAATAGATGTCACCCGGCACCTTCAAACCCACCATCTCGGGCCGGAACTGCGCGTTGCGCAGCACCTGCTCGGCCGGGATCACGCCGGCGCGCAAGATCTCCTGGTCGTGGTAGACGTCATGAACGAAGCGGTTAAGGGCGGTGACACGCTGCACCAGCCCGGCCTCCATGGAGCGCCATTCATGGGCCGGGATGATGCGGGGAATCAGGTCAAAGGGAATCAGCCGCTCGGTGCCTGCGCCCTCCTCGTCTTTGGCGCCATAGACGGCAAAGGTGATGCCCACGCGGCGAAAAATCATCTCGGCCTCTTCTCGGCGTGCCTCCATGGCCTGTTCGGCCTGTCGCGACAGCCAGCGCTCATAGACCTGGTAGTGCTGGCGCACGCGCTCACTGCCGTCGTGCATCTCGTCGAATTGAGGTCGTGTCATGTACTGGCTCTCCGCTGGACCGTCCCGGCCGGCTGCCCCGGGCGGGGAATGTTTCAGTTTTAGATTAGCAAGGAGCTTGCCAATCTCCTCTAATCCCTTCTTCACTAGGCAGGGCGGCCACCCTGGCGCACCCGGGATCGGCCTGAGGAAGGTGCGCAGGGCCTTGTAAGAGCCTGCCGGCCAGGGGAGTCCTCAAGGCGGCACTGCACCGGGATGGTGCCAATAGCGGCGTTCCTGCCAGCGCAGGCAATCGATGCGCGCCGGCTCCGCACTGCGCCAGGTCGCGGCGCCGCAGCGGGGTGTGATCACGACCGTGATGCCTCGGGCCTGGTAGCGCGCCATGACCTCGGGCGCAGGATGGCGGAAGCGGTTGCGGTAACCGGCCTGCACCACCGCCACGCGCGGCTGCACCGCATCGAGAAAGGCGGCACTGGAGGAGGTCTTGCTGCCGTGGTGCGGCACCAGCAGCCAGTCGGCCCGCAGGTCGGCGCGCTGCAGCAAAGCCTGCTCCTGGGCGGCCTCGAGGTCGCCGGTCAGCAGGGCCACCTGCGCACCGGCCTGTACCCGCAAGACGCAGCTGCGCGCATTCGGGCGCACCAGCGTGTCCAGGTCGGCGCGGGTCGGGTGCAGGAACTCGAAATCCACCCCGTCCCAACGCCAGCTCAGGCCCGCTTCGCAGAGTTTGGCCTGCCCAGGGGTCAGCCCCGGCAGGCCCGGGAGCGCATCGAAGGAGGCCACCAGCCCCGCCTGGGGCTGGCTGGCGCGCACGGCGGCGGCACCTCCGGTGTGGTCGCTGTCCTGGTGGCTGAGCACCAGCAGATCCAGGCGCTCGCCCAGGGCGCGCAGCGCCGGCACCAGCACCCGGTGGCCGGCATCGCTTTCGCGCGAGTAGCGCGGGCCGGCGTCATAGAGCAGGCTGTGGCTGGCCGTGCGCACCAGCACCGCCGAGCCCTGGCCCACATCCAGCGCCAGCAACTCCATCTGGCCGGCGGCTGGCCTTGGCGGTGACCAGCACAGCACCGGCAGCAAAAGCGGCAGCCCGAGCAGGCGCACCGACCAGGGCCAGCGCATGACCAGCAGCAGACCGCCCATCACCCCGGCCACCGCGCACCACAGCGGTGCAGCCGGACGGGACCACACCGCATCGGGCCAGGCGGCCAGGGGTGTGAGGAAGGCCATGAGCCAGTCCACACCCATGGCTGCTACCGACCACAGCGGCGGCCACAGTAGGCCCAGCAAAGCCAGGGGCGTGACCAGCCAGGTGACCCAGGGAATGGCCAGGGCATTGGCCAGCAGCCCCACCACGGACACCTGCTGAAACAAGAGCAAGCTCAGGGGGGTGAGCGCCACCGTGATGACGGCCTGCTCCCAGCCCAGCGCCATGCCCGCCTGCTTCAAACGCACCAACATGGAGCGCTCATCCACTCGGGGCAGCTCTGCATCACGCCGCCGCTGGTCTGAGGCCAGCAACACACCGACGGCCACGAAGGACAACCAGAAGCCCGCCTGCAGCAGCGCCCAGGGGTCGACGGCCACCACCACGCCCATGGCCAGCAGCCAGACCTGCGGCCAGGGCCAGCGCCGACCGCTTTGCTGCAGCAGCACCGCCACCGCCAGCATCCAGACCGTGCGCTGGGCCGGCAGCCCCCAGCCGGAGAACAAGGCATAGGCCCCTGCCAACAGCAAGCCACCCCAGGCGCCAGCGCTGTGCGCTGGCAGCCAGAGACAGCAGGCCGGGCTCAAGCGCGCAGAGCCTTGCCAGAGCGCCTGCAACACGCGCGAGGCCAGCCAAGCGAACAAGGTGATGTGCAGGCCCGAGATGCTCATCAGATGGGCCACGCCGGTGGCCCGGAACACATCCCAGTCGGCCCGTTCAATGGCCGCCTGGTCGCCCATGACCAGGGCGGCCACCACCCCGGCCAGGGCCCGGTCGGGCACCTGGGCCAGGATGGACGCGCGCACCGTCTGGCGCCAACGGTCCACCGACCAGGGCGCGGCCTCCAGGCGCTGCGGGGGCGGGTCGCGCAGGCCATTGCGCACGTAGCCCACGGCCTGCAGGCCCTGCTCCCACAGCCACAGCTCCTGGTCAAAGCCGTGGGGGTTGCGCGGCCCATGCGGTGCCTTCAGGCGCACCGTCATTTGCCAGCGCTCGCCCGACACGAGTGAGGCAGGCTGCCGAGCCGATTCGGTGTCGTCACCCGCCTGCATGCCACTGGTCTGGCGCGGGGCGTACCAGGCCAGCAAGATCTGCGGCG
Source organism: Comamonadaceae bacterium (assembly GCA_027486255.1). Taxonomy (GTDB): domain Bacteria; phylum Pseudomonadota; class Gammaproteobacteria; order Burkholderiales; family Burkholderiaceae_C; genus Polaromonas. The sequence goes on from JAIXPL010000019.1 coordinate 23,525, forward strand.
GCAGGCGCACGGCCTGGCCGTCGAACTCGGCGCGCTCCACCTGAAGGCGAAAGCGCAGCATCTGCGCCCCAGGCTGCGGCAGACCCTGGACGCGCCCCACCACCAGGAGGTCGCGGCCCTCCCATTCGGGCGCCAGTTGCTGCGCCAGCTGGCTGCTGGCCCGCCAGCCGGTGCTGCCCCAGCCCAGCAGCGCCGATGCCACCATCGCCCACAGCAGCCCGCGCTGACGCGCAACCACCATGGCGCCAAAGAGACCGCCAGCGGCGCAGGCCCCGGCATACACCTGCCAGGGCTGCAGATGGGCTTGCTGCAGTTGCAGGGACACACCCGCCAGGCCACCGAGCAGCCAGGCGGTGGGCGAGCGGATACTCAGGAAGGCGGTGATCATGTGCGGGCGTCGCAAGGTCAATGGCGCGGCTCTTGCTAACCTCTTTGCATGAGGTCATGGCTCCACACGCCGGCCAGCCGATGAGCTCAGGCCAGTATGGCAAGGCACCGCTCGCGGTGCGACGGCCTTTACACATTCAAAGAAAAGAGTCGAAGTGTCCATCCACGTCGCACTGAAGCACGTTACCCACTACGCCTACGACCGCCTGGTCAGCCTGGGCCCGCAGGTGGTGCGGCTGCGTCCGGCTCCGCACAGCCGCACGCGGGTGCTGTCCTACGCCCTCAAGATCGAGCCGGGGGAACACTTCATCAACTGGCAGCAGGATCCGTTTGCCAACTACCAGGCGCGGCTGGTATTTCCGGAGCCGACCCGTGAGTTCAAGGTCACGGTGGACCTGGTGGCCGAAATGGCGGTCTACAACCCCTTTGATTTTTTCCTTGAGCCGCACGCCGAGAAAATTCCTTTTCAATACGCATCCGCACAGGCGCAAGGCCTCGCCCCTTATCTGGCCCCGGCGCCCCTGGGTCCGCAGTTGCGCGCCTACATGGCCGGCATCGACCGCAGTGCCCGGCCCACGGTGGACTTCCTGGTGGCGCTGAACCAGAAGCTGCAGTCCGACATCCGCTACCTCATCCGCATGGAGCCGGGCGTGCAAACGCCGGAAGAAACGCTCACCCTGCGCTCGGGCTCCTGCCGTGACAGCAGCTGGCTGCTGGTGCAGGTGCTCAGGCAGCTCGGGCTGGCGGCCCGCTTTGTCTCGGGCTACCTGATCCAGCTCAAGGCCGACGTCAAAGCCCTGGACGGTCCCAGTGGCGCCGAGGCCGACTTGACCGACCTGCACGCCTGGTGCGAGGTGTTCCTGCCGGGCGCCGGCTGGATCGGCCTGGATCCGACCTCGGGCCTGTTTGCCGGCGAGGGCCACATTCCGCTGGCCTGCACGCCCGAGCCCTCAGGTGCCGCGCCGGTGGAAGGCGGCGTGGGCAAATGCGAGGTGAGTTTTTCGCACCACATGGCGGTGCAACGCATTCACGAATAAGCCCGCGTGACCCAGCCTTACACCGAAGACCAGTGGCAGCAAGTCCTGGCCCTGGGCGAGCAGGTGGACCGCGATCTGGTCACGCACGATGTGCGCCTGACCATGGGCGGCGAGCCCACCTTCGTGGCCACTGAGAACCGGGACGCGACTTCCTGGATGACTCCCCCCTGCGCGGCGTGATCCGCGGCGGCACCAGCTCGACACCCTGGTCTTAGCTTTCCAGCACGGGGCGGCCGGGTATTGGGGTGGCTCCCGAGGCGCAGCCATCGGCGCTTGGGTCACAATCGCAGACTGCAAACGATTGCACACCCCAGGGGCCCAGCCGGGCATGCCAGGGGTGAACACCGACAACAACCCAAGGAGATTCTCATGAGTCGTCGTGAATTCCTCACCAAAGGTGGTGCAGCGGCCGTGGCCGCCGGCGCTGCCGCCCTGTCTGCACCAGCCGTCGCTCAGACGGCATCGGACGTGGTCCGCTGGCGCATGGCCTCGAGCTTTCCCAAGAGCGTGGAGATCCTGTTCGGCACGGCCGAATTCATCGCCCGCCGCGTTGGCCAGCTCACCGGCGGCAAGTTCCAGATCAGCACGCACGCCGCTGGCGAGATCGTGCCGCCTCTGCAGGTGCTGGACGCTGTGGAAAAAGGCACCATCGAGTGCGGCCACACCGCACCGTACTACTTCATCGGCAAGGACCCGGCCTGGGCCATGGGCACCTGCATTCCCTTTGGCCTGAACAGCCGCCAGTACAACGCCTGGTGGGTGCACGGCGGCGGCGAGAAGCTCTTTAATGACTTCACGCGCGAAGCCGGCGTGGTCAGCTTCCTGGCGGGCAACACCGGCTCGCAAATGGGCGGCTGGTTCAAGAAAGAGATCAAGGGCGTGGCCGACCTCAAGGGCCTGAAGTTCCGCACCGGCGGCATGGGCGGCCAGGTGCTGACCAAGCTGGGCGTGGTGGCACAGCAGCTGCCCGCTGGCGAGATCTACTCCGCGCTGGAAAAAGGCACCATCGACGCGGCCGAGTTCACCGTGCCGGCCGATGACGAGCGGCTGAATCTGAACAAAATTGCCAAGTTCTACTACTACCCCGGTTGGAACGAAGGCGGCGCGGCCCTGAGCCTGCAGGTCAATGCCAAGGCCCTGGAGGCCCTGCCCGAGGCTTACCGTTTTGCGCTGCAAGCTGCTACGGCCGAAGCTAACACCTGGATGCAGTCGCGCTACGACGCCAGCAACCCGGCCGCCCTCAAGCGCCTGGTGCAAGGTGGCGCGGTGCTCAAGGCCTACCCCCCGGCCGTGATGGACGCCTGCTTCAAGGCCAACCAGGAGCTCATGGGCGAAGCCTCGGCCAAGAGCCCGGCCTTCAAGAGGATGTACGAGCACATGGTGGCCTTCCAGCGCGACCAGGTGGCCTGGTTCCGCGTGGCCGAGGGCCAGTTCGACAACTTCATGAGCCGCCAGAAGCTCTGAACTGCTTGAACCTTGGAGGCTACGCGCCTCCAGCCCAAAGTCAAAGGGCCTCCGCAAGGAGGCCCTTTTTCTTGGCGCTTACTTTTTATTGAAGTAGTCCGCTGGATCGGGCGCAGCAGCGGCAGGCGCTGGCTGCGAATCGGTGGCTCCGGAGGCGGCGGGACCCTGGAAGGCCGCTGCCGGATCGGGTGCATCGCCCCCCGGAGCGGCAGGCTCGTCGAGGCGGATCTCGACGCTGCTGGCATCACCGGCCAGGGGCTTGTCGAGCATGCCGGTCACGATCTCGGGATAGAAGATCAACACGCCCACCAGCAGCATCTGCAGGCCCACCCAAGGCAAGGCGCCGAGGTAGATATCGCTGCTCTTGACGGACTTGGGCGCGATGCCGCGCAAGTAAAACAGGGCAAAGCCGAACGGCGGGTGCATGAAGGAGGTTTGCATGTTCACGCACAAGAGCACGCCGAACCAGATAAGGTCGATCTCCAGCTTGTTGGCCATGGGCACCAGCAGGGGCACCACGATGAAGGCGATCTCGAAGAAGTCGAGAAAGAAGGCCAGGAAGAAGATCATGATGTTGACCACGATCAGGAAGGTCACCGGATCATCGGCGCCCACGGACTCAAAAAGGTGTTCCACCCACTTGCCACCGTCCACGCCCTGGAAGACCAGCGTGAACACGGTAGCGCCGATCAGGATGAAGATCACCATGACGGTGACCTCCATGGTCGAGGACATACCTTGGCGCACCATGGGCCAGTTCAGGCGCCCGTGCAGCGCAGCCAGGCCGAGGGCGCCGACCACGCCCATGGCGCCGGCCTCGGTGGGGGTAGCCAGGCCCATGAAGATGGTGCCCAGCACCACGAAGATGAGGAAGGAGGAAGGCAGAACGCCCATGGCCACCTTCTTCATGAGCGGCCAGCCGCGCAGCGTGCGCGCCTCGGGCGGCAGCGGCGGCATGGTCTCGGGCCTGAGCAGGGACATCACGAAGATGAAGACCACGAAGATCAGCACCTGGGCCACCGAGGGGCCCACCGCACCAAGGTACATATCGCCCACCGACTTGCCCAACTGGTCGGCCAGAACGATCAGCACCAGCGAGGGCGGAATCACCTGCGTGATGGTGCCCGAGGCCGCGATCACGCCGGTGGCCAAGCGCGGGCTGTAGCCGTAGCGCTGCATGATGGGCAGCGCGATCATGCCCATGGCGATCACCGAGGCGGCCACCGTCCCGGTGATGGCGCCCAGAATGGCGCCCACAATGATCACGGCATAGGCCAGTCCGCCGGCCAGGCCGCCAAAGAGCTGCGCAAAGCCTTCAAGCAGGTCTTCCGCCAGGCCGCTTTTCTCCAGGATCGCCCCCATGAGCGTGAAGAAGGGAATGGACAGCAGCAACTCGTTGGAGAGGATGCCAAACACGCGGTAAGGCAGGTTGGCCATGAACTGCACGGGGAACAGTCCCCACTCAATCGCCACCAGGCCAGAGACCAGACCCAGGGCCGCCAGCGAAAAGGCCACGGGCAAGCCCAGCAGCAGGAAGACCACCAGTGCGACGAACATCGCCGGGGCCATGATGTCAAAGAGGTTCATGGTGTTACTGCAGCGGCCGCTCGTAATGGGTGTCGATGGCGATATCGCCGCGCAGGGCCGCCACGCGCTTGATGATCTCGGACAGGCCTTGGAGGATCAGCAGGCCAAAGCCAAGTGGCAGAAGCAGCTTGACGGGCCAGCGGATCAAACCACCTGCGTTGGGCGAGATCTCACCGATCTCCCAAGACTCCAGGAACCAGGGCCAGGAGTACAAAACCATGAAGTAACAGAAGGGCAGCAAGAACACGACCAGGCCGAACAGGTCCAGCCAGGTGCGCTGGCGCTCATTGAGCTTGTTGTAAAACAGGTCTACGCGGATGTGGCCGTTGGTGTTGAGCAGGTGAGCTGCGCCCAGCAGCACGGTGCCGCCGAACATGTACCACTGCATCTCCAGCCAGGCGTTGGAGCTCAGGTCGAAGGCGTACCGCGTGAGCGCGTTGCCGGCCGACACCAGGGCGCAGATAAGGACCAGCCAGAGAGCGACCACAGCCGCAGCGCGGCTCAGGTCATCAATCCGGCGAGCCAGGACGAGCAGGTGTTTCACGGATGAGGCGGGCAGTCGCCCGCAGGAAGTGGACAAACGCAAGGCCGCGGTGAGGGTGTGCGGCCGAGCTAACGAGGGGCCAGATTCTATCCGGCGGTCCCTAAAATCCCTGGATTCCCTCTATTTCAAACCTGGATTGCCCGCCCATGACCGACGTCTACGACCGCCTGAAGTCCCTGCAGATTCAATTGCCTCCAGTGGCCACCCCGGCTGCTGCCTACGTGCCCTACGTACAGACGGGCCCTCTGGTGTTCCTGAGCGGCCACATCGCCAAGAAAGACGGCAAGGCCTGGGTCGGCCAGCTGGGCCGGACCATGGGCACCGCTGAAGGGCAACAGGCCGCACGCGCCATCGCCATTGACCTGATGGGCGCCCTCCATGCCGCGCTGGCAGCCAGCGGTCGCGACCTGCGCAGCGTCAAACGCATCGTCAAGGTGATGAGCCTGGTTAACTCCACGCCCGACTTCACCGAGCAGCACCTGGTCACCAATGGGTGCAGCGAACTGCTGGCCGAGGTTTTCGGTGCGGCTGGCGCCCATGCCCGCAGTGCCTTTGGTGTGACGCAGATCCCGATGGGGGCCTGCGTGGAGATCGAGCTGATCGCCGAAGTGGGCTGAGGCGCTTTGAGCTTTTAGTCCAGGCGGATGCGCGACAAGGGCCGAGGGAACTCCCGAGTCGCGTCAATACAGCCGCCGTCCTGGTAGACCCCGGTGGGGTCGCGGTAGCGGTTCATCTGCTGGAGCACATGTGCGTATTGCGCCGCATCAGCTTGCGTGGCGAGAACACGGGCTTCGACCACGTTCTCATCGATCTGCAGCTCAGCGGCAGGGTCACGGAACACGCCATGGCGCCAGTGGTACACCTCCAGGGCCTTGGCCTCCAAGGTGAAGTGCTGACCGAGCTTCCAAAAGTTGCTGAACAAGCCTGCGCCCAGGTAAATCACCCAGGAACCCTCGTAGCCGCTGATGTCGGACGACACCGGATCGGGGTTCTTGAACCACACCCGGTCGCCAGGCACATAAAACCGCATGGGCATGGGTGCTTCGAATGAGCCCTGCTCGATGAGGAAGACCTCGTGAAAGCGCCCAGACTTGATGCAGGTCTGGCGGGCCGAAGCCTCCAGACCGGCGTAGAACTCGGGGTCAGAATACTGGGCTTCCTGGGCCAGGCCCAGCAAGATCACATATTCGGTGGCGCGGTAGCAAGAAAAGTCGTAGAGGCGGCCGGTGCGTTCAGGCTGCGTGGCCGCCACCAGGGCATCGACCAGACCTGCATCGGGTTGGAGCAGGAAGCCGACATCGTCGCGGTAGTGCCAGAAGGCGTCGGGGCGCTCGGCCGCATCGGTGGTCTTGAAGGCCAGGGCGGTCTTGTCGGCGGCCCGGGCAATGTTGCACCGCACCCGGACATGGGCCTGAAGATCTTGGAGGCTGTCGAAGTCGATGCGCTGTGGCGCGGCCAGCAGCGCCACCCACACCTCCCGCTCGAGCGCGTGGGTATCGGCTGAAAGGCCATGGCGTGCCAGTCGCGCAGGCAGGCCCAGGGTGTCAAAACCAGGGCAAAGTTCAGCAAAGGCCGCCGCAGTGAGCCGAACCGTGACATGGGCCGAGCCAGCCGATTCACGCGGCTCGATGTCACACCACGTGGCCAAGCCCAAGCGAGCGAGCGCCTCTGAGAGTCCCGCGCTGCCAGGGTCCTGCCCTGAACGCGCGACCAAGCCCACGCCCTGCGGGGCTAACGCAGCCGTGCTCATGTTTTGTCTGTCTCCATGAGGCCCTTAAAGAGCTTCTGTTATCGATGTTTTATTTGGGAGCTTGCAGGGGTCGGTCTGGCCCCTGCAGCTGTGTTTGTATCAGATCTCAAGAGGGCGCCGCTTTTGCCAGAAGGCGCTATTCCACCCGACGCACCTCCGAGGGCTTGAAGCCCAGGTCGGCGGCCTTGCCCTTTTTGGCTCGGGCCGCACGTGCATTGTTGAGGCTGCGGATCTCCAGGGTTTCCTCACGTTCCTTGCCGCCCCGGCCCGTGCCTTCGATGCAGATGCTGCGGGTGTAGGCTGCGGCGCCCGCCAGGCTGTCCTTGGGCTCCAGGTCGATGAGCATCAGGCCCCGCCCGCCTTTGGGCATGAGTTTGAGCTGGTCGATCTCGAAGGTGAGGATGCGCCCGCCGGTGGAGGCGCAGGCCACGTGCGTGGCCGCTGGCACCGGCTGCGAGCCGCTGCCGCCCGAGACCAGCGAGGGCCGGCACACGGTTTCGCCCTCGCCGAGGCTGAGGAAGCTCTTGCCGCTCTTGTTGCGCGAGATCATGTGCTCCACCGTGGCCATAAAGCCGTAGCCGCCCGAACAGGAAAGCAGCAAGGTGGCGCCCACCGGACCGGCAAAGTAGTGCAGCAACTGGGTGCCGGTTTCCAGCTCGATCAGTGTGGTCACGGGCTGGCCGTCACCCCGCGCACCGGGCAGGGAGGACACCGCCACCGAATACAGGCGGCCGTTGCTGCCCCATGCCAACAGGGTGTCGACCGTGCGGCACTCAAAGGTGCTGTAGAGGCCGTCCCCCGCCTTGAAGGCAAAGCTGGCCGGCTCGTGGCCGTGGCCCTGACGGGCACGCACCCAGCCCTTGCTGGACACCACCACCGTGACCGGCTCGTCAATCACCTTGATCTCGAGCACGGCCTTTTTCTCGGCCTGAATCAGGGTGCGCCGGGCATCGGCAAAGAGCTTGGCGTCGGCCTCGATCTCCTTGACCATGAGGCGGCGCAGCGAGGCCGGGCTGCCCAGAATGTCTTCGAGCTTGGCCTGCTCTTCCCGCAGCTCCTTGAGCTCCTGCTCGATCTTGATGGCCTCCAGACGTGCCAGCTGGCGCAGCCGGATCTCGAGAATGTCCTCGGCCTGGCGCTCGCTGAGCGCAAAGCGCTCCATCAGCGCGGGCTTGGGCTCATCTGCATTTCGGATGAGGTGAATCACTTCGTCGATGTTGAGCAACACCAACTGCCGGCCCTCAAGGATATGGATGCGGGCCAGCACCTTGTCCAGGCGGTGCTGGGAGCGGCGCTGCACGGTGGCCTGGCGAAAGGCAATCCACTCGTCGAGCATCTGGCGCAGCGACTTTTGCGTGGGCCGGCCATCCAGACCCACCATGGTGAGGTTGATGGAGGACGAGGTTTCCAGGCTGGTGTGGGCCAGCAGGGTGTTGATGAGTTCGCTTTGCTCGATGCGGCTGGTCTTGGGCTCGAATACCAGGCGCACCGGGGAGTCCTTGCTCGATTCGTCGCGCACCACGTCCAGCACCGACAGCACCGTTTGCTTGAGCATCACCTGGTCAGGGCTGAGCGCCTTCTTGCCGGCCTTGACCTTGGGGTTGGTGAGTTCCTCGATCTCCTCGAGCACCTTTTGCGAGCTCACACCCGGCGGAAGTTCCGTGACCACCAGCTGCCACTGGCCGCGCGCGAGGTCTTCGATCTTCCAGACGGCGCGCACCTTGAGCGAGCCGCGCCCTGTGGTGTAGGCCGCCGCGATGTCGGCGGCGGCCGAAATGATCTGGCCGCCGCCCGGGAAGTCGGGGCCGGGCACCAGGGCAAAGAGCTCGTCGTCCGCGAGCTTGGGGTTCTTGATGAGCGCCACGCAGGCGTCGGCCACCTCACGCAGGTTGTGGCTGGGGATCTCGGTGGCCAGGCCCACGGCAATGCCGCTGGCGCCGTTGAGCAAATTGAAGGGCAGCCGGGCTGGGAGACGACCGGGCTCCTCGGTGGAGCCGTCGTAGTTGGGCACAAAGTCCACCGTGCCCTCGTCGATCTCGTCGAGCAGCAAGCTGGTGATACGGGCCAGGCGCGCCTCGGTGTAGCGCATGGCCGCCGCACCGTCGCCGTCGCGCGAGCCGAAATTGCCCTGGCCGTCGATCAGCGGGTAACGCTGCGAAAAATCCTGCGCCATGCGCACCAAAGCGTCATACGCGGCCTGGTCGCCATGCGGGTGAAAGCGGCCCAGCACATCGCCCACCACGCGGGCGCTCTTAACGGGCTTGGCACCCGTGGCGCCATTCGGGCCGCCAAAGCCCAGGCCCATGCGCGACATGCTGTAGAGAATGCGGCGCTGCACCGGCTTTTGGCCATCGCAGACATCGGGCAGCGCGCGGCCCTTGACCACGCTGAGCGCGTACTCCAGGTAGGCGCGCTGGGCATAGGCCGCAAGCGAGTCCTGGTCGGCCGGCGGCTCAGCGGGCGCGGTGGTGTCGGGGGTGAACAAATCCATCTCAGATATCCAGTTCCACGGAGTCGCCGTGCAGTTCCATCAAGTCGCGGCGCGCGCCGGCCTCGCCCTTGCCCATGAGCTTGGAGATGAGGGTCTCGGTTTGCAGGAAGTCCTGATTGCCCAGTTGTACGGGCAAGAGGCGCCGGGTGTCGGGGTTGAGCGTGGTTTCCCACAGCTGCTCGGCGTTCATCTCGCCCAGGCCCTTGAAGCGGCTGATGCTCCAGGCGCCCTCCTTCAGCCCGTCCTTGCGCAGTTTGTCGAGGATGGCGGTGAGCTCGCCTTCATCGAGGGCATACATCTTGGTCGCTGGCTTCTTGCCACGGGCAGGCGCATCCACACGGAACAAGGGCGGACGAGCCACATACACATGGCCGGACTCAATGAGCTTGGGGAAATGACGGAAGAACAGAGTGAGCAGCAGCACCTGGATGTGCGAGCCATCCACGTCAGCGTCGGAGAGGATGCAGATCTTGCCGTAGCGCAGACCGGAGAGGTCAGGCTGGTCGTTTGGTCTGTGCGGGTCCACGCCGATGGCCACCGAGATGTCGTGGATCTCGGTGTTGGCAAACAGGCGGTCGCGCTCGACCTCCCAAGTGTTGAGCACCTTGCCGCGCAGGGGCAGGATGGCCTGGCTTTCTTTGTCGCGGCCCATCTTGGCGCTGCCGCCTGCAGAGTCGCCCTCGACCAGGAACACCTCGTTCTGGGCCAGGTCGCGGCTTTCGCAGTCGGTGAGTTTGCCGGGCAGCACCGCCACGCCTGAGCCCTTGCGCTTTTCCACCTTCTGCCCAGCCCGCTGGCGGGTTTGCGCGGCCTTGATGGCCAGCTCGGCCAGCTTTTTGCCATAGTCCACATGCTGGTTGAGCCAGAGCTCCAGGGTGGGGCGCACAAAGCTCGAGACCAGGCGCACGGCATCGCGCGAATTCAGACGCTCCTTGACCTGCCCCTGAAACTGCGGGTCCAGCACCTTGGCCGAGAGCACGTAACTGGCGCGGGCAAACACGTCCTCGGGCAAGAGCTTGACGCCCTTGGGCAAGAGCGAGTGCAGGTCGATGAAGCTCTTGACGGCAGTGAACAGGCCATCGCGCAGACCGCTTTCATGCGTGCCGCCGGCGCTGGTGGGAATCAGGTTGACATAGCTCTCCCGCATGGGCTGGCCGTCCTCGGTGAAGGCCACGCACCACTGGGCGCCCTCGCCTTCGGCAAAGGTCTCATGGGCAGCGTCGGCAAAGCCCTCGCCTTCGAACATGGGGATCACCGGATCGGCGCTGAGCGTCTGCATCAGGTAGTCGCGCAGGCCGCCCTTGTAGAGCCAGGCCTGGGTGTCCTTGGTCTTCTCCTGGGTGAGCGTGACGTTCACGCCGGGCATGAGCACGGCCTTGCTGCGCAGCAGGTGCACCAGTTCGGCCATGGGCAGCGCCGGGGAGTCAAAGTATTTGGCGTCAGGCCAGGCGCGCACCGTGGTGCCGCTCTTGCGGTCCCCCTCCACAGCCTTGCGCACCTGCAGAGGCTCAATCACGTCACCGCCGGAAAACACCAGCCGGGCCACCTGGCCCTCGCGGTAGCTGGTGACCTCCAGCCGCTTGGCCAGGGCGTTGGTCACGCTCACGCCCACACCATGCAGGCCGCCGGAGAAGCTGTAGGCGCCGCCTTGGCCCTTGTCGAACTTACCGCCGGCGTGCAGGCGGGTGAAGACCAGCTCGATCACCGGGGCCTTCTCCTCGGGGTGCATGCCAAAGGGGATGCCGCGGCCTTCGTCTTCAATGCTCACCGAGCCATCAGCGTGCAGCGTGACGCGGATTTTCTTGCCGTGCCCGGCCAGGGCCTCGTCGGCGGCGTTGTCCAGCACCTCCTGCAAGATGTGCAGCGGGTTGTCGGTGCGGGTGTACATGCCCGGGCGCTGCTTGACGGGCTCGAGCCCCTTGAGCACGCGGATCGAGCTTTCCGAATAGTCCGTAGGTGGTTTAACTGCCATGAGTAGGTGCTTGAAAAGTCGGGCGATTGTAGACCGAGCGAGACATTTCACTGGATATATACACAGTCCGCCTGCGCACCCTGTCAACCTGCTGTCCGGCGAAGGACAGCTGCTCACAAACACCCACGTCCCGAATGGTTACAGTTCAAGGATGACTTTGACCACGCCCACCGATCCGCCCCAGACCCTGTCCATGCGGCAGGTGCTGCTCTGCGGCGCCTTGATCGTCACGCTCTCCATGGGCATCCGCCATGGCTTTGGCTTGTGGCTGCAACCCATCACGCAGGCCCAGGGCTGGAGCCGAGAAACCTTTGCCTTCGCGATCGCGGTGCAAAACCTGGCCTGGGGAGTTTTCGGCATCTTTGCCGGCATGTTGGCCGACCGTTATGGCGCCATGCGGGTGCTGATGGGCGGCGCCCTGTTCTACGGTGTGGGCCTGGTGGGCATGGGCCTGGCCGAGACGGGTCCGCAGTTCACCCTGGCGGCCGGCATCCTGATCGGCGCGGCCCAGGCGGGCACCACCTACGCCGTGGTCTACGGCGTGATCGGGCGCAACGTCCCGGCCGACAAGCGCTCCTGGGCCATGGGCGTGGCCGCTGCCGCTGGCTCCTTCGGCCAATTCCTCATGGTGCCGACCGAAGGCTGGCTGATCGCCCGCTTTGGCTGGCAGGAGGCTCTCTTCATCCTGGCGGCCACTTCCTTGGTGATCCTGCCGCTGTCGCGCGGTCTGCGGGAAAACCGGGGCGCGCCCGCTGCCCCGGGTCAGTCGGAGCAGACCATGCTGCAGGCGGTCAAGGAAGCCACCCGTTACCCCAGCTTCCAGTTGCTCACCGCCGGCTACTTTGTGTGCGGCTTCCAGGTGGTTTTCATCGCCATCCACATGCCCAGCTACCTCAAGGACGCTGGCATGGAGCCGGGCGTGGCCAGCATGGCGCTGGCGCTGATTGGTCTGTTCAACGTGTTTGGCACCTATTTCGCCGGGTGGTTGGGTCAGATCCGCTCGAAGAAAAAAATCCTGGCCTTTATTTACTTTGCTCGCTCGGTGGCGATCAGCCTGTTCCTGCTGGCGCCGCTCACGCCCACCAGCGTGTACGTGTTCTCAGCCGCCATGGGCCTGCTGTGGCTGTCGACCGTGCCGGTGACCAACGCCTCGATCGCACACATCTTCGGGGTGAAGTACCTCTCCATGCTCAGCGGCTTCGTATTCTTCAGCCACCAGTTGGGCTCCTTCATGGGCGTGTGGCTGGGGGGCTTGCTCTACGACCGCACAGGCAGCTACGACATCGTCTGGTACATCTCCATCGGCCTGGGCGTCTTTGCGTGTCTGGTGAACCTGCCCGTGCGTGAAGCCCCCATCGACCGCAGCCTCAAGCCCGCAGCGGCCTGAGCCAGCGCCCCATGAACAGCACCCGAACCACGCTCTTGCTGCGCGCCACCGCCTGGGGCGCCGTGGTGCTGGCCAGCCTGGGGGTGCTCTTGCTCTACACACGGCCGGATTTCCTGGTCATGGTCGCAGACCAGGTGTGGGCATGTTTTTGAAAGCCACCAGCCTATGAGCGCCCCCGCCTGCCTTGGACCGGGTGCCGACGCCAGCCGAGCCTCGGCCTGGGTGCGGCGCTGGTCGCACCTGGTGCCCACTCAAGCCGTGGTGCTGGACGTGGCTTGCGGGGAAGGACGGCACCTGGCTTGGTTCGCGGCACGCGGCCACCGGGTGGTCGGCGTGGACCGCTCCGCCTCTGCCTTGGCCGGGCTGGGACTGCCAGCTGAGCAGTGCACCACCGTGCTGGCCGATATCGAGCAGGGCCCCTGGCCCTTGCCAGGTCAGCAGTTCGGTGCGGTGGTGGTGACCAACTACCTATGGCGGCCCCTGTTGCCCACGCTGGTGGCCAGCGTGACGCCCGGTGGCGTGCTGATCTACGAGACCTTTGCACATGGGCAGGCCAGCATCGGCAAGCCCTCTCGAGCGGAGTTCCTGCTGGCGCCCGGCGAGTTGCTGGAAGCTGTCAGGGACCTGCGCGTGGTGGCCTACGAAGACGGTTTTGAGCAGGCCCGGGACGTTTGGCCCGCGCGCTACGTGCAGCGCGTGGCAGCGGTGCGCGCCATCTCTGCAGACCCGGCCGATACAGCGCCTCGCCACCACTTAGCCTGAGGCGGCCAAAGCCATTGGCGCAAGGGCCTGCGAGGGGATTCACGGCTCAGCCTCTGAGTAGAATGCGTGATCCCCTTAAGGCCGCACTGCCCTGCAGCGGCAGCCTATTCTGACCCTTGGTTTTCCTATGAACATGATCACCGGCAGCATCGTTGCGCTCGCAACGCCCTTCCATGAAGACGGCAGCGTGGATTACCCGACACTGCGCAAACTGGTGGACTGGCACATTGAGCAGGGAACCGACTGCATCGGCGTGGTCGGCACCACGGGCGAGTCGCCCACGGTGAATGTCGAGGAACACTGCGAAATCATCCGGGTCTCGGTCGAGCAGGCCCGCACCCACCAGCGCAAGGTGCCCATCATGGCCGGCTGCGGCGCCAACTCCACCGCCGAGGCCATTGAGCTGGCGAGCTTTGCCAAGAGCGTCGGCGCCGACTGCCAGCTGCAGGTCGTGCCCTATTACAACAAGCCCACCCAGGAAGGACAGTACCGGCACTTCCGCGCGATTGCAGAGGCGGTGGAACTGCCCCTGGTGCTGTACAACGTACCTGGCCGCACGGTGGCGGACATGGCCCACGCCACGGTGCTGCGCCTGGCCCAGATTCCTGGCATCGTGGGCATCAAGGAAGCGACCGGCAACATTGAACGCGCCCAGTGGCTCATCAAAGAGACGCCGGCCGAATTTGCCGTGTACTCTGGCGATGACCCCACCGCGGTGGCACTGATGCTGTGCGGTGGCCAGGGCAACATCAGCGTCACGGCCAACGTCGCGCCGCGCCAGATGCACGAGCTGTGCATGGCGGCCATCGCAGGCGATGTGCGCCAAGCCATGGCCTTGCAAATGTCCTTGCTGCCGCTACACCGCCATCTCTTTGTGGAAGCCAACCCCATTCCCGTGAAGTGGGCCATGGCCCGCATGAAGCTCTGCGGCCCGACCCTGCGCCTGCCCATGACCCCGCTGGAAGCCACCAATGTGCCGGTGGTAGAAGCTGCGCTCAAGGCCTGCGGCCTGATCTGACAAGGACCCGACGTGAACCCTTTTTCCCGCCTCCACTTTCCCCGCCCTGCACTGCGCATCACGGCCACGGCGGCCGTGCTCTTGAGCCTGGGGGCTTGCTCCAGCATCAATCAATTCGTCTCGGGTGACCGGGTCGACTACAAGACCAGCGCCAGCAAGACGGGCCCTGCCCTGGACGTACCGCCCGACCTGAGCCAACTCTCGCGCGAGCCACGTTTCAACGTGCCGGGTGCCCCCGTCACGGCCACCGGCTTCCAGGCCAGCCAGGGCTCGGCCGTTCAAGCGGCCATTCCGACGGCGGCCACCAGCATCGCCGACGTGCGCATCGAGCGCGCCGGCAACCAGCGCTGGCTGGTTGTCAAGCGTCCGGCTGAAAAGCTGTGGGAACCGGTGCGCGACTTCTGGCAAGAAAGCGGTTTCCTGCTGAACATCGAAGACCAGAAGCTGGGCATCCTCGAGACCGACTTCGCTGAGAACCGGGCCAAGCTGCCGCAGGACTTCATCCGTCGCACCCTGGGCCGCGTGGTGGACAACCTGTATTCCACCGGTGAGCGCGACAAGTTCCGCACCCGCCTGGAGCGCGCCGCCGACGGCTCAACCGAGATCTACATCAGCCACCGCGGCATGGTTGAAACCGTGCAGGGCACAGGCGGCAGCCCTGGCTCGAGCTCCACCATCTGGCAACCCCGCGCAGCCGACCCTGAACTGGAAGCCGAATTCCTGCGCCGCCTCATGGTGCGTCTGGGCGTAGCCCAGGAGCAGGCGCGTGCAGCCGCGCCGGCCGCACAGCAGTCCGTGGCGCGTGTGGGTACAGCAGGCACCCAACCGGTGGTCCTCATCGATGAAGGCTTCGACCGTGCCTGGCGCCGTGTCGGCCTCTCGCTGGACCGCGCGGGCTTCACGGTCGAGGACCGGGACCGGGCACAGGGCATCTACTTTGTGCGCTACGTCGATCCCGTCGCCGACCAGAAAGACACGGGCAGGTTCGCGCGCCTGTTCAGCAAGAACACCCCGGCGGCGCCCCTGAAATACCGCATATCGCTGCGCAGTGAGCCCAACCGCACCACCGTGTCGGTACTCAATGCAGAAGGCCAGCCTGATACCTCCGCCAATGCCAAGCGCATCGTGCAGGTCATCGCAGACGACATGAAGTAAGCCCTGCGGGGCTTTATCTTGCTGCGATTCAAAAGCCTGGGCAGTCGCAGCTCAGGCAACGCCACCCCTGATTGAGGCCGCTGGTCTGGCCCCTTTTAGGCTGCTGGTCGATTGCGGCCTGGGTATCCGGGTGCTGGCCCGTCGTCTGGCCGATGCCGGGCTTGGCCTGGATGATTTGGACGCGATCTTCATTAGCCACGAGCACGGCGACCACATTGGCTGCGCAGCCCAGGTGGTGCGGCAGCACCATATGCCCATCTCGCCACAAGACGGCCAGCAGGTCGAACTTTGGGGTGTGGTCGTTGCCGCCATCAAGCAGTTCAAGACTTAAGTGATGTACGCCCTAGTCGATGGGAATAATTTTTACGTGTCGTGCGAGCGGATTTTTCGCCCTAGCCTCAACGGCCGGCCCGTGGTGATCCTGTCCAACAACGATGGTTGTGCGATTGCACGCAGCAACGAAGCCAAGGCGCTAGGGATCAAGATGGGCGCGCCCTGGTTTCAGATTCGGCACCTTGCCAACGAGCCAGGTTTGGTAGCGCTCTCGGCCAACTTTGCGCTTTACGGTGATCTCAGCGACCGAATGATGAGCCTGGCGGCGGGGCTGGGTCACCGCCAAGAAATCTATTCCATTGGCGAAAGCTTTGTCGAACTCTCAGGCATCCGCGGCGACCTCACGGAGCGCAGCCACAAGATTCGCTCGCGTTTTTTCCAGTGAGTCGGCATTCCCACGTGCATTGGCATTGCCCCCACCAAGACCTTGGCAAAGCTGGCCAACCATGTGGCCAAAACCGCCGAGCGCAAGCCAGGGGTGTACCCCGACCGCTATGCGCAGGTCTGCCACCTCGGCGCGCTGAGCAAGACCGAGCTGGACGCAGTGCTGGCCGCCACTGAGGTGGGCGAGGTCTGGGGTGTGGGCCGGAGGATCGCCCAGCAACTGAAAGACGGGGGTATTCACACCGCGCTTGCGCGGTTAAAGAAGAGCTGCGCCACGTGCTTGCACTCATGCAGCTCGAGAGGAAGACCTGACGCAGTTCAAGCTTTAAAAATTCGAAGGCCAGCATTCAGGAACGACTCCGGCGCGGCTTGACCAGGTAGCCCATCACAGACATCGGCTTTGCCGGTAAATAGGTGCTGAAGTTGGAGCGCGCTGCCGATCAGCAGGGCCTGCACTTGTTTCAGGTGGGCAGCAATGCTTCGCTGCTCGACAACGCGCCATACCACTCGGCTACAAACCGACCTGAGCCATACCCCACCCGAACACGTGCGCGGGCGTTCGCGTTTTTCATTCGTCAGCACGTGGCTTTATTGAGGACCTTCAGGCCAAAGTGAGCCCAAGGTCGCGTGGTTTATGCATCGCCCGACTGTTTGATCGATCGCACTACGAAGGCGCCGCCTTCTGCTGGCCTACCGGCCAACCGGCCTTAACCTTCCAGTAAGCGCACGCCCCGGCTAGAGCGTACTCAAGACGGCAGGCGCTGCCCAGGGGGGGTCGGCGCCGCAGCTGATCGCCTCTGGAATCTGCGTAGCAATGCGGTGCCCAAAACTCTCACGCCGGTTGGCGTCGACTGAAGACGAGACTGAAGTTGCTGTTGTCATGAAACTTAAATAGCCGAGCCCTAACCTCGCAAAGATGTATAGGATTTGTGTGCTCAAGCATGTTATGCCGCGGCGAATTTTGTTCACTTTGTATCGCCTAAAAAGCAATGTGCGCTCCGCCTCCGTGGTGGGCATGGTGGGTGTGTGCGTGTTGTTGTCATCCTGCTCTACCCAGAGTCTTATTACATTGGCGATGGCCGATGCCCTTGCAAGTCAGACGCAGTCCGGTGAGGAAGACCTTCAGCTTGCGCGCGAGGCGAGCGCTTTTTATCTGAAGCTATCCGAATCGGTGCTCGAGCAGAGGCCCGCACACACCGCCCTGGCAACTTCTGTCAGCAGTGGATTCACACAATACGCCTATGCCTTCGTTGCGTTCGAAGCGGAGAAGCTGGAAACATACGATGTCAAGGCCGCCCAGCAACAGCGCCAGCGCGCGGCACGCCTTTACGACCGTGCGAAACAACACGGCCTGCGAGCCCTGACTTTGCAGCAACCCGGGCTGTTGGAGGCGCTAGCCAGCGACCGTGCCGTCCCGCTTCGCAACGAACAAGTGGGTTTAGCCTATTGGACTGCGGCGGCATGGGCCGCATCGATATCGCTGAGCAAGGATCAACCCGAGCGTGTTGCCGACCTGCCCCAGGTATTTAGACTGGCCCAAGCCGCCTATGTACTAGCGCCTTCGCATGATGAAGGTGCGCTTGCCACTTTGCTTGGCACGCTGGAAGCCTCGCGGCCGGGCGGTAGCTCCGAAAAAGCCGCAGACTACTTTGCCCGATCCATTCAAGCAGGTTCTGGACGAAGTGCCGGGGTCTTTGTTTCGCAAGCAGAGGCCCTAGCTCTTCCCGCTGGCGACCGTTCACGCTTTGAAGCGCTGCTGCAGCGGGCGCTGCAAGTGGCGCAAACACATCGAAACTTATCCAACGAAGTCATGCGCGAACGCGCGCAGTGGCTACTCCAAACGATTGACGATCGGTTCTAACCATGCCAACACCTCGCCGCCTTCTACTCGCCATCCTGGCAAGTCTCTTGATACCTATGAGCGCCCAAGCGCAAGTGGTACAGCTGCGGATTGCCAGCGTGGTACCCAAAAATTCGCTTTACCACCAGTCGATACTGGAGCTGGGGGAATCGTGGCGCGCCGCACAGGGCGCAGGCGCTCGCTTTGCGGTATTCACCGACGGCAGTCAGGGCGGCGAGGCTGAAATTGTGCGCCGTATGCGCATCGGTCAGTTGCAGGGGGCACTGATCTCCGTCGTGGGCTTGCGCGACATCGAGCCGAGCATCGCAGCACTCCAAAACCTTCCTTTATTGTTTCGAAGCTGGGAGGAGATTGACTACGTTCGGGACAAGATGCGCATCGGCATGGAAAAGCGCTTTCTGGACAAAGGTTTCGTCGTCATCGGTTGGGGTGATGCCGGTTGGGTACGCTTCTTTAGCAAAGAGGCGGCGTTCAGCCCCACCGATTTGAAGGGCCGCAAGTTCTTCGCCTGGGGCAGTGAACCCGAGCAACAGGCCATTATGAAGAGCCTCGGCTATATACCGGTCGCCCTGGAGACGGGAGATGCGTTGGCGGCCATCCAGACCGGCATGATTGACGTGTTGCCGTCTACACCCTACTTTGCGTTAGCCACACAGGTATTTGGGACCGCCAAAAATATGCTGGACATCAACTGGGCGCCTATCGTAGGTGCACTTGTCGTTACGCAAAAGGCATGGGACGGCATGTCACCCGCAGCCCAGGATGCCTTGCGCAAGGCTGGGGAAAAAGCCGGCATAGCCATGCGCAACCAAGCGCGCAAGGAAGTCGATGAGGCAGTCACGGCAATGCAAAAACGTGGCCTGACCGTCAACCGCCCCAACGAGACTCAGATGCGCGAATGGAACACGCTGGCGGAACAACTCTATCCGCGCATTCGTGGCGCCATGGTGCCAGCCGAGACTTTCGATGAGGTCTTCGTGCACCTGCGCGCCTATCGAGCGGGGAAGCGTTGATGCAATTTGCGCGATGGGGGCGCTTCGACGAGGCGCTGTCAGGATTGGCACTTGCATTGATGGTGCTGGTCCCCATGCTGGAGATTGTGCTGCGCGCGAGTACCGGGATCGGGGTGGAGAACGCCTCGGTGTTGGTCCAACACCTTGGGCTCATCATGACCATGTTCGGGGCGGTAGCGGCCGAGCGCTACGGGCACTTGACTTCGCTGGGCTCGAGCCTCGGGCAGTTGGGCAATGCACGAACACAAGCGCTCGTGAAGAGTTTTGTTCAAGGCGCAAGCAGCCTGTTGGCAGGACTGCTGGCACTTGCGAGTTGGCGCTTCGTCGCCACCGAAATGGCGGCACCTCAGCCCCTCGCCTATGGCATTCCGATCTGGTGGGTACAAGCCAGCATGCCACTGGGCTTCCTGCTGCTGGGCTTTCGGCTGGGCTCACGATGCACCCCCCAGGCCTTCTTGCGTTGGCCGCTTGCCTTGGTACTGCCGCTTGCGGGATGGGCTCTAGGCGCACACTTTGATGGCACTCCCTTCGCACTGGCTCCAGGCTTCGTGGTGCTTACAGCCATGCTGATTGCCGGCGCGCCTGTTTTTGCAGTCCTGGGTGGGCTATCGCTTTTGCTTTTTGCCGGTGATGCACTGCCGCTTGCGTCCGTTGCGCTGAGTCATTACCAAATTACGGTCAATGCCTCACTGCCAGCCTTACCTTTGTACACCTTAGCAGGCCTGCTGCTGGCGCGAAGCGGCGCAGCCCAGCGCTTAAGCGTACTCTTTGTGGCGGTGTTTGGCGGTGGCGCGCGCGGCAGCGTGATCGCGGCAGCGGTTCTATGTTCTATGTTCACCGCCTTTACCGGCGGCAGTGGCGTCACCATCCTGGCGCTGGGTGGTCTGTTGCTACCTTTGTTGATGAGGGCGGGTTGTCCGGAGCAGCGTGGCATCGGTCTTGTCACTAGCGCGAGTGCACTGGGCGTGCTCTTGGCACCCTCGGTGCCCTTGATTTTGTATGCAGTGATCGCTAGGGTTCCCATCACCGACATGTTCCTTGCAGGACTTGTGCCTGCCTTACTAATGGTGTTGTGCCTTCTGTTGCTTGGCGGCTTCTTGCGTCGCGACAAACATGCGCCCTCTGCAACACCACTGGAGTATCGCGGAGCGTTGGACGCGGCTTGGGCCGCCAAGTGGGAACTGGCAACACCCTTTGTCGCACTGGGCAGTCTGCTCAGCGGGCTTGCGACTCCAATGGAGAGTGCAGCCCTGACAGCGGCTTACGCGCTCTTAACGCAAGCCTTAGTACACCGTGAACTGGACACAAAAACGCTTGCCCGTACCTTTAGCGACTGTGCACAGATTATTGGCGGCGTAATGCTGATACTGGGCATGGCACTGGCGCTTACCAACTTCATGATTGACGCCGGTATTCCTGACCGCGCCGTCGAATGGGTTCAAAACTTTATTCCAAACCGCTACGTGTTCCTGATCGTGCTTTGCGTCTTTCTGTTCTTCGCTGCGGCGTTGATGGAAATTTATGCGGCCATTGTGGTGCTGGTGCCGCTGTTGCTGCCCCTGGCCAAGGCCTATAGCATCGACCCCATCCATTTCGGCATCATTTTCCTGGCCGCGATGGAGGTAGGGTTCCTGTGCCCACCAGCAGGCATGAATATCTATTTTGCCTCTGCCATGTTCAAGAAGTCGATTGCCACGGTAGCCCGTTCGGTTTTGCCAGCGATGGGGGCCATTTTTGCAGGCACGCTGCTCATTGCGCTGGTGCCACCCCTCGCGACCGGACTACCTAACCTGTTTAAGTAAGGCTGAAAAATGTAGCTCGAGGGCCATGGCTACACCTACAGCGGCGTCTCGGCCATGCTCAAGCGCGCCCAAGACAAGGCCCGCGAGAAAGTGCCCGGCATGGCCGACGTGCCCTCCTGGGGCTTCCGCGACTTAAAGGGCAAAGGCGCCACCGACATGTGGCTGGCCGGCGAGCCCATCGAGCGCATCCAGCTGCTCTGTGGCCACGCCAGCAAAGCCACCACCGAGAAATACATCAAGGCCCGGTGGCGAGAAACAGCGCAACCCAACGCCACCAAACTCACCGGCTAATGCGCGCACACACAGTACTGGATATTGGACAGCGTTCAATATTTGTCCAATATCCTGGCAAGCGGGCAAAGAAAAAGGGGCTACGCTTGTGGCGTAACCCCTTGATTTCATTCAAGATTTCTGGCTCCTCAACCTGGGCTCGAACCAGGGACCTACGGATTAACAGTCCGGCGCTCTACCGACTGAGCTATTGAGGAATCGAAACAAAGATTATAGCGTGAATTTTTGCCTCCTCGGCCGTGCACGCAGGCCGAAGAAGACGCGACCTCAGTTCGCGCGGTGAAACATGAAGCGCGCTTGCCGGTGGGCGATGCGCCAGCCCATCGGCGTGAGCACCAGCGTGTCCACGAACTCACCGAGCTGCTGCGGCGCATCGACCGGACGGCCTTGTGATGGTGCAGGGTCCGAGCGCTTGCCGCTCCAAAGCAGCACCAGGCAGCGCGAATGCGCTTGGTGAGCATCCACCCAAGTGACTTCGTGGTTGGAGAGCACGTGCTGCGTGAGGCGCTCTGCACTGCGCGCAGCATAAGCTTGGTAAACCGCCTCGCGCCCCTGCATCAGCGAGCCATCCGGGCGGGTGAGCTGCGTATCCTCGGTGAACAGGTCAGCAAAAGCCCGCCAGTCCTGGGCATCGACCAGCCGGGCTGAGGCCATCACCACAGCGCGCACCTCGCGCTCGGCCAGCAATTGAGACAGGCTCATGTCGCCATCTCCAGCCAGCGCAGGAGCGATGCAGACACTGCCTCGGGGCGCTCCATGGGGGCCATGTGGCCAGCGTCTTCAATGATGTCCAGCACTGACCCCGGCACGAGGGCCTGCAGGGCCTGGTGCTGCGCCACATTGGCCCAGCTGTCCTGGCGCCCGCACTGCACCAAGGTGGGCATGGACAGGGCTTGCAGCACGTCGGTGGCATTGGGGCGGCGAACCAGGGCGCGAAGCTGCTTCTCAAAGATGTCCTCGCTCTTGCGCTCGAACATGTCGAGGATGGCATCGATCAGCGGTCCATCGCTCAGCCGGTCCGGATGGACCATGCCCTGCACCCACTCACGCGCCATGGCGCGCACGCCCTGCTCGCGCGCCTTGGCCAGCAGGGCCTGGCGCTTGCGCACCTCCTCCTGGCCGGCCTCGCCACTGGCCAGTGGCAGATAGCCCGTGTCCAACAGGGCCAGATGGCTCACGCGCGAAGGCGCCAGCCGGCACAGCTCCAGCGCCACGCGTCCGCCCATGGAGTGGCCGGCCAGGGCAAAGCGCTCGGGCGCCGTGGCCAACACCCGCCGGGCCATGTCTTGCAGATCATCGCTATCACCATGGTCCACGACCACGCAGGTGCGTCGTGCCGAGAGGCTCGGCAGCAAAGGATGCCAGACCGTGTGGTCGCACATCAGGCCCGGCAAGAGGAGCAGGGTTGGAAGGCTCATGCTGGTCTCACTGAAACGGTCATGCAGCCCTTGTCATGAACGGGAAGGGCTGCGAAAAAACAAGGGGCCTTGCCATGGCAAAGGCCCCTTGTCGGACAAGCGCAGGCGGCCTGCGCCAGTGCTTAACGGGTCTTGCCGATGTCCTTGACGTCGGTGACGGTCTGAACCTCCACGTTCCAGAGCTGGCCGTCCTGCTTTTCCACGCGGCGCACATAGACGTTATGCACCACATCACGGGTCTGCGCGTCGATGTACATCGGACCGCGCGGGCTCTCAAAAACCTGACCCTTCATGGCATTGAGCAAGGTGTCGCCGGTGCCGCCCTTGGTGGACTTGGCCGCTTCATAGATCACGCGCATGCCGTCGTAGGCTCCCACGGCCATGAAGTTCGGGCGAAGGCCGTTGTTGGCCTTGCCGAAAGCTTCGACGAACTTCTTGTTCAGGGCTGACTTGTGGTTGGCCGAGTAGTGGTGGGCAGTGACCACGCCCAGAGCTGCATCGCCCATGCTGTTGAGGATGTCGTCATCGGTGACGCTGCCCTCGGCGATCAGCCTGATGCCGGCCTTGTCCAGGCCGCGTTCGGTGAACTGCTTCATGAGGGCGGCGCCCTGCCCGGACGGCACGAAGGTGAACAGCGCATCGGGCTTGGCATCGCGCACCTTTTGCAGGAAAGGCGCGAAATCGGGGCTGCGCAGGGGTACGCGCAGGGTCTCGATCACCACGCCACCGTTGTTCTGGAAGCGTGTGTTGAAGAATCTCTCCGAATCAATGCCCGGCGCGTAGTCGGTGACCAAAGAGACCACGCGCTTGACGTTGTTCTTGGTGGCCCAGTCGGCCAGCACCGTGACCACCTGTGCCACCGTGAAGCTGGTGCGCACGATATAGGGCGAGGCCTCGGTGACGATGGAGGTGGCCGCAGCCATCACCACCATGGGGGTCTTGGCTTGCGTGGCAATTGGCGCGGTGGCCATGGCCAGGGGGGTCAGGCCAAAGCCTGCGAGCACATTGACCTTGTCGCTGACGATCAGCTCCTGGGCCAGACGCTTGGTGACGTCAGGCACGCCGGTGTCGTCCTTGACGATGAGCTGCACCTTCTTGCCACCAACGGTGGCACCATTCTGTGCCATATA
Source organism: Comamonadaceae bacterium (assembly GCA_027486255.1). Taxonomy (GTDB): domain Bacteria; phylum Pseudomonadota; class Gammaproteobacteria; order Burkholderiales; family Burkholderiaceae_C; genus Polaromonas. The sequence goes on from JAIXPL010000019.1 coordinate 47,311, forward strand.
CAGACGCGCGGCCGCTTCCAATTGTTTGCCCGTGGAGGCAAAAGGCCCCGTCAGGGGCACGATCAGGCCGATCTTGAAGGTGTTGTCCTGGGCCTGGGCCGAGGGCAGCAGGCCGCCGAGCAGCATGGCCGAGGCGGCCATGCCCAGGAGCTGACGCTTATGCAGGGAAAGGGACATGGGAAGGTCTCCGTGTTGACTGGTTTTGAGATGGAACTCGCGCCCATGACAGAGCGCACCCCATGCAAGGATAGTCGCAAAGCCAGGCCGCCGCGTCTAATGCCTTGTCCGGACGAGCTATGCAAAGCGCTGAATGAAGCTCCGCAATAACCCTAAATCCCCTCTGAAGAGGAATGCAGGAGGCCTCAAGCCTGGTCGCGCAAGGATTGGCCGAAAGCCCTGAACTGCTCGAGCAACAGTCCGGCCCCTGGGGGCGGCAGGTAGTCGGCCCGCAGCACCATGCCAATCGGCCTGGGGGCGTGCTGCACCTGCACAGGCAACTCCCGGAGCAAGCCCGCCTCGATCTCGCGTCGGACCTGGCGCGGCGACATCAGGGCCAGGCGGTCGGTCTGCGCCAGCAGGGCCTGCATCATCAGGGCGCTGTTGGCCCTCAGGTGGCTGGTCGGCAGGGGCAGGCCGGCCGCCGCAAACGCCTGCTCGAACACTTTCTGGGCTGGGGTGGCCGGCATGGGCATGACCCAGTCGGCATGTGCCAGGTCGGTCCAGGTCAGTACCGTACGCTGGGCCAGGGGATGGGCAGCACGCACCACCACCGCCAGCCGGTCTTCGAACAAGGTCTCCTGCCGCAAGTCAGGTCCATGGACTTCCGTTCGCAAAGCGCCCAGCATCACGTCGATCTCGGCCTCCCGAAGCCGTTGCAAGAGCACGTCGTAGGTACCGTCCACGATGCTGATGTCCAGACCCGGGTGGGCGCTCAGCACGGACTCCACCGCCTTGGGCAGCAACAACCCCGTGGAAAAAGGCAAGGTGCCTATCACCAAGGAGCCGCGCAGCGCACCCGCCCGCCAGCTCAGCTCTTGCTGGGCCTGCTCCAGTTCCGACCAGGCCAGATTGACGGCATGCAGCGCCACCTCGCCAGCGTCGGTCAGGCGCAGGCCACGTCGGGAACGAATGAAGAGGGCCGCCCCTGCCAGGTGCTCCAGTTGCGCCAGGCTCTGGTGCACGGCCGATGTGCCCACCCCCAACTCATTTGCCGCCCCGGCCAGGCTCAAGCTGCGGCCCAGGGCCTTGAGCACCTGCATCTGTCTCAGGCCCAGGCCCATGGCAAAGCGGCTGACCAACCAAGACAGGGCATGCACACCGACACGCCCCTCAGGGCCGCCCAGCACCGCCAGGCAGCTCAAGGCCCGCTGGGCGCGATGCAAGAAGGATGTGCCCTCTTCAGTGGCTTGCATGCCCCGGCCTACACGGTGGAAAAACACCTGGCCACAGGCCCGTTCCAGGTCCTGGATGGCACGGGCCACCGAAGACTGAGCCACCCGCAGGGCCTGCGCCGCTTGCACGGTGCTGCCCAGGGCCTGAACAGCGCAGGCAGCGCGCAAGCGCTTGAGGTCGATCAAGTGGGTGCTCATGGGGCGCTGAGGTTGGGCCTGGGTGCTGCCGTGCGCAAATCGGTGGTTTCTCGCCAATGCGGCAATGAAGTGATGCAAAAATTAAAGCATGCAGCAGCAAGCAGGCGTCGCATTGTGACGGACATCCTCCTCGTCTTGGGCCTGGGGCTGGTCTATCCTTTGGTCCACACGCTGAACCACTGGGTGTTCTCGTTCGCCGAGATCAATCCCAACGTGGCCCTGGTCTACCTCCCGGCCTTTTTGCGCTTGCTCAACGTCCTGCTGCTGGGCAAGGTCAAGGGCCTGCTGGCAGGTTTGCTAGGTGGCGTGGTCATCCTTCTGAGCAACCCGCAGGATCCCCTGCTCCTGAGAGTGGTGAACATGCTCTGCTCCGCTGCAGGTCCCGTGCTGGCCGTGCTCATCTTCGAGCAGTGGTTCAGGCGATCGGTGAGCCTGGTGTCCTTGCGCGACCTCTCGGTGGTGACCGCCATTTATTGCCTGGCCAACGCCCTACTGCACCACTTTGTCTGGGTCCTGATGGCGCCGCAGTTGCTGGGCACGCCGCAGCAGATGATCTACATGGTGATCGGTGACCTGATTGGCGCGCTGATCGGGGCCTACTTGCTCAAGTGGAGCGCCGAGCGCCTGGGCATCGCCGCCCCGCCTCGCTGAGAAATGGACACATACGCCTGGGGCGAGACCCTGCGCCTGGTGGTGGAGCTGGCGGCCACGGCGGCCTTCGCCCTCTCCGGAATCATGGAGGCGGCACGCAAGCGCCTGGACGCCGTGGGGGTGTGCGTGGTTGGCTTCATCGCCGCCTTTGGTGGAGGCACCTTGCGCGACCTGCTGCTGGACCATCGCCCCTTCTTTTGGGTGCAGCACGTGGACGTGCTTTGGGGGGTGCTGGCCCTGTGCCTGCTGGCCATGTTTTTCCTGCGCCACCGCCATTTCGAACTGACCGAAAAAGCCATCCAGTGGCCCGATGCGCTGGGCTTGGGTCTGTTTGCCGCCACCGGAGTGCATCAAGCCCTGCAGCAGGACCTGCCGCTGGTGGTGTGCGTGCTCATGGGCGTGATCACCGGCGTGTTTGGCGGGGTGTTGCGTGATGTGGTTTGCAACCAGATTCCCTCCGCTTTCCATGACCATAGGCCCTATGCAGTCTGCGCTTTTGCGGGCGGCTGGCTTTACGTGGGACTGTGGCAGGCCCAGGCGCCAGGCTGGCTGGCGCTGATCGGCTGCGTGGGCCTGACAGCAGGGCTCAGGGGCCTGGCGCTGTGGCGCAATTGGACGCTGCCCACCTGGCGCACCTGATAGCGCCATCTGCTCCTGGTCTAGCGCCTGCGTCCGCCTCAGGCACGCAGGCGTCGGCCGGTCTTGAGGTCGATGGCGATGGGGTCTTCGACAAGTTCGGCCGTCTCCGTGCGCGTTCCCGTCGGCAGCAAACGCTGAATGCGCCTCCGGTACATCTCAGCCAGCGCAGCATGGTGCTCGGCGGCAGCTTCATGCTCTAGCAGCTTGCGCCGTGCATCGTAGATCTGCTCTTGGACGATGACCTCGATCGGCATGCGCTTGAAAAGTTCAGCGATATGGCTCATGTTCTTCTCCTCCCGGTCCTGACCCGTTTCTGCAGGGTGTGGGCATCTGTGCACTATCCGCAGCCGTGTGTGCTCGACTCCTTGCGTTTCTCACAGATCGACACCTACTTTAAAAAGCGGCCGTGATAGGGCCCATCGGCCGGCAAGCCGCGGCCGAGTCAGCTTGCACCGACAAGGCTGACGGGACCCAAGCGACGCGGCGCTGCGGACTTGGCGCTACCATCGACCAGACCGATTGAGCCACCGTCCTGTCATGCGACGCCCACCCCAACCCATACCCTGGCTGCTCGAGGGCGACCTCTTCCCGCCCGTGGAACAAGCCTGGAGCTCGCACGCGCCCGCCCCAGGCCTGCTGGCTGCAGGCGGATCACTCAAAGTCGAGACGCTCAGGCACGCTTATGCCCACGGGATCTTTCCGTGGTTCAGTGCGGGGCAACCGGTGCTCTGGTGGAGCCCTGAGCCCCGCATGGTGCTGCGCACGGACCATTTCAGGCTGCACCGATCACTGAAAAAAACATTGCTGCGCTTTCAGGCCACGCCGGGCTGCGAGGTGTCTATGGACCAGGACTTCAGCGAGGTGATCCGGCAATGCGCGGGCAAGCCGCGTGAGGGCCAGAACGGCACCTGGATCGTGCCGGAAATGATCGAAGCCTACGAGGCCCTGCACCGCGAGGGGCTGGCGCACAGCATCGAGACCCGGGTGGACGGCGAATTGATCGGCGGACTGTATTGCGTGAGCCTGGGACGCATGGTCTTTGGTGAGTCCATGTTTGCCCACCGCACCGATGCATCCAAGATCGCCCTGGCCGCGCTGGTGGCCTTCTGTCGGGCCCATGGCATGGACCTCATCGACTGCCAGCAAAATACAGCCCATCTCGCCTCGTTCGGGGCGGCAGAGTTGCCCCGTGCGCACTTTGTGGCGGAGGTCGCCGAGCGGGTGGCGCAGCCCGCGCCGCTCTGGCGATTCAGCCCCCTATACTGGTCTGAGCTTTCTTGATGGTTCACGCGTGACGCACCTCAAAGATCTGCCGCTGCAGACCCTGCAGTTCTATGCCACGGCGCCCTACCCCTGCAGTTACCTGCCGGGGCGGCAAGCGCGCTCACAGGTGGCCACACCCAGTCACCTGATTCACAACGCGGCCTACTCTGACCTGGTGTCGCGGGGCTTCAGGCGCAGCGGGATGTTCACCTACCGGCCCTATTGCGACGGATGTCAGGCCTGTGTGCCCCTGCGCGTGCCGGTGGAGCACTTCGTCCCCGACCGGAGCCAGCGCCGGGCATGGAGGCAGCAAACCCACCTGGAAGCCCGGGTGCTCAATCTGTGCTTCATGCCTGAGCACTACCAGCTCTACCTGCGCTACCAAAACGGCCGCCATGCCGGCGGCGGCATGGACCAGGACAGCATCGACCAGTACACCCAGTTCCTGCTGCAAAGCCGGGTCAACTCCCGGTTGGTTGAGTTCCGTGACCCTGCAGAGCCTGCCATCGAAGGCCAGACCGCAGCCGCGCTGGGCCGGCTGCGCATGGTCTCCATCCTCGATGTGCTCGAGGACGGCATCTCCGCGGTGTACACCTTCTACGAGCCCGGGGACAAGGCCAGCTACGGCACCTACAGCATCCTCTGGCAGATCGAGCAGGCCCGCCGGCTGAACTTGCCCTATGTGTACCTAGGCTACTGGATCGGCGAGAGTCCCAAGATGAACTACAAGGCCCGCTTCCAGCCCAACCAGAAACTGCTCGGGGGACAGTGGATAGACGCCAGCTGAGCCCCTGACGCGGCCAAATGTCAGCTTCCTGCAATTTCACAAAGTAAAATGCAGCCCGGAGTGTGAAGCTGAATATGAAAAAAGACGATCCGTCCAGTCTGCCGGTCGAACCCACCGTCCAGGTGATCGGACGCATGTTCACGCTGCTGGAAATTCTGGCCGGCCGTGAAGAGCCGGTTTCACTCAAAGAGATTTCCGAAAAGTCAGGGCTCCATCCATCAACGGCCCACCGCATCCTCAATGACCTGACCGTGGGCCGCTTCGTGGACCGCCCCATGGCCGGCAGCTACCGCCTAGGGATGCGTCTTCTGGAGCTGGGCAACCTGGTCAAGGCTCGCCTGAGCGTTCGCGATGCCGCGCTGGCACCCATGCGCGAGTTGCACCGGCTGATCCAGCAACCGGTGAACCTGAGCATGCGCCAGGGCGATGAGATTGTTTACGTCGAGCGCGCCTACAGCGAACGATCCGGCATGCAGGTGGTTCGCGCCATTGGCGGACGCGCACCACTGCACCTGACCTCGGTCGGCAAGCTGTTCCTGGCCTTCGACGACCCGCAGCGCCTGCGGGCCTATGCCACGCGCACGGGCCTGCCTGGTCACACGCAAAACAGCCTGACGCAACTGCCCACCCTGGAGCGCGAGCTCTCCAAGGCCCGCCAGTACGGCATTGCCCGAGATAATGAAGAACTGGAAATGGGGGTGCGTTGCATGGCTGCAGGCATCTACGACGACCAGAACAAGTTGATCGCGGGCCTGTCCATCTCTGCGCCAGCCGACCGTCTGGACGAGAACTGGCTCCCGAAACTGCAGGCCACGGCACAGGAAATCTCGTCCTCCTTGGGCTGCAAGCAGTTCCAAACCAAGCCCTGAGCCCGCACCAGCCCATGAAAAACGGCGCTCTTGGCGCCGTTTTTTGTGGGAAAAAAGAAGTTTCAGCCGTCCACCAGCTTGACTGGCTCGGAGGTGCGCAGCGCCGGACGCTGCAGGGCCATGGGGTTGTTCTCCAACCACTGCCGCACGCGCTCGGCATCACCGATGCGGCTGAGCTTTCCAGCAGAGTCCAAAAAGACCATGATCAGCTTGCGTCCCGCGACCCGGGTTTGCATCACCAGGCACTGGCCGGCCTCAGAGATGTAGCCCGTTTTTTGCAGACCGATCTCCCATGAAGGACTTTTGACCAGACGATTGGTGTTGTTGTACTTGAGGGTTTGGCTGCCAACGGCCACCTCGTGACCGGTGGAGGTGGAGAGTTCGCGCAGGGTTGG